>CAYUCK010000045.1:0-1554 GCA_964443335.1 uncultured Gammaproteobacteria bacterium | reverse complement strand
TATCTTTTGGATAATCAAGCCAAGATCAAAAAAGTGAAAAAAAATTATTTTAAATTTGCTTATGATTATTCAATTTTGCAGGAGACAAAAGAGATATTGCTTGAGGCAATTTTTCAGTTAAAAAAAGATAAAAAAGAAGAGATAGAAAAAAGAGCTTATCAGGCTTTAGATTATCGAAAAAAAACCCAGCCATTTGGTGTTTTTACCTGTGGATGTTTTTTTCAAAACATTAGCATAAAAGAAAAAGAAGAAAAAAATCTACCAACTACATCAGCTGGATATTTAATAGATCAGGCCGGTTTAAAAGGTTTTTCAGTTGGTGATTTTTATGTATCTGATATTCATGCCAATTTTATTATTAACAAAGGTAAGGGAAAAAAGGATGATTTACTTAAACTATTAAGTATAATTAAACAAAAAGTCAAAGAAAAATTTGATATTGATTTAAAAGAAGAGGTTATATTAATTAATAATTAATAATGAATAATTATGGAGGACGTTTTTGTCGTTCGAGGAGGTAAAAAGTTAACTGGAGAAATCTATTTGTCTGGAGCAAAAAATGTGGCATTAAAAATGATTATTGCCTCGCTTCTTTTTGATGAAAAAGTGATTTTAAAAAATATTCCACGCATTAAAGATGTATCTGAATTAATTCATCTGATTAATTTACTTGGAGTTAAGATAAAGTTTATAGAAAAAAATACTTTAGAGATTGATCCAACTAGTTTAAAAAATAATCAGGTTGATTTTTTGCATGGGTCAAAAATACGAGTGTCTTTTATGTTGTTTGCGCCACTTTTATATCGATTTGGCAGTTGTTTAATTCCCAATCCTGGTGGATGTCGAATCGGCGCTCGACCAATAGACAGAATTATTGAGGGAATGAGGGCATTGGGTATATCAGTTGATTATGACTCAAATACTGGTTATTATCAGGGAAAAATGACTCAAAAACCAAAAGGTTATTTTCGATTTAATAAACCAACTCACACAGGCACTGAACTTTTAATTATGCTTTCTGTTTTTGGTGATAAAGAGATAATCTTGGAAAATTGCGCTAATGAGCCTGAGATTGATGATTTGATTAATTTTTTAAATCAATCAGGAGCAAAAATTGAAAAAAATCAAAGACAGATAAAAATTACTGGAGTTCAAAAATTAAAATTTAAAAAACCTTACCAAATCATCACTGACCGCAATGAAGCTGTAACATATGTGACAATGGTACTGGCAACTGGCGGAATAGTCACTTTAAAAAATCCAAAAATAAACCAACTTGAGGCTTTTATACATCATTTAAAACAAGCTGGTGGGGAGGTGGTTGAAAAAGATAGTCAATTAATTTTTAAATCAGTTAAGAGATTAAATTCAACTGATATTGAAACTGAGCCTCATCCTGGTTTTATGACTGATTGGCAGCCAAACTGGGCAGTATTAATGACTCAGGCTCAAGGAACATCAACCATTGTTGAGCGAGTTTTTGAAAATCGATTTTCATATGTTGAAGAGTTAAAAAAATTAGGTGCGAAAATTAACTTTGTTGATTTTCATGTG
>CAYUCK010000044.1:0-1671 GCA_964443335.1 uncultured Gammaproteobacteria bacterium | reverse complement strand
ATTTAATGACCTAAAAAAAAACTCTCAAGATTTAATTGGTCAGGTTTTGGGTGCTACTGAGAAAAAAGTCAACCAAATTGCCAGTCAATCTTCAAAAATAGTTTCTGATTTTGTTTTTGATAATACTTTAGGCAACCTTATCAAACAAATTGATAAACTACCAAAAGATGAAAAAGAAAAAATAAAAGAGTATTTGTATAAATAAAAAAATATTGGATATTAAGATATTAGGATATTGGATATTGGGATAAATAAGTTTTTAGTTCGCAGTTTTTATTTTTTAATGAATTTTTAGTTTTTAGTTTGTATTTTTTTAAACGTTTAAAAACTACTTGTCCCGCTCTGCAAGAAAAATTAAAAAATTTGAACTTTACATCTTTCTTAATTACTTAATTTCTCAATTTCTTAATTACTTTCATTTATTTCTTTATTTCATTATTCATTATTAATTAATAAGTGTTAGATATTTTTATAGTATAATATTTTAAATTCTGGTGATCGTAGCTCAACCTGGTAGAGCATCTGCCTGTGGAGCAGATTGTTGCGGGTTCAAATCCCGTCGATCACCCCAGCCTGGATAGTTTAGTGGTAAAACAAACCCTTGGTAAGGGTTAGAGTGCGGGTTCGATTCCCGCTCCAGGCTCATTTTAAAATTCTATTATGAAAAAACAAAATCAAAAAATCATTTTTTATGGAGCGCCTTGGTGCCCAGACTGCCGTATGTCAAAACAATTTTTTGATCAAAATCAAATTGAATATGAATATATTAATATAGAAGAAAATCCAGAGATGGCAAAAGTCATTGAAAAAATCAACAACGGCCTAAGATCAATCCCGACAATTATTTTTCCAAATGGAGAAATTCTTGTTGAGCCTGATAACAATGAACTTAAAGAAACTTTAATACGAAATGGCTATAAACTCAGCTGATTCTTTTCTTCCTTAAAATAGGATAAAAATACATTAGCAAACCGGAAATAATCATAATTGCCAGACATATGGTAAAAAATTTACTTGATAATCGATGAAGACTGCGCGCCTGAACATCGCTCATTATCCCCCATCCCTCCTCCATCACCTGGCCAGTAAGCCACATCACTCCAGTTAAAAAAATTGTTAAAAACATAAAAAAACGATGAATTTGGCGCGCATAATTGTAGATCATAAGCCTATTTTTTAACTTTTAACTTATTTTAAGTCTCCAATATAAAGATTTTTTAAGATATCATAAGCCTCAGGTTTGTGTGGTTTGTTTTTTTTACCTTTAGTGTTGAAGGCTTCAGTGGCGTCTTGGCCACAAAACTTTGCCATTACTTTTCCGCCTGGATGTAAATTAATATAATTGGTGACATCATAAATTTTGCCATCAATCAAAAGCCAACAGTCTTTTGGATTGTTGTGAAGAGCTAAATCTTCAAGAGAAAAACCACTTTTTTTTGACTCAATTAATTGATTTTGAGAATTATTTGCATTTTGAAGTTGTTGATTATTTTTTACATCAACTTTTTGATAACTTTTTTGTGATTGAAAAAATAAAAATCCACCAACTAAAACTACAAATAATAAACCAAAAATTAATTCTTTTTTCATTTTTTATTAGAAAAACTTTTAATAACAATATGATAACTGACAATTGAGGCTGCAACAATCACATTTAGACTTTTATTTATT
>CAYUCK010000043.1:0-1787 GCA_964443335.1 uncultured Gammaproteobacteria bacterium | reverse complement strand
TATTTTGTTATTAGATAGTCGATATTAGATATTAGAAGAAAAAATTCTCTGTTTTAGTTGGCATTTTTTATTTTTTAATGAATTTTTAGTTTTTAGTTTGTATTTTTTAAAACGTTTAAACACTAAAAAATTAAAACTGCGAACTTAAAAAGTGTTAGATATTAGTAGTTAGATGATTTTTAAATCCCAGTCGGTCTAAGACTTTGCCAACTGTTTCAAGTGGACCTGACGAATACGTATCAATTACTAAATGATAGTATTTTGGATCCCAAAAATCATAATCACCATAGATTTTTTTCCAAGTATTAAAATTATCAGCTTCTCTTTCAGCGATCATTTTTTTTGCTTCCTCAATTGAGACTTTATCGCGATTAACAACTCGGTCAACTTTTAAAGCCGGATTTGAGCAAGTTAAAAAAATTCTTAAAGTATTTTGAAAATTTCTTGCCATAAAACCAGCAAGCCATGACTCAATCACATAATGCCCTTCTTTTAGAAGTTCAATAGTTCGATTGTCAATAATATGATGAATTTTTTCATCGCCAAGTGAAGCTAAGGGATGTTTATACTCTTTTAAATAATCACGAAGGATTTTCCCACCTGAAGCAAACTTCCAACCCAGAGGCTGAAGATATGGTTTAAGATTTTCAAGTAATGTATTTTTTCCAGTGGCTACTCCTCCAGAAATTGTTATATTAGTCCAGTTAAGCTCAATTTTTTTGACCATAAATAATTTTATTATTTCTTAAATATTTTGGCAAGATCATTAATTGTGATTAAAAATGACAAGCCAAGAAGAATTAACAAACCAATAAAATTGGTATATTTTTCAACTTCCTTATTTGGTTTTTTTTTAGTAATTGCCTCATATAAAACAAAAACTAGACGACCACCATCTAATGCAGGAAAAGGTAGGATGTTGATAATGGCTAAATTAAATGATAACAAAGCAACAAGTTCTAAATAAGCATTTTTGCCAAATTTGATTACTGAACTTGCATATTGAGCAATGCCAACTGGACCAGCAACATCAACTTTTGGTTTTTGAAAAGTAATTAGCTCAAAAAGAATTTTAAAAAGTTGAGAAGCTATAGTAAAAGTGATATTAAATGCTTCTTTTAGTCCATAAAAAGGCGCCAGATACCAAGGATACTTTCTTTCGATGTAATTTGTTATTATAACCCCTAGCGGACCCTGTCCAGGTGGTGGATTTTTTCGAGGAATAATTTCTTTGTTGATTTTTTGATTATTTCTTTCAATAACGATTTTTATTTTTTTATCTGCGTATTTTCTTGATAATGATATTAAATCTTGAGTATTTTCAAGATTTTTATCAGCAAAATTAACTATAACATCACCAGTTTTTAATCCAACACTTTGAGCAGGTGAATTATCAGCTACTTTTTCAATAATTATTTTTTTTGTTGGTACAGGCACTCCTTGAGTAAATAGAAAAGAAATCAATGCCCAGCCTAAGATAAAATTTCCAATCACACCAGAAACAATAATCATTGCTTTTTGCCAAGGAGTTTTATTGATAAAAGCTCGATTTTTAAGTTTATTAGTTTTTATTTCATGAAGTTCTTCTCCATAAAGTTTGACAAAGCCGCCAATGGGCAAAAGATTGATACTGTAAAGGGTTTCGCCTTTTTTAATCCCAAAAAGTCTGGGTGGTAAGCCAAAGCCAAATTCCTCAACTTTAACACCGTTTTTTTTAGCCGCTAAAAAATGCCCTAACTCATGGACTAAAACCAATAATCCTAAAGTAAGAATAAAAATAATGATAT
>CAYUCK010000042.1:0-2205 GCA_964443335.1 uncultured Gammaproteobacteria bacterium | reverse complement strand
ACTTGAAAGTCAAACCCATAAAGAAGATGTTTGAGATAAAAATATGTACCACCAACTAAAATCGGTGTTTGTCCTCGTTTTTGAATATTATCAATTATTTTTGTGGCTAATTTGGCATATTCATATGAGGAAAAGTATTGATTTGGCTCAACAATATCATAAAGCCAAAGTTTAGATTCATTTTGAGAGTCAAGGGAAAAACTATAGAAATTAATAAATTCATCTTGATATTTGATATTGGATATTTGATATTGGATATTGGTAAATTTATCTAAGTCTTTGCCAGTGATGATATCTAAATGTTTATAAATTTGTCTTGAGTCAAAGTTAATAATCTCGCCATGATATTTTTTTGCCATTTCAATGGCAAGACTAGTTTTTCCAGTGGCTGTCTGGCCAGTGATAATGATCATTTTTTAGATGCTTCAATGAGATTTTTATAAAGATAAGCAACATCAATTGGACCAATACCACCAGGCGTTGGTGTGTAAAAAGAAGCAATTTTTTCAATCTCTTTTTCCTCATAATCACCTTTTAATTTTCCATTTTCTTTTCGCAAGCCAACATTAATTAAAACTACTCCTGGCTTTAAATCCTGGGGTTCAATCACTTTTTTACCAACAGCACTGATGATGATGTCAGCCTCTTTTAAATACTCCTGCGGATTTTCCGTTTGCGAGTGTAGATTGATAAAATCAATTTTCAATTTTTGTAAAGTTTGGCCAATTGGTTTGCCACCAGTTGGTCCTCGACCAAGCAAAACGATTTTTTTGTTTTTTAGAATTTTTCTGAAAAAAACAACATCTTTTTTAATATCAATTAATAATCTTCTGTCTATTTTTCTTCCAGCGTAGATGTACTTTAAAATTGTTAATACTGATAGGCCAATTGGTGGCAAATATTTAGTTTTTTTATGATGGCCCTCAATGTCTTTATTTAAATCAATATAATCAAAAATAGTTTCTGTTGAAAATTGAGCAGGTAGTGGTTGCTGGATGATAATACCTGAAACAGATGGGTTTTTACTTTCATTTTTTATCAGTCGAATAAATTTTATAAAATTTGGTGCATTAGTTAAATGTATTAATTTATAATTGACACCTAGTTTTTCAGCAGTTTTTTCTTTAATTTTAACAAAGGATAGTTGATCAGGAGAGTCTCCAATTAAAAAAACTGTTAACGAAGGTTGAATTTTTTTTCTTTTAAGTTTGGCAACCTCTTTTATGACGCAGTTTTCAATAAATGAGGCAATTTTTTTACCATTTATGATCATTACCTATTAATTATATCACACTGTTGTGGCGCTGACAACATGATCATTTTTATCTGTGAAACGCATCAAGATCACTCCTTTGGCATTACGTGAACGAGATGGGATTGAGGTAAGAGGAATTTTAACTATTTGTCCTAAAGCTGAAGTTATAATCAGAGTTTCATCCTCTGATTTAACAATTGAGGCAATAGCAATATTGCCCATTTTGTCATCAACAGAGGCAATTTTGACTCCCTTTCCAGCTCGGTGTTGACCTTTAAAATTAGCCAGTTGAGTTTTTTTACCAATTCCTTTTTCGCCAATGACCAAGATATCTTTATTAAACTCTTCATCAGAGAAAACATCAGCGGCAATCACCTGATCGCCAGCTTCAAGCTCCATTCCCTTAACTCCAATTGAGGCGCGGCCAGTTGGTCTGATTTCTTTTTCTTTAAAAACAATGGCTTTACCTTGTCGAGAAACTAAAATGACATTTTTATTGCCATCGGTTAGTTTTACCCATAAAAGTTCATCATTTTTTTCAAGTCTTATGGCAATAATGCCGTTAGTGCGGATATTAATGTACTCTTCAAAGGAAGTTTTTTTCACATTACCCATTTTTGTTGTCATAACAATAAAAAGATTTTTAGCATTATCGATGGCAGTGTTGTCAAAAGTTAAAATCGAGGTAATTTTTTCATTTTGCTTTAAAGCTACCAGATTAACAATTGCTTTACCTTTTGAGATACGCGATCCAACTGGTACGTCCCAGACACGATTTTGAAATACTCTTCCCTGATTGGTGAAAAATAACATATAGTCATGAGTCATTGCACTAGTTATAAAATAGACATTATCAGTCTCCTTTGTCTCCATGCCTGTGACGCCCTTGCCGCCACGATTTTGCACCCGGAACGACTCTTTTGGCACTTGCTTGATATAGCCTTCTTTAG
>CAYUCK010000041.1:0-2360 GCA_964443335.1 uncultured Gammaproteobacteria bacterium | reverse complement strand
GGGTAAGATGGGGGTTCGATTCCCTCTGGGGACACAAAAGCTAATGATAAAAATCAAAAATTAATAAAAAAATGACAAAAAACTATACCAAATTACCAAAAAAACATATCATAAAACATCATCTTAGAAAAATTGCCGCTAGTGAATATTTACGAATTTTGATTTTGCGAACTCTCGGTAATTTTTTGCTTTTATCATCAATCTTTATGATTTTAAAGACAGTCTATCCAGTAGTTAAAGAAGAAATAAAGTATAACTTTAATCAAGTTATTGGTAAAAAATATATTGTTTCAGAACAAAAACCTCAAACAGATGATTTAAAAAATCAAAAAGGATTATTGACAAAAACCTTCAAGTTTAAACAAGTTGAAGTCTTAAGACCAGTTGACCCGGGTTTTAGTATTGTAATTCCAAAAATAGCAGCCAATGCCAAAATTTTGCCTAATATAGATGCCTCAGATGAAAAGATTTATCTTGAAGCTCTAAATCATGGTGTCGCTCATACATTAGGTACCGCTTTTCCAGGAGAAGGTGGTCATATTTTTCTTTTTGCTCACTCAACTGACTATTTTTGGAATGTAGCCACTTATAATGCAATCTTTTATCTTTTGTATAAATTAGAAAAAGATGATGAGGTCAATCTTTTTTTTAAAGGTCAGCGATATGTTTATAAAGTTATTGGTAAGGAAGTGGTTGACCCCTCACAAGTTCAGTATTTGACACGTAAAACCAATCGAGAGTTTTTAACATTACAGACTTGTTGGCCCCCTGGCACCACGCTTCAAAGGCTGCTTGTTTTTGCAGTGCGAGTGGCAGAGTAAATTTTTTATCTTATCCCAACTAAATACAAATCAGGAAGTTCGTTGGCCTCTGGATTAAGATTGGCTAAGACGATGATTTTTCCATCTGGGGTGATTGTATAAAATCCAGCCTCAAATGGACCAGAATAAACAGTTTTTTTACCTTGACCATCATAATCAAGGATAGTGATTTTTTTGTTTTCTTCGATAACTAAATGTTTTGAATCAAAATACCATTTAATAGGAATTTCATTTCTTTGATCAGAGTTGAATATTAAATAGTTTTTATCTTCCTTTTTATCATAGACATAAAATGAATTTTTTTTGATTTGACGGGTTTCTGGAGTTTGGTTAGCCATAACTAATGGAGGATTAATAATTAGAGGTAAATTTATGTCAATCTTAGATTGGTAAAGAACTTTTGTTTCATCTGGAGAAAAAGCAATAATTTTAAAAGAATCTGAGGCAATTTTACTAAACTCTTTAGGATAAACCTCAAGAATTTTTTGGATATTTTTTTGTTTTTGTTTATTCCAAGCCTCAACAAGAGTTTTCTTGGACTCAATAGGAATTTGCACGGTCTCTTTATTTTCTTCTTCAAGTGAAAAAAGATAAGCGATGTTATCGCCAAAATCAAAAATTGCTTGTTTTAAATCAGGCGAGGGGATCACACTGGCTTTTTTGAAATCAACTTCATGTGGAAGATAGTCTTTTTTAACAATTGTTTTTAATGGTGGGAAAAAAGAAATTGGTGATTGATTATTATCAAAAAGATAAATGCCATCTTTAGCAAATAAAACAATTTTGTTGCTATCTGTGAGAGAAACTGCTTTAATAATTCCAAGATTTGTCAAGGGTGTCAGCGATGGATTGATAGGAAAAAGAATTGGATCAATGTTAACTACAAGCTCACCTTTAAGCTTAATTTTTTTACTCCAATTCAAATAACCGTCTTTTTTAATCTCTATTTGATATTCACCAGGGGGAAGGTTGAGATTGGTGTCGGTTAAGCCTTTAAATTGACCATTAATATATATTTTTGCTGATTTTGGAGTTGAGGAGATACTGATGATGCCGGTTGAAGTCAAAGACTTTTCTTTAAAATTGATGCGATAACCGCGAGCATAACTTACAACTATAACAAATAATATAATAAATATAACAAAAAATATCAATTTAAAGACAAGTTTCATATTTTTAAAAGTAAAATATATTATACAATATTATTATGCTATTTCGAGCAAAGATTGGTATTGATTTGGGTACTGCTAACACTTTGGTTTATCTAAAAAAGCAGGGAATTGTTTTAAACGAACCAACAGTAGTTGCTTATTCACTTGAGGATTGCTCTTATGGAGCTCCAGGAAAAAAAATTTTAGCAGTAGGTGAAGAGGCTTATGAGATGCTTGGTCGCACTCCTGGCTCCATTATTGTCTCTCGACCAATGAAAGAAGGAGTGATTGCTGATTATACGACTACCTCGGTCATGGTCACTTATTTTTTAAAAAAAGCTTTAAAAGGACCAGTTCTTTGGCCTGAGGTGATGATTTCTATTCCAGG
>CAYUCK010000040.1:0-2630 GCA_964443335.1 uncultured Gammaproteobacteria bacterium | reverse complement strand
ATTCTTTATCAACGAAAGTTAGGGACAAAAAGGCACAAATAGAGTTTATGCCTCAACGAAAGTTAGGGACAAAAAGGCATGCAACTCGATCAGCAACAACGAAAGTTAGGGACAAAAAGGCTTTTATTACTTCATAAATGCAATCATTAGACCAAAGGCAACAAGGATGATTGAGGCAAGCCATAGACGCATGACAATTTTTGGCTCTTCCCAACCTTTGTATTGTAAATACAGATGAAATGGGGCAACAGGAAAAATCTTTTTTTTAAAAATTTTTTTACCTAAAATCTGAATTAATGATGAAAACGCCTCAACAACAAAAACCCCACCAATAATCACCAAAGCAAAAGGCTTACCCAAAATCAGACCGATGACTGCCAAAGTCGCCCCAAATGACAAGGCGCCCGTATCCCCTAGCATCAATCTGGATGGCCAAATATTAAAATACAAAAACGCCAATATTCCCCCAAGCCAAGCCGCAATAAAAAGAGAGGTGGGAACATCCAAAATAGAGCGCGCCACCACCCAAAACCCCATCAAAGAAAAACTCAAGACACCAGCTGCCAAACCATCCAAACCATCAGTGATATTGACGGCATTGGCAAAAGCAACAATGATAAATGTTGAGATTAAAATATAAAAATAGCCCAAATCAAAAACACCAAAATAAGGAATATTCAGTATCTGAATTTTTAACTCACTATACATCATCCAAGAAATAATCAATGCCAAAACTATTTCAATGGCTAATTTTTGAACCATTCTTAAACCAAAAAAACCAGTTTTCTTCCAAAAAAATATTTTATTTAAATCATCAAAAAGACCCAATAACCCAAAAGACAAAAAACTAAATAAGATAATTTTGATCTCTGAGGCAATTGAAGGGTAATTAGTCAAAATCTTTTGCTTAAACAGCCAATAAAGAAAAATAAAAAATAAAAATACAAAAATTGTTGTTGCAAGAAGTAAAATTCCTCCACCAATTGGTGTGCCTTTTTTGTGGCGATTAAATTTTTCAAAAATTGGCGTTGGTTTGTTTAATACATCTTGATAAACTTGATCACCTCTTTGAAGTTTTAATTTGTATAAAAAATCAATAAATGGAACAAATAAAACAAAGTTAATAAAAAAAGAGATGATTAAAGCAAATAAATAAACTGAAATCATAAATTAAAATAAATTTAAAATCCTCGGTATAAATATTAAACAAGCAATAATAAAAGCTCCAGTGGCATAGATGAGCATCGCTGCGGCCGCCACATCCTTAGCAATTCTGATGTCCTCCCTAATCTTCCGATCAATTGCATCTGTTGTCTGCTCTAAACCAGTGTTAATTGTCTCAACTACCAAACCAACAGTAATCAAAAAAATGATCAATAAAAATTCAAAATAAGAGATTTTAAAATAAAAAGCCCCAAAGACCGATATTAATGATAAAAATAAATGAATTCGATAATTAGGCTGTGTTTTCAAAGCCCAAACTACTCCATCCCAAGCATGTTTAAAAGAAATACTATGTCTTTTTAAGGTTGATTGATTAATCACTGAAAATTCTTTTTAATAAACTAGCAACTTTTTGCGAATCATGGCGCAAAATACTTCGATAAACAGTATCGACTTTATTGATTGATACTGGTTTATTATCAATTAAATCAGCTCGAACAATCTGATATTTTTCAGAGTCTAAATCATCAACTACTTTTTCCTCTTTGTGCTGATGGTAATAATCAATTATCTCTTGAGCAATTGGCGCGTTGTTTAAAATGACAGTATCTACTTTTTGACTTAAATATTTTTCTAGCTCATCAAGATGGTTTTTAGCAGTAAAGCCATTTGTTTGACCAACCTTTGTCATTAAATTCATAATATAAATTATCCTCGCCTTAGTTTTTTTTAAAGCCTCTCTTATACCATCAACTAAAAAAACTGGAATAATACTAGTATACAAATCTCCAGGGCCAATTACTAGATAATCAGATTCAATTATTCGATCAATTGCTTTTTGATTTGCTTTTCCCTGTGGGGTTAAATAAACTTTTTTGATCCTTGCAGTTTCACTAAAATTTTCATCAATCAAACCTTCACCAGTTATAACTTTGCCGTTTTCATATTCAGCCACTAAATGAAGTTTATCATAAGTGACTGGAATAACCTTACCTTTTGTTTGTAAAATATATGAAGCCAGCTCCATCACTTGGTCATAATTCTCAGAGACTTTCTCAAGGGCAGCAAGAAAAATATTGCCGAAATTATGACCTTGAAAATCACCAGTTTCAAAACGATATAAAAAAAGTTTTCTCCATAAAATTGGTGCATCAGATAAAGCCACCAGACACTGACGTAAATCTCCAGGTGGAAGCACTCCAAGCTGATCTCGAAGCTTTCCTGTTGATCCACCTGAATCAGTCATTGAGACAATCACCGCTAGATCTAGATTTAAGTTTTTTAGGCCTGACAAAACCACAAATGTTCCTGTTCCTCCACCAATAACCGTGATTTTTTTCATAATGAGTCAATTTTTAAATTATTTTTTTCTTCTCCTTTGTCTAAATAAGTTTTATCATCTAAATCATAACGAACAATTTCTCTTGGCGCTACCCACGTATATTTACCAATTTTAACTCCTGGCA
>CAYUCK010000039.1:0-4776 GCA_964443335.1 uncultured Gammaproteobacteria bacterium | reverse complement strand
CATTGTAAAAAATTACTCCATTAGTGGGAGATGGATTATGATAAAAATAAAATGAGCAATTTGAGCAAAAGATAGAATTGCTATTTTTTAAAAGTTTATTTTGACAGTTTGGGCAGTATTTAAAATAATCAGTGATAATCATATGATTTATTATATAATTTAAAATTATGATTAGGACAAGGATTGCCCCATCACCCACTGGTCAAGATCTTCATGTTGGTTCAATTGCTACGGCTTTGGTCAATTATGCTTGGGCGAAAAAACATCAGGGAAAATTTATTGTCCGCATTGAAGATACTGATAGAAATCGATTAGTTGAAGGAGCAGAAGAAAGGATTTTAGATACTTTGGAAATGGTGGGTATTATTCCTGATGAATCACCCCGAGTGGGTGGACCATATGGACCATATCGTCAATCTGATAGGTTATTGATTTATCAAAAATATGCTCATCAATTAGTAGAAAAAGGAGCCGCTTATTATTGCACTTGCTCAAAGGAGCGGCTTGACCAGATAAGAAGAAAACAACTAGAGCAAAAACAAATTCCTCGCTATGATCGATTTTGCCGAGATAAAAACTACTCATTTTCTGATGTTAAAAATCAATCATTTGTTATCCGTTTAAAAGTTCCTGATAATAAAAAAATTATTGTTGATGATTTAATCCGAGGAAAAGTTGAGTTTAATACCAAAGATATTGATGATCAAGTTTTACTAAAGTCTGATGGTTATCCGACATATCATTTAGCAGTAGTTATTGATGATTATTTAATGAAGATAACTCATGTGATTCGAGCTGAGGAATGGTTGCCATCTACACCAAAACACATCTTACTTTACGAGGCTTTTGGTTGGCCTCTACCATACTTTGCTCATTTACCACTTCTTAGAAATAAAGACAGATCAAAACTTTCCAAAAGGAAAAATCCAGTTTGGGCGTCTTGGTATTTAGAGCAAGGATTTTTGCCTGAAGCATTAGTTAATTATTTAGCTTTAATGGGTTGGAGTCATCCGCAGCAAAAAGAAATTTTTTCTCTTGATGAATATATTAAAGTTTTTGATTTAAAAGATATTCAAAAAACTGCGCCAATTTTTGATCCAGTAAAGCTTGAATGGATGAATGGAGAATACATTAGAAAATATCAAATATCAAATATCAAATATCAAATATTAAATTACTACAGAATATATCATAATAAAAATTTAGATGAAGACTTGGTTGAAAAAACTATTCCTTTGGTTCAGGAGCGCATAAAAAAACTTTCTGATTATTTGTATTATTGTCAGTTCTTTTTTGAGACACCACGTGATTATGAAATTGATTTAACTGATAAAAAAGAATTATTTAAAAAAATTTATGAAAAGTTAGAAAATATAAAAAATTGGCAAGCTCAAGAGATTGGTCAGGCTATGATGGAATTGGTAAATCAAGAAAATTTAAAAACAGGAAAATTTTTTCAAGATCTTCGAGTTGCCATCACTGGTAAAAAAATCTCTCCGCCTTTAAATGAAAGCATGGAGATATTGGGAAAAGATGAGTGTTTAAAAAGAATTAAAAAATTTAAAAATTAATTTTATTTTTCTGCGTTGATTGGTATTTCTTTCATCATGTCTTGAATGCTTCCACCGTGCATCATTTCCTGTAATTTATCAAAATCCTGAAATTTTATATCAGCCGGCGGTTGAAAAACACTATCAGGAAAACTTTCTTTTTGACAAACAGCCTTCATTTTTTCTAGTTGTTCAATATATTTTTCTGGATCTTCAGCTATTGGTTTTTCTTGAGCGGTTTGTTCTGGAAGATTTTTAATTGTCATTATCATTCCTTGTTTTGTTTTATTATCCCAAGAATAGATTTTTCCATTGGTAAATATGGTTTCTGTTTTTTGATTACCGTTTTCAATAGTTGATCTGATCTTATCTTTGCCTTTGACAAAACTAATAACTTTTGTGCCTCCTTGAATTTCATAAATACATTTAATACTAACATTAGTAGTAATTAGATCTTTTATTCCTTGAACTAGATTGTTTGATTTTTGATTAACAGTGTTGTTTTCTGTTTTTTTAGTATTAGGTAGTTGATTTTTTTGATTTTTAAAAAATATTAATCCAACAATAACTAAAATAACAATTAAGACAGGTAGAATTTTTTTCATATGTATTTTAAAATTTTTAATTATTATAATTATAGTATTATTAAAAAATAATTCAACAAAAGAAGGGAGGTGAAAAAAATGAAAGGATATCATAGTAATATTGAAAAAGAAACTTTGGAAAACAATTACTTTCGCAAAGTTTTATACACAGGCAAATATAGTCAATTGGTTGTTATGTCTCTTAAGGTGGGTGAGGAAATAGGTAATGAGATCCATGAAAGTGTTGATCAGTTTTTTAGGATAGAACAAGGGGAAGCAAAGGTGATTTTAAATAATGGTGAAGAAGAGTTTGTTGTTAAAGAAGATGAAGTTTTTATAGTTCCTGCTGGCACCTGGCATAATGTAGTTAATATTGGTGATAAAGAGCTGAAGCTTTATACTATTTATTCCCCACCTAATCATCCAGATGGCACAATTCATCAAACCAAAAAAGAAGCAGAGGAGTATGAAAAAGAGCATCACCATTAAACATAAATTTCCATCCAATGAGGATCGGTTTCAACTGTCAGATCAAGATAGATTTTTTTGCCAGTGGCTAAAGCAATTTCTTTTCTGGCATAAGCGCCAATTTCTTTAATTTTTCGACCCGAGGCGCCAATAAGCATACCTTTATACCTTTCATTATTGGTTAGAATTCGGGCTTTAATATAAGTTATTCCATTAGTTCGCTCGCTGATTTCATCAACAACAACAGTTGTGGTATAGGGAATTTCCTCACCCATCATTAAAAAAACCTTTTCGCGAATTAACTCGGCAATAAAAGTTTTGGCATCAAGATTTAATATCGGATAGGGATTCGGATTAACAGTTTTTTCTTCACTTTTTGCCTCTGGTAAAAGTTCAAAAATTCGCTTAATTAATGGTTTAAAATGAAGTTTTTTTAAAGCAGAAATTTGAAAAACATCAGAAAACTCATCTTCTAAAAATTTATACTGTGGCAGATAAGTTTTATCTTGAACATCAATTTTGTTAATAACTAAAATTTTTGGTTTATCGATTCCTCTGACAATTCCCAACACTCTTGCTTCCTCATAATCTCTTTTTCTTGTGTGATCAATCATATATAAAACTAAATCAACCTCTTCATTTAAAACTTGTAAAGTTTTTTTATTAATATTTTCACTAAGATGATCCTCTGTTTTTCTCATTATTCCTGGAGTATCAACAAAAATTATCTCACCAGTTTCATCTTGATATAAAGCTCTTATTGGAAATCTGGTTGTCTGAGGTTTGGGTGAGGTGATTGATACTTTTTGACCAATAAGATTGTTTAAAAAAGTTGATTTGCCAACATTTGGCCGACCAATCAGTAAAACTTTTCCGCTTTTCATAGATTATAATTTTATCAAATATATGACAGATAAAGAGCTAATTTTGAAAATTAAAGAAGGCTATTTGGAATATTTTACTGAAATATTTAATCGTTATTTTTTAAAAATAAAAAAATTTGTTGATGAGCGAGTTTTTGAGAAACAAGATGTTGATGATATTGTTCAAGAAGTTTTTTTTAAATTTTATAAAGCAATTGCCAAATTTGATGAAAACAAAGATATTCTGCCATATCTTTTGGAAATTGCTAAAAATGAAGTAAAAATGTATTATCGTAGCAAAAAAACAACTTTTTCTTTAACCGAAAAATTAATAGCAAAACTTCCGTTATTAAGTAATAAAACTAGTGAAGAAAATATTCTTGATGTAGATGTAAATGATTATTTAAAAAATTTAAACAAAAGAGAAAAAGAGATATTTTTGATGTTGGCTGATGGTTATTCATATAAGGAGATTTCTAAAAAAACAAAAATAACTTTAAATACAATAAATTCAATAATAAGATGAACTAGGAGAAAGTTAATAGTTAATAATGAATAAATAATAATGAAAAAAAGTAACTTAGAAGAAAAATTTTAAAAAAAGTTTATTTTTGGGAATTAAAAAGGACAACAATTGATTTATTTTTAAAAATTATTATCTTAGTAATCAGTGGGTTATTTTTGTTTGTTTTTTCAGAAGTTTTTTTTAGGATTTTAAATAAGCAAAAAAGTTTTGATTTGTTTAATTTTTATGGTGAGGATTTTGAAGTAATTAAAAGGTATTTTCTAGATAATATTTTTATTTTTTGGATTGAGATGCCAAAATATTTATTATTGTTAATTTTGCTTTTATTATTAATTTTTCTTTATTTAGGATTGACTTTATTAAAAAATCGACGTATCTTAAAAAATAAGATTAGAAGTTTTTTAAAAATTTTTAAAAATCTATGAAAAAATATTTTTTTGGTGCTATTGTTCTTGTTATTCTAGCTGTTTTAACAGGCTATTTATTATCGCTTAAAAAAATAAATATTGGAAAATATGGTCAAAATCAAAATATTCAACAACAAAAAAGTTCTTTAAACAATCAAGAATTTCAACCGTCGATACCAACAGAGCAACCAGTAAATCAAGGATTAACAATTGAAGTAGTTGAGCCAAAGCCAAATAGTGTCTATAAAAACTCTCAAATTAAAGTTGTTGGCAAAACCAGTCCTTTAGCTGAGGTATTTGTCAATGATAAAGAGACAAAAGCTGATGGTCAAGGAAATTTTTCATTAGATTATAATCTTGATGAAGGAGAAAATTTAC
>CAYUCK010000038.1:0-5210 GCA_964443335.1 uncultured Gammaproteobacteria bacterium | reverse complement strand
AATAACATTTTTTGGTATTTTTTCTTTTTTATTTTTCATAAATTTGATTATATCATGATTCTTATAAATTTTTAGTTAAAAATAAAAAAGGAATTAAGATTGATAATAAGACAAAAAAACATTGTATTTTTACAACTGCAAAATTTGAAAGTGTAAACTTTACTATCTCAACACCGATCGTCAAAAGATAGTAAAGCAATGATACGAATCTACGAATGAATGCGAATCAACGAATATGCGAATATGTTATTTAGATATTTGGATATTTGATATTGGATATTGGATATTTGAGAAAAAATATTTTTTATTGTAAGAGAGGCGGCATAGCGCGTCTCTTTAAAAAGGATAATTAATTTTTTTTCGTAGAGACATGCCATGGCATGTTTCTATACATTTTAATCATATAACAAAAAAATATTAAAAATAAATGCGCGATCGCGCATTTTTTTTATTTCTTTATGTGTTTTCACTTGACAAATATATTAGTAAATGCTAATATGTTTTTATGGTTGATGTTTTAAAAGCATTTGCTAGTTTGCCAAGAGTCAAGTTAGTTCTTTGTTTAAAAAAAGGCAAAAAAAATGTTTCTGAGCTTATAAAAAGCTGTGGTTTGTCGCAATCAGCAGTCTCTCAGCATTTGGTAAAATTAAAAGACTGGGGATTGGTTGAGGATGAGAAAAAAGGCAAAGAGGTGTTTTATAAAATAAAAAAAAGAGGAGCAATCTCAATTTGTGAGAAGTTATATCGCTTTGTAAAAAAACCATTATAAATTTTATTTAAAAAATTATGAACTTAGCTTATTTTCGTAAATCTAATTTTGATTTTGATAAAACTTTAGAAAATCTTAAACAAAAAGCCAAAGAAAAAAATCTTCAGATTTTAGGCGAGGTGAGTTTGGTCAATGATCAAGGAAAAGTAATTAATATTTGCTCTTCAACTTGGTTGGGGAATCTTTTAAGCTCAGATAAAAATCTAATTGGTTTGCTTCCTTGTTCAGTAGCAATTTTAAAGAAAGGTCAAGAAGTATTGGTTGGAGTTGGTAGTGCCAGTTTGCTTGGTCGAGTTAGTCAAGATCCAGGTATTTATCAAGTAGCTCAATCCGCTGAAAAAACATTAAAAGAATTGGTAAATGATTCTTGTGGAGTGGGTCCTTTAAAAGTAAAAAAAATTAAGCTTTATGCAACAACAACTTGTCCATATTGCAAAATGGAGGCTTCTTGGCTTGATAGTCACAAAATTAACTATGAGTATACCTTAGTTGATTTAAATCAAAAAGAAGCAGAAAAAATGGTGCAAAAAACAGGTCAGATGGGAGTACCAGTGACTGAAATTGTCTATGATAATGATGAGGAAGAGTATATCATCGGTTTTGATAAAGAAAGATTAAGTGAAATTTTGCAAATTAAAAATTAAAAGTTTAGTTTTGTAATATGAAATTTTTTAGTCCAAATGTTGGAAAACTTGATCAAAAAATAAGGATTGGATTTGGTGTTGTGACTGTATTTTTAGCAACGCAGGTTGTTGATTGGCCTAGATGGGCACTTTTGTTTATTGGTGTGATGCTAATTGCCACTGGTCTTTTTCAATTTTGTGGGCTCTATAAGATTTTTGGAGTAAATACTTGCGAAAAAGATTAATGAAAATTTAGGTAGTAAGAGTAAAATATTTGATAAAGTGTTAGCAGATCATTTACTGCGATTCGCTCTTTCACTGTATGAGCATCAATATTACCATTAGCGATATTAATAGTTTTTATTCCCCAATGATTTAAAATATTAAAATCTCCTACAGAATAGCTTCTGATAGGATTGAGTTTTATATTTAATTTTTTGAAAACTTTTTTAAGAATAGTAAAATTTTTTTCCTTTAAATTATATCCAAAGCAATAAGGATAAAAATTTAATTTAAATTTTAAATTTAACTTTTTACTTATTGCAGATGAAACTAACTTTATTTTTTTTAAAAAAATTTCAAAATCTTTTTTATTGAATGTCCTAATTTCTCCAGTAAAGTAAAGTTTTGATGGGATACTATTGTAGGCCTCTCCCATTTTTAAAATAGCAATATTGACAATTGTATCCTGATTTATTTTTCCATAAGGAATTTTATTAATAAATTCTTGAAAGAAATCCAGTGGATGAACAATGTTTTTTTCAAGTAGTCGAGCATGCCCTCCTGGTCCTTCAATTTCTATGCTGTAGCCAGCAACATATGAACCATCGGTCATAACAATCCCAATTGGCATTGATAAATCAGCTACAAGAGCTTCTTTTGCAATGATTTTTTCTTTAGGAAAATTTTTTAAACCACCTTCAGTCTCTTCTTTTACACTAAAAATAATTTCTAAGGTTGAGTAAATTTCTTCTTTCTTAAGATTTTTTATTAGTTCCAATAGCACAGCTACAGTTGCTTTATTATCTCCGCCTAAAACATATTTTCCCTCAGTTTGTATATATCCATTTTTGATGAATACTTTTTGTTTTCCTGCAGGGTGAACTGTGTCTAAATGGGCAGAAAAAAGAATTGATTTTTTAACCTTTCCATTAATTTTTAGATATAAATTACCTGTTTTATCAACAAAAATTTCATCAATTTTGTTTTTTATTTGAGAAATTATGTATTCTCTTATTATTTTTTCTTCACCTGAGGGACTAGGAATTTTTGAAAGTTGAATAAATGTTTTTATAATTCTCGATACATCCATAGATTCCTTTCTGGCCTTAATGGAAATGTTAATATTTTACCATTTTTATCAAATAAAACATATTGTTCTGAATTAGGAAATTGAGAGAGTGTAAAGTTAGAGCTGATTACTAATTCAGCCCAAAATTGAAAAACCATTAACCAACTTGCCAATTTTCTTTCTTCGATATTTGTTATTGTTAATCGCTCGAAGATTTGATTTATTTTTTCATTATCTTCTGTAAATTGAAATTTAAAACCTTGTTTCAAGTTTGCAAGAACAACATGTAGATATGAAGGTACAGAAGTTAGATATTTATAGCCAGATTTAGTTAATAAATCAATAGTGTTTTGAAATATTTTATGACTTATCTCACTTGGAAAAGGCTGACTTGAAAATTGACCTGGAAAAACAATTAATTCATTATCAACTACTCTTTTCCATAAGCTAAACCATTTACTTAGATTTTCTATAGATGGATTCTTAAATGGTATGGCTTCAAAAGGATTTTTAATAAAATCAGCTTCCTCAGAAGTAAATACACTATTAAGGGGGTAGTCAGGATTTCCTTGATATCTTGATCTTTCGATTGATCCAATTAATGGGATATCAGTTTGTGAATTGTAAGGCCAAGTAGTTAAAGGCTGTGGTTTCCAATTAGGTCCGTCTTTTATTCTATCTCTTAGTTTATATAAGAACCAAAGATTATTTTTATTATCAAATATCCTTAAACAACAAGCAAAAGGATCTTCTTCAAATTGCCAATTAAAAGTAGAATTTGGAAAAAATTCATCCAATCCAGTGTTAGAAAATATTATTGAAAAATCATTTAAGGTAAAATTCCTTTCAAGATTTTTTAATAGCAACTCTGTCATTTTTATATTGCTTGTTTTAAATCATTTATTAAATCCTCAACATCTTCAAGTCCAACTGAAAGGCGAATTAGGCCTTCATCAATTCCAGCTTTTTGGCGCTCTTGAGGAGTCAGTTCAGAATGAGTCATTGAGGCAGGATGTTCAATCAGGCTTTCAACTGCTCCCAAAGAAACAGCCAGATGAATAAGTTTTACACGATTAACTAATTTTTCCCCAGCTTTATAGCCACCTTTGACTATAAATGATAAGACACCGCCAAAATCTGTCATTTGTTTTTTGGCGATCTGATAATCTTTGTGATTTTTTAATCCAGGGTAAAAGACCTTTTCAATTTTTGGATGTTTTTCTAAAAATTGAGCAATTTTTAAGGCATTTTCTGACTGTTTTTTAATTCGCACATCCAATGTCGTTAATCCTCGCAAGGCTAAATATGCTGAAAAAGGTGAAAGAGTTGGCCCAAAAAATATGTAGCTTTGAAAAAAAGAGGCTCAACAATCTCTTTTCTTCCAACAATTGCTCCACCAATTAGGTCAGAGTGACCACCAATATATTTAGTAAGACTGTGAATAACAATATCAACTCCAAGTTTAATTGGATACTGCAGAGGTGGAGGAGCAAAAGTATTGTCAAAAACAGTTAAAACACTTTTCTTTTTAGCAATTTTAACTATTTTTTCAATGTCAATTACTTCAAGCAAAGGATTAGTGGGGCTTTCAAAATATAGAATTTTGGTATTTTTTTTAATTTTAGAAACTACTTCTTTTTCATTTTTAAAATCAGCAAAATCTACCTCTATACCATATCGAGGTAAAATCCGACTGATAAATTCAAAGGTGCCTCCATAAACTACTTTGTGAGATAAGATATGATCGCCTTTTTTTAAAATATGCAGCAAAACCAAAGAAATAGCTGCCATCCCTGAAGCTGTAATTATTCCCATTTCAGCCTCCTCTAAAGCAGCGATTCTTTTTGCCAATAAATTAACAGTTGGATTGGTGAAACGAGAGTAAATCATTCCTTTTTCTTTTCCAGAAAAACGATCAGCTCCTTGTTTGGCATTTTTGAAAATATAGGTTGAGGTTAAGTAAATTGGAGGAACAACTGAACCAAAAACAGAATCAGCTTCTTTAAGGCCAAGATGGATGTTTTTGGATGAAGGTTTCATTTATATGAAAACTTAATTAAATTATATCATGTTTATTATTCACAACATGGATCTTTAAAACCACAGTTTTGGCAGATGGCATCGCGAGTGCCAGGCATAGCTGAGATAATTTTTCCACATAAAGGACAGTTTTGAACTGGAATATTATGTTTGCTTAAATTACTGTCTAAAGTTTTTTTTACTTTGTTATTGTCCACAATTGATGTTGTTATATTTATATGCGATTGCATTATTATAATTCAACATTATTTACTTATTAAATTTTGAATGTCTTCCAAAACTTCTTGAGCGTGGATTTCGGGCTTAACTTTTTCGTATTTTTTAACAATTTCGCCTTTGGGATTAATTAAATAACTAATTCGCAAAATACCTTCATATTCCTTTCCCATAAATTTTTTCTTTCCCCAGGCATTATAGGCTTTTATAATCTCTTTTTTTTCATCTGATAAAAGAGGAAAGTTAAGATTGTATTTTTGAGCAAATTTTT
>CAYUCK010000037.1:0-5248 GCA_964443335.1 uncultured Gammaproteobacteria bacterium | reverse complement strand
CAGGCAAACTGCCAATTAAAGCAATAATAATATAAATGACCTCACTTATGTTACAGGTTAAAAGATATTTAATGGCATTTTTTATGTGAAGAAAAATATTTCTTCCTTGATTAACTGCCTCTATTAGTGTTGCAAAATTATCGTCGGTGATAATTATATGAGCAGTATCTTTGGCAACATCAGTGCCGGTTTTTCCCATTGCCACTCCTACATCAGCTTGCTTTAGTGCTAAAGCATCGTTGACACCATCACCAGTGACAGCAACTATCTCACCTAATTTTTGATAAAGCTTAACCAGACGATATTTATCTTCAGGATAGGTACGGGCAAAGATTTTTACTTTTGGCAAAATTTCAAGTAATTGCTCATCTGTATATGAGCGCAAAATTTTACCAGATAAAATGTCCTCACCTTTTTGAATAATTCCAGCCTCAATTCCAACTGCCTCAGCTGTTAGCTCATTATCACCAGTAATCATCACCACTTTTATACCTGCTTTTTTTGCTTTTTCAACCGCCTCTTTTACCTCAGCCCTGACTGGATCAGCAATACCAACAAAACCTAAAAATATCTGATCAGTTTCAAGGTTGTTTTCTTTTTGTTTTTTATTAGAGAAAATTTTTTTATAAGAAAAAGCAATCATTCGCAGTCCTTTTTGAGCAAATTTTTCAAACTCTTTTTCGATCTCTTTTCTTTTTACATTAGTTAAAGGTTTGATTTCTTGACCGATTTGATAGTGCTGACAGATTTCCAAAATTGATTCAGGTGCACCTTTAGTGAGAACATAAGAGTGTTGAGGTTTTAATTTTAAATTTTGGACTTTGATTGTCATTCTTTTTGTTTGTGCAGAAAAAGGAATTTCCTCAATTATCTGCCATTTTTGTCTTTCTTGTTCATAAAAAACGCCTTGATGGTGAGCCATAATCAATAAAGCACCCTCAGTAGTATCACCAACAACATCAAAATCATTACCATGATCGACTTTTTTCACGAGTGATGCGGTTGAGCATAAAACACTGTTTAAAAGAATTAAAGAAAAAGGATGATTAGTTTGGGATGGGGCAGAGGTAATATCATATTCTTTTTCATCAACCCAGATTTTTTTGACTCGCATTTGATTTGTTGTTAATGTGCCAGTTTTGTCTGTCGCAATTAAAGTCAACGATCCCATCGTCTCAATGGCATTAAGTTTGCGAACAATGGTTTTTTTCTTAGCCATTCTTTCAACTCCAATTGATAAGATAATTGTCATGACTGCTGGCAGTCCCTCAGGCACAGCAGCCACAGCCAAAGAAACAGCTAAAATAAAGCTTTCAAGGGTGTTTTTATCTTTAATAAACGACAGTGAAAAAACAATTATGGAAGCAACAATACCAATAACCCCAAGTTGTTTAGTAAAAACTTCAAGTTTTTGCTGAAGTGGAGTTTTTGTCTCTTTAATATTTTGCAGAGTTTTGGCAATTTGGCCAAATTTTGTGTTTGAGCCAGTGGCAGTTACTCTCATGTAAGCTCGGCCACGAGCGACAATGGTGCCAGCGTAAATTTTTTTATCTTCATTTAAGTTTTTAACTACCGGTAATGATTCACCGGTTAACATCGCCTCATTAACTTCTAAATTGTAAGCTTCAATTACCTCACCATCAGCAGGGATTTTTGAGCCTTCTTCAAGATAGACAATATCGCCTGGTACTAAATAACGACTGTCAATTTCTTGTTCTTTTCCATCGCGGATGACTCGAACCATTGTTTTGGTCATTTGCTTTAGAGATGACAGTGATTTTTCAGCTTGGTATTCCTGATATAGACCAAAAAAAGCATTTAAAATAACAATGGCAAAAATAAAAATGGCATCAAGTGTCTCACCAACAAAAAAAGAGACAATTGAGGCGCCAATTAAAAGATAGATTAAAAAATTGTTAAATTGGGAAAAAAAGGCTTTAATAAGAGTAAATTTTTTTTCTTCTTTGATTTCATTTGTGCCATAAGTTTTAAGAAGTTTTTCAGCTTGATTGGTAGTTAGTCCTAATTTATTATTAACCATAAAACTATTATACATAAAATTATTATAACAGTTATAATTATAAAATCTATTATGATTATTCAAAAAATTCATGAGGTTTTAACTGAAAATAGTTTAGATGGATTTTTGGTTTCAAACTTTTATAATATCTTTTATCTGACTTCATTTAAAGGTTTAGCGCCTGAGGAAAGAGAGGCATGGGTATTGATTCTTAAAGATGAAGTGTATTTTTTTACTGATCAAAGATATCAAAATAAAGCCAAATTTCAAGACCAAAATCTTAAAACCATTATTTATGAGTCAGGAAAAAATATTATTTACTATTTAAAAGAAATTATTAATAAAAAAAATCTTCAAAGAATAGGTTTTGAAGGAGAAGATTTAAGATTTCTTGAGTATTGGAGTTTAAAACAGAATCTGTCAGTGAAGCTAACTCCATTTTTTAATTTAATAAAAAAAGAACGGGCGTTAAAAAATTATAAAGAAATTAAATTGATTAAAAAAGCGTGTGAGATCGGTGATTGGTGTTTGAGTGAGGTTGAAAAATATCTTAAGCCAGGTGTTTCAGAGAAAGAAATCGCTTTTAAGATTGAGTTTATTCTAAAAGAAAAAGGTTATGATTTAGCTTTTTATCCGATTGTTGCTTTTGGAAAAAACTCCAGCATTATTCATTATGATACCCGAGAAGGCGATGGAGATTTAAAAAATACAGACGTGATTTTAATTGATTTTGGAGTCAAATATCAAGGTTATTGTTCAGATGTTACCCGGATGTTTTTTATAAATCCTAGCAGTCAGATGATTAATACTTATGAGAAATTGTTAAAAATTCAAAATCAAACAATTGACTATATTAATCAATTTCAACCTAAAGTTTACAAACAAATTGATTTATACTGTCGTGAACTTTTCAAAAAAGAAGGCTTTCCTGATATACCTCATTCTTTAGGTCATGGTGTTGGCCTAGAAATTCATGAATTTCCCAAAGTCTCATTTTTATCAGAGGAAAAATTAACTGCCTATAATGTCTTTACGATTGAGCCAGGAGTATATTTTCAAGGTCAATGGGGGATGAGAATTGAGGATACAGTTTATTTAGATGAAAATCTACAGTCGCAGATTTTGACAAACTTTGATAAAAAGATTAAAATCTTAAAAAGATAACAAGATAAATTAAAAATTATCAATAAAGTAAAATCATGAAAGAACTTTTTGGCGGGTTTGTAAATAATATTATTAATTCCAACTATCCAGTTATTGGTTTGGCGTTAACTGCTTTTGCTGAATCATTTTTTTTTCCTGTTCCACCAGATTTAATTTATATTCCTTTGGCAATTTTAAATCCTAAAAATGCCTTTTTTTACGCTTTTATAACTACCCTATTTTCAGTGATTGGAGGAATTTTTGGATATTTTCTTGGAAAATATGGAGGAAGACCATTGGTAAATAAATTTATCTCTGAGGAGAGGCTTTATAATGTCAAGCTTTTTTATAATAAATATGATGTTTGGGCGGTAGTGATTGGCGGTTTTACACCAATTCCTTATAAGATTTTTACTGTTGCGGCTGGAATTTTTGATTTAAATTTAAGAAACTTTATTATTGCTTCAATTTTAGGTCGAGGAGCAAGATTTTTTTTAGTCTGCGGGCTTATTTACTTTTTTGGGCCAAGTATTAAATACTTTCTTGATAAATATTTTGAACTTTTTACCATTGTTTTTATGATCCTTTTAATTGGTGGTTTTTGGCTAGCTAAAAAAATTTTTGATAAAAAATCACATAAATAAACATTTAAATATTAATAAGTTTTTTTAGTTAATTTTTGTCATTTAATGAAGGCTTGAAGTCATCTTTTAAATTCTTTTTAGTTTAACTCAAACCTTATTAGAAAAGATAAGAGTTCTATTTTGTTCCAAGACTTGACGACAATAGTCGTGACCGAAGAATCTAAGCTTGTCCATCTATATTTTTACTGTTATTGTCTAGATTTTTCAGTCGATTAGAATAACAAGGATAGAAAATTTTTTATTTTTTATAGCAATATTGTGGCTCTAAATTTGCTGCTTTAAGTGTTTTTTCAATCATGAATAATTTAAATGATAGCAACATAGTTGCTAAATTTATATTTCATCGCACAACATTTTTTTAACAAGTATTTTTTTAATATTTTTTTATTTAATTTTTATTTAAAATATAATTTATAAATTATGTTTTCTTATCCTAATTTTCTTAATCGAGAGAAGTTTTTACAAGCAGTAAAAAATCAACTTGAGCCAAATATTTTTAAGCATTCTTTAGCAGTTGAGGCTTGTATGGGTGGGATTTATGATTATTTAAAAAGTGTTAACGGGTTGCAAGTTAACGAGTTATCGGGTTTTGAGTCAAAAAAAGAAGATTGGATGTTAGCAGGATTAATTCATGATATTGACTATTCTGGTGAATATAAGATTTTTCATCCTAATAAAACTTTGGAAGTTTTGGCAAAATACAATTTAACTATTTCTGATGATGTTCACAATATTATTAAAGCTCATGCTCCGGAAAAAACAGGTTATTATCCAAAAAACAAAGCAGAGTGGGCTTTGTTTTGCGCTGATTCTTTAACGGGTTTAATTGTTGCTGTAGCTTTAGTTTATCCTTCAAAAAAATTAGCTGATGTAAAGTTATCCTCGGTGATGAAGCGTTTTTTAAAAGAACCAAAATTTGCCGCTGGCACCAGACGAGAAGATATTAAAAAATGTGAGCTTAAAGAAGGTTTAAATATTCCTTTGGAAAAATTTGTTGATATTTGCCTGCAAAGTATGAAAAAAATTGCCGTTGATATTGGACTATAATTTTTAGTTTTCAAAAGATTTTTTATCATTAATTGGCTCCAGATGACTTTCAACTTCAGCATTTTCCAGTTTTTTCTTTATTTGCTTTTCGATTTTATCTGCCAAATCATGCGCTTTTTTAATCGACCAGTGATTGGGAAAAAGAATATGAAAACTAATAAATCTTTTTTGAGCCGACTGGCGTGTTTTTAGTGAATGAAAAACAATTTGTTGTTTTTTAAAAGATTGAAAAATTTTTTCAATAATCTTGATTTCTTTTTCACTAATTGCCTCATCCATAAAACCAGAAATAGAGCGTTTGATTAAATCTTTTCCAGTAAACAAAATATTTAAACTAACAAAAATTGCCACCAGTGGATCTAAAATCAAAATTCCAGTTTTCTCAACTAAAAAA
>CAYUCK010000036.1:0-5360 GCA_964443335.1 uncultured Gammaproteobacteria bacterium | reverse complement strand
AACCTACATTGATGTATTTGAGGCTTCAAAAGTCGCTTATACTTTTTGGCTTATTGCAGGAATATTTATTGGCTATAAATTAAAAGCTCTCAAAAACAAATGAAAAAAATTGACTGGTTGCTGATAACTTTTCTATTGCTAATTGCTTTAATTTTTCGCCTGTACAAAATTAATATTCCTCTGGCTGATTTTCATTCATGGCGCCAGGCAGACACTGCTGCAGTAGCTCGCAATTTCATCAATAATGGCTTTGATTTACTTCATCCTCAATATGATGATCTTTCAAATGTTCAGTCAGGAATCGATAATCCTCAAGGTTTAAGAATGGTAGAATTTCCTCTTTATAATGCTCTTTTTGCTTATCTATTTAAGCTATTTCCCTTTTTTACTCTTGAAGTTTGGGGAAGACTAACAACTATTTTTTTTAGTTTAATAATAATTTTTATAATTTACTATTTAGTCTTAAATGAAAAAAATCGTTTAAGTGCTTTTTTTGCATCCTTTATATATGCTGTGTATCCTTTTTTTGTTTTTTATTCAAGAGTGATTTTACCGGAGACAACTGCTTTAGCTTTAGCAATGTTGGCAATTTTTTTTCTTTATATTTCAAATAATAAAAAAAATCTATTGCAAGTCTTATTTAGTATTTTATCTTTAATCTTCTTCTCTTTAAGTCTTTTAATCAAACCAACCACCATTTTTTTTATTTTTCCTCTTTTTTATTTATTTTTTAAAAGATATCAACTAAAAATTTTATTCAATCCCATTTTTTATTTATACTTTATTTTAGCCGTAACACCAATGGTTTCTTGGAGATTGTATATTCAAAATTTTCCTCAAGCAATTCCGGCAAATGAATGGCTAATCACAAGTATTAACACTGGTAATGGCCTGCAAAAAATTTTTTTCAAACCAGCATTTTTTCGCTGGATTTTTTTTGAAAGAATTAATAATTTAATTTTTGGTGGCTATTTAACTGTTTTTTTTATTTTAGGAGTCTTGGCAAAAAATAAAAAATATTTTCTTTTTAGCTTTCTTTTATCGATTCTATCTTATTTATTTGTTTTTCAGGGTGGCAATGTTCAACATGATTATTATCAAACATTGATTTTGCCAACTTTAGCAATTTTTTCTGGCTTGGGAATTAATTTTGTTTTTGAAAATAAAAAAATTATTAATCAATTTCTAGCAATCATCATTACTTTTTTTATAATTAGCTATTCTTGGTTTATTTCATATTACTTAGTAAAAGATCATTACCATTACTCACAAGAATTAATCCAACAGGCCAATATCTTAAAAAGTCTAACTTCACCTGAAGATAAAATCATTACTGACAGAATGGGCGACACCACTTTGCTTTATTTATCTGAAAGACGTGGTGCCCCAGCCATCTATAAAGATCCCAAAGATCTTAAAAATTTAGGGTATAAATATTTAATTACTTCAAACGCCCAAGAAATTGAAAACTTAAAAAATACCTATAAAATAATTTTTGAAAACGATAAATTTGTCATTTTTCAACTATGAAAATCTTGATGCTTACTCCTTATGTTCCCTATCCTCCTTCCTCTGGCGGTCAAGTGCGCACTTATAATCTTTTAAAATATCTTTCAAAAAATAATCAAATCACTCTTGTTTGTTTGTATAAAAATCCTCAAGAAAAAAAATACTTTGAAAATCTAAAACCTTACTGTAAAAAAATATATTTTTGTCAGCGCTCACCTCATCCCTGGACAATAAAAAATATCTTTAAGGCTCTTTTTACTAACAAACCATTTTTAATTGTCAGAAATTATTCAGCTGAAGCAGAGAACCTTCTAAAAAAAATCTTAAATGAAGAATCTTTTGATATCATTCATGCGGAAACTTTTTATATTATGCCGCATCTACCAAAAACTGATATTCCAATTTTTTTGGTGGAGCAAACCATTGAGTATCAAGTTTATCAGCATTTTGTTGAAACATTACCATTTTTTATCCGACCTCTTTTTGCTCTTGATATTTTTAAATTAAAATACTGGGAAAAACAATATTGGAAAAAAGCTACTCAAGTGGGTGCAGTTTGTGAAAATGATCGAAAAATAATCAGCTCTTTGGAAAAAAATATCAAACCAGTGATTATCCCCAATGGCGCTGGCGATGATATGATTGTTGAAAAATTAACAGAAAAAAAATTAACAAAACCAACTGTCATTTTTCAAGGAAATTTTTTATGGTTGCAAAATACTGAGGCTGCTAAATATCTAATTAAAAATATAATTCCATTAGCTCAAAAAAAACTTCCGGAAATAAAATTTATCATTGCTGGTCAAAATGCTTTTAAAAAATTAGGAAAGAATAACCACCCTAATCAAAATCTCGAAATTATTGATATTGGTTCTGATCAAACTAACTTAGTGAAAAAACTATATCAAAAAGCATCGGTTTTTATTGCCCCAATCTTTGGTCCGGGCGGCACCCGTTTAAAGATTCTGGCAGCCATGGCATCAGGTATCCCAGTAATCTCAACGCCAACAGGAATAAGTGGTTTGGATCTTAAAGACAATGACAATGTTCTTATTGCTCAAACTCCAGAAGAGTTTATAAAGGCTATCAAAAAAGTGATCAATAATAAAAACCTTTATCAAAAAATCAGAAAAAATGCTTACTCACTTATAAAAGAAAAATACAACTGGCAAACAATTGCTAAAAAACTTGAGTTGGTCTATAATAATATCAAATCATATGATAATCGGTGTTGATGGTAATGAAGCTAATGTTAAAGAAAGAGTTGGTGTATCAAATTACACTTTAAACATTTTAAGATATTTTAAGAAAAAAGCCGATAAACAAACTCAGTTTATAGTTTTTCTAAAAAATAATCCATTAGCTGATTTACCAAAAGAAAATAAATTTTTTAAATACGAAGTCATTACTGGTAATTTTTTATGGTCACAAATTTTTTTACCAATCAGACTTTATCTTAAAAAAAATATCGATGTCTTTTTTTCCCCAGCGCATTATTTACCAAGATTTTGTCCTTATCCAAGTGTCGTCACTATTCATGACCTTTCTTTTCTTTATTATCCTCAAGATTTTTTAAAGAAAGATCTTTTTCAATTAAAAAATTGGACTAAATATTCAGTAAAAAAAGCAAAAAAAATCATCGCCGTTTCCAATACCACCAAAAAAGATATTGTCAAATCATACCAAATCGCTCCTGAAAAAATTGAAGTGGTTTATAATGGATATGAAAAAAATATTAAAGATAAAGAACTAGATTTCAAAATTAACAACTATTCTGATCCCTATATTTTATATGTTGGTACTTTACAACCAAGAAAAAATATCATTACTTTAATAAAAGCTTTTGATCAATTCAAAAAAATTTATCCAAAATTTAAACTAATTATTGCTGGGAAAAAGGGCTGGCTTTATGAAAAAATTTTTCAAATGGTTTCTGATTTAGGTTTAGAAAAAGATGTTTTTTTTACTGATTATGTCACTGATAATCAATTACTTTTTCTTTATCAAAATGCTTTTTGCTTAGTTTTTCCCTCATATTATGAGGGCTTTGGTATTCCTCTACTTGAGGCAATGAGTTTTGGCTGCCCTGTCATCTCATCATTTGCCTCATCTCTACCGGAAATTGGATCTGATGCTTGCCTTTATTTTGATCCAAATAATCATTATGATTTACTTGAAAAATTAAAGACTCTAAAGGAAAACTCAAACTTAAGAAAAGAACTTATCAGCAAAGGAAAAAGAAGGGTTAAAGAGTTTTCATGGGACAATTGTGGTAAAAAAACTTTAGAAATAATAAAAAGTTGTGTTTCCAGTAAAAATAAAGATCAAAATTCAGCCTAAATATGCTACATCCACTGCAATCTTCGTTTTGGGAAAAAGCCCGCCAACAAATGGGTATTAAAACTGTAAGAATTAATAATTATCTTTTAACTGTTCATCAAATTCCATACACTTCATTTAAAATTGGTTATTTAGCTCGCTCAAAATCGCCCGATAAAAATACCTTGGAAAAACTTTATCAATATGGCAAAAAAAATAACTTAATTTTTATAAAAATTGAACCTTACGAAAAACAATCTAAATCTTTTAAAATTGAAGATTTAAAATTTCAAATTATTTCTTCTTCTCATCCTCTTTTTCCAAAATGGACACAAATTTTGAATTTAGAATATAAAAATGAAGAGGAGTTATTAAAATCGTTTCATCCAAAAACCCGCTATAACATCCGCTTGGCTCATAAAAAAGGCGTTATTGTTAAAGAAATGTCAAATGATCAAGGTTTTGAGATTTTTACTAAACTTTACTTTGCCACCTGTAGTCGCCAAAAATATCATGGTCACAATTACCAATATCACAAAATTGTCTGGGAAAATCTTAAAAATAACATTGCTCATATTTTAATAGCTTTTTATCAAGATGAGCCGCTGGCTGCCTATCAAATCTGGCTTTATGATGATGTTGCTTATTATGTTTATGGCGGAAGCTCGCAAAAACTCAGAAACTTTATGGGAGCAAATTTACTGATGTGGGAAGCAATCAAATTTGCCAAAAACAAAGGCGCTAAAAAATTTGATTTTTGGGGGTCACTGCCACCAAACTATGATCAATCTCATCCATGGGCTGGTTTTACTCGTTTTAAGCAAGGCTATGGTGGAGAATTTGTTGAGATGATCGGCAGCTTTGATCTAATCATTAATCCCTTTTTGTATTCTCTTTTTAATTTTATTTATAAAACTAGGAGGTTTATCTTAAAGATCTTTTAAAGCCACTTTAATTACCTCATCCATATGGCTGACAAAAACAAACTTTAAATCTTTTAAAACATATTGAGGAATTTCTTCTAAATCTTTTTTATTATCCTTTGGTAAAATCACAGTTTTTATTCCAGCTCGATGAGCAGCAATAACTTTTTCCTTAACTCCCCCAATCTCCAGCGCTCGACCTCTTAAAGTGATCTCACCAGTCATAGCTACGGTTCTTTTTGTTGGTTTTTTTATTAATGCAGAAAGCATGGCTGTGGCAATTGCTAATCCAGCTGATGGACCGTCTTTTGGCACAGCTCCCTCTGGCACATGAACATGAATATCAATTTTTTGGAAGAAATTTTTTGCTAAACCAAACTTATCGTATCGCGCACGAATATATGACAAAGCTGCCTGACATGACTCCTTCATCACCTCACCCAAATGGCCTGTCAATGTCAGATTACCTTTTCCTGGCATTACTGCCACCTCAATAAAAAGAATATCACCTCCAGCATGTGTCCAAGCCAAACCAGTAGAAATTCCCACCGTGTCTTTTTCTTCAATCATTTGCGAAGAATATTTATAAGGACCTAAATAATGAGAAAT
>CAYUCK010000035.1:0-5645 GCA_964443335.1 uncultured Gammaproteobacteria bacterium | reverse complement strand
AACATTTGCTTATAGTTATTATTTTGTTCGCCCAATAGCTCATAATTATACCTCAGAATGGGATTTTGTTTATAATAAAGCTCACAACGAATTTTTAAATTATCTGGCAACAACAGGTTTTTTTGGATTAGCGGTCTATTTACTATTAATTATTAGTTTTTATTATCTATTAGCAAAAAAAATATTAACCATTAAAAGGTCAAATAAAAAGCATTTTGATAGCCAGAATCAAATGATTTTTTTATTAACTTTAGCGATTATTTATTTGACAATTTTAGTCACTAATTTTTTTGGCTTTTCAACAACGACAATCAATATCTTCTTTTTTCTGATTCCAGCCATTTTAATTCCTTATTTTAAAAGCGACGATTTGAAAGAAACAAAAATTTTAAAAATCTCTTCTAGCCAATATTCGGCAATGATAATTGTTTCTCTGTTTTTTCTTTACTTATTGATTTCTTTATTTTTTTATCGTCAGGCAGATGTCAATTACAATTTGGCTAACAATTATTTTAAAATTCAAGAATATCAAAAGGCTTATTATTACCTGCAGAGTGCTTTAAAAATGAGAAGTGAACCAGTTTATGATGATAAATACTCAACCATATTGGCTCTTCTTGCTGTTTTGGCGCACTATCAAAAACAAGATAAATTAGCTTATGAATTAATTAGTTTAAGTAAAGATTATAATGAAAAAACATTAATTACCTCACCAAAAAATATTTTTTATTTAAAAACTAAAGCAAAAAATCATTATAATTATTACCAAATAAGTTCATCTAAAGATGAGTTATTTGATGGAATACAAGCTTTGAAGATTACTCAAAAGTTAGCACCGACTGACCCAAAAATTCCTTATAGTTTAGCGATTTTTTACTTGCAACTGGCCAATATAGAAGAAGATATAAAACAAAAAAAAGTCTGGCAAGATTTAGCAGTTAGCTCAATTAATCAATCATTAAAATTAAAATACGATTATCAAGATGCTATAGCTTTAAAAAAAGAAATTGAAAAAATAATAAAATATTAAATCTAAATAAAAAAATTACAATTTTATTCTCATTAATGCGATCGTGAAAATTTTTATAGTAGTATCTTTTATTTTATTTTAATAATTTTTATGCTTTTTTTAATTGGTTATTTATTACTTTTAATTATTCTTTTATTTTTTCTAATTTTTCTTTCTATATATACCTTTTCTTTAATCTATTCGTCCTCTAAAGGCGCCCCATATGTTCCAACTAATCGAAAGACAATTTTAGAGATTTTAAAAGAATCCAATTTAAAAAAAGGCAAAACTTTTATTGAACTTGGCTCAGGCGATGGTCGAGTGACGCGATTAGCTGTGGAGAGGTTTGGTGTTAAAGGAATCGGGTTTGATATTAATCCTCTGCTTGTTTTTTGGTCAAATTTTTTGGCAAAGTTAACAATAAAAGATGGTCAGAGGATAATCTTTGTCAGAAAAAATATTTTAGAAGCTAATTTAAATCACGCTGATTATCTATATCTGTTTTTGTTGCCTGACTTAATCAAAAAAATAAAGCCTAAATTTGAAAAGGAATTAAAAAAAGGAACTATTATTATTTCTCATGGCTTTCCAATTTTAGGCTGGGAGAAAAAATGTGTTAAAAAAATAGCTAACAATCCTTTTCCTACTTATTATTATAAAAGATAGTTAAATAATTTCTTCTTTTCTTTTGCGAACAAACGAAATCCATTCCTCAACTACCTCAAACAAGAGTTTAAAAGGTGCCTCAATAATAAAGTCTAAGATAAAAATTAGAAAATTTAATTTTGATATTTCTTGACTAAAAAATTTTCCCAGTGACAGTATCGGCATAAAAAAGAAATCAATAGCTGGCGTAAAAATGCTCTCTTTTTCACTTAGTGTTAACTCTTTTGTAATTTGTCTAATCCGATATGAAAAAAATGTTACTACACTTACAAAAAATATAAAAATGATTTCTGAAATTAGATTAAAATTAAGATAAATCAAAAACTCATGAATAAGCGATAAAGTAACGAAAAATGTCAAACTGTAAAAAATAGTGAAGCCAAATATCAATATTGGATTTTTGATTCGATGATTTTTTGCAATTAATGCTACTGTGTTTTCAAATTTTTTATCACTGTTTATAATATCTATTATTCTCTCATAAATTTTTTTTGTGTTATTTTCATCAGGTACTCTAAAAAATCCCAAAATTATTACCATTAAAATTGGTGGGAATAAGGTGTTTATAGCGATTGATTCATAGTTAATTTCATTGTAAAAGAATTTTGACAAAGGAAATTCTAAAATCAAAGCAAACAGCATCTTTGTTAACAGAATGTAAATAAAACTTCTTATACCTAAATTAGTTATTCTTTTTCCCATTTCCTGATATTTTTCTCGACAGATTTCATCAACTTTTTCCCAAAGAACTTTTTTATTTGTTAGAACTTCTTTTACGTTTTCATTGTTTTTTTGAATTAGATCAAATAAAATCAAAAAAGGCGGTAGTTGCTTACGAATAAATTTAATTAATTTATCAACAAATTGATTATTGGCAATTTCATCAATTTTTTTAAAAATATTTGGTAATTGGTGAGATAGTTCATTAAGCTGGGATCGAGAATATTCGCGCAACGGTTTATAAAAAGTTGCAAAAAGATGATATCGCAGATATGGTTTATCGCTTCGACGATAGGCTTTCTCAATGGCTGCTAAAAAATAAGCATCTTTTTGTTCTTCACTAATTCCTTCAATTTTTATTTTATTGCGCAAAACTTGATAGATAAAAAAGGTGAAGTTAGCTTGTTTTTGAGCTGATTCTGGTTTTAAATATTCTTCAATTTCACAAGTATAAATATCAAGTAAAAATTGATTTAAAAAAACTTGCAATTTTCTTGGTCGGCCGGGTATTGTTTTATTTCGTATAAAAACATAGTCGTCAATTAACTGCTGAATTTTATCAACATCATACTCTCCTAAATCACCATTATCAAAGTATCTTGCCCATAAAAGTTCACGAAGTAAATTTTCAGCCTCACCTTTACCTTCAGGATTTATTGAAAGTCGACGTCGCAAAATCCTCTCTATAGCTGCTCTTAAAATTAGATGGTCTTCGCGAAACTCCATTGCGTTTCTTACCTTTTCATAAGCAAGAGCAAAAAGTGATACTGTTTGAGAAACTGTTAAAGAGGTGATCTCATCAGGTTTTGGTCGCGCTTTTATTGCCTTTAATGAATCAATAAGGGCAATTGTATACTCTGAAAGATTTATTTTGTTTTTATCATTATCAATATCTGACATGATATTAATTATACTCTCTTTTTGATAATTTAGCAATTCAGAAGGACTTAAATTTAGTCAGCAGTCGCTCCAAAGGAAAGAATTTTTTCTTTAAGCTCAGTTAATTTTGCTTTTGTTAAATCAGATGATTCAGACTCTACATTAAGGCGCATCAATGGCTCAGTATTTGAGGAGCGGATATTAAAGCGCCAATTTGGAAAGTCAACTGAGACGCCATCAAGCCAACTAATTTGACCATTTTGATAGTCTTCGGCAATTTTTTCCATAATTTCTTTTGCTGAAGTATTTGCTGGTAATTTAAAATTATACTCACCTGACTCATATGAGGTGTAAAGTTCCTGCACTAATTGAGAAAGTTTTTTGTCTGTTTGAGAGAGGATCTCAAAAATATATGCAACAACAGTTATTGAACTTTCAGCAAAACCAGTATCTCTAAAGAAAAAATGACCAGATGATTCACCAGCAAAAATACCACCAACTTCAGTTAATTTTTGAGTTATAAAAGCATGACCAACCTTTGTCAGCTCGACTATTCCGCTCATTTTCTGTACTAAATTAGTCACATTTCTTGTGTAGCGAATATCAACGACAATAGTCTCATTTGGTTTTTCTTGTAAGATTTTCTTGGCAATCAAGCAGGTAATCATTGTTGCCGGAACAATTTGGCCTTTTTCATCAACAAAAAAGACTCTGTCACCATCTGCATCAGGGGCAATCCCGAAATCAGCTTTTTCCTCAATTACTTTATCTTGAAGCCATTTTAAATTTTCAAATTTGAGGGGATTACCTTCGTGATTTGGAAAATTACCGTCTAAATCATCAAAAAGACGAACAACCTCAACATCAATATTTTTAAAAAACTCATTAAGATACAAAATCGCCATTCCATTGGCAGTGTCTGTAACGACTTTAAATTTTTTTAAACATTGTCTGTTAATTTTTGCTAAAGCAGCGTCGACTTCATCTTGAAGAACATGATTATTATGAATAATTTTTCCATCATAAGTATCTAAAGAAAATTTATTATTTAAGACAATCTCTTTGATCTCCTCCATTCCACTGCCAGCACCAATTTTAATTAATCGATTATTATCTCTTATTACCATCTTGACGCCGTTGTATTCTTTGGGATTATGTGAGGCAGTAATCATCATTCCACCATCATATCCATATTTTAAAGCGCTGTAATAAAATGTCGGTGTGGTTGTCAAACCAGTATCAACACCAGTAATTCCCTGATCTATTATTGCTTTTTTTGCTGCCTCAACTAATTTTGGTGTACTTAAGCGGACATCATAACCAAAGGACAAAATAAGTTTATCTTTTTTTAAAGCCGATTTAATATAACTAATGACTCCTTTGATAATCTGATAAAAATCATTCTCATCAAAATCAACTCCATAAACTCCTCTTATGTCATAAGCTTTGAAGATTTTAGAGTTCATAGTTTGATTATAAATAATAACTAGCTAAAATTTCAAGTGATTGTTTGAGATTATAGGGATTAGTTGAGGTTTTATGGGTAACATCTATATTATAAAAAGCGTCATAAAAATTAATTAGTTTTTCTAGAGACCATTTTTTTGCTTGAAATTTTAGTTTATTGATTTGCCAAGGTTGAAGTTTTGGTGGGGTTTCATTATTTAAAAGTAGAAGAAGATTTTTCACATGGCGAATTAGCATGATGAATATAAAGTTTTCATCAGTATTTTGGCTTACTTTATTAAGAAGAGCAATAAATTCTTTTAAATTTCCCGGATATAAAGCATCAAGAAGCTTAAAAATATTTTCCGAAAGTTTGAACTCTTTAATGGTGACTCCTTTGCCAAATTTAAGCATTCGCGCTTGGACTTCTTCCTCAAAGTCAACTATTTCAATATTTTTATTTTTGATAATTTCCTCAATGATTTGATTAATTTTTAAATTATTTTTTTTAGAGATTTTTTTATTAAGATTTTTGGTAAAAAAAACTTTGTTTAAAGAAAAAAGCAACTGATTTTCTGCTTGCCATTTGACAATTTCCTCAATTTCGGATGAATCAACATCAATTACCTGATAATCTTTTTTTTGATAATGTTTTTTAAGTTCAATAAAATAATTAAACGCCGCCACCGAATCCTCACCACAAATGATGGTTAACATATAATTATTATAAAATAATAATGAATAAAGAAATGAACAAATAAAAGAATAAATAAATAAAGAAATAATGAAATAAATAAATGAAAAATTGTCAAGTACCCCATTTTTCAAGAATACTTTCTTAAGACTTTTTGTTTAAATTGATATGGTGACATTTTAATTTTTAAGCTTTCAAGAAACTGAATATAGTTTTGTGATAAAAATTCTT
>CAYUCK010000034.1:0-5999 GCA_964443335.1 uncultured Gammaproteobacteria bacterium | reverse complement strand
ATAAATTATTTTTTTGCCAATATGTTGCACTGCATCCAGTGATGACAATTTTTGTTTGTGGATTTTTTCTTTTGATTTGATATATCAAGTTTCTTGCTTCTCTCTCAGCTTTTTGAGTGACAGCACAGGTATTAATGATAAAAATATCGGGTTGATCTTTATCGTAGAAAAAACCCTCAGTAATCATTTGTTTATCAATGATTTCTCTTTCAGCTTCATTTACCCGACAACCAAAAGCATATGAAGAAAACTTCATAGTGATTATTTTTTAACTTTCACAATTGAGTTGATTTGAGAGTTGGGGATATAGATTGTATTTCCTTGTTTGTCATTTAAAATAGTTTGGCGAAGAGTAATTTTTTTTACCTTTCCCTCAAGCGTGCCAACTTTTATATAATCACCAACTTCAAATTGATTGTCAAAAATTATAAAAAAACCGCTGATTAAATCTTTTGCCAGAGATTGAGCACCAAAAGAAAATGTCAAACCGATGATTCCTGCTCCTGTTAAAAATGGGGCGATGTTTACATTCCACAAAACCAAAACGTAGTAAATAACGCCAAAATAAACAAAGACATAGATAACACTATCAATAAAAGATTTTAAGGTTTGCGATTTTTTTAGTAATTTTTCGTTTTGAGTCTTTTCAATCCCAAAAATAGCAGTTTTTAAAATTTTTTTTATAACTAAAGTTATTAGATAACCAATAAAAAAATAGATAATTGTAAAAATAATTTTTTTAAGGACAACTGGACTCATGATTTTAATTTTTGACTTTAGACTTTTAATTTGTTTCAGTGACCGCTGAGGGATTTGAACCCCCGGCCTTCTCGATGTAAGCGAGACGCTCTAGCCGCTGAGCTAAGCGGTCTTATTGATATTTTAACATAAAATTGCCTTTATCGGCTAAAGATAAATAGTTGTAGGTTATATGCAGTTGACAGAAAAGAGAATAAGTCTTATAAGACTAATATGACTTATAAGATCAATAAAAAAGGCGGTTATGAGAGTCTTTTGGTATACTGGTTGGCGGTTGATATTTATGATTTAACTTTGATTTTTTGCAAAAGATATGTTAGTCGAAGCAGCCGAACTTTTGACCAAATGATTCAGGCAGCAAGAAGTGGTAAACAAAATATTGTTGAGGCATCTTTGGAAAAAAGCGTTGAAAGCAACTTAAAATTAACTGGAGTGGCAAGAGCTAGTTATGGCGAGTTATTGGAAGATTATCGAGATTTTTTAAGACAGAGTAATTTAAAAACTTGGAATAAAGATGACTCACGGGTGCTGGTAATGAGGAAACTAAAACCATCATACAAAACTTATAAGTCTTATGAGTCCTATAAGACTTATATGAAAAATCCAGAGTTTTTTGCTAATTTAATGATTACTCTTTGTTTTAAGCAAGGTTATCTTTTGGATAAATTACTTCAAGCTTTAAAAGAAAAGTTCATCCGTGAGGGTGGTTTTCGGGAAAATCTTTTTAAAGAGAGAGTTAATTTTCGAAAAAAATTGGTAAAATAAAAAGATGAACTATAATTTTTTTAAACTAAAAAATGGCTTGCGGGTGGTTTTGGTTGATACAAAAACATTTCCTACTTTAACAGCGATGCTTTTGGTAGGCGCTGGCTCTCGCTTTGAAACGAAAAATAATAATGGCATTGCTCACTTTTTTGAGCATATGGCTTTTAAAGGCAGTAAAAAATACCCAAACGCAATGAGTTTATCATCTTTAGTTGAGGGAATTGGCGGCATTTTTAATGCTTTTACAAGTAAAGATCATACTGGATATTGGATAAAAGGTCAGGCAGCTCATTTTGAGACAATAGTTGATGTTTTAGCCGATATGATTCAACATCCACTTTTAAAAGAAGATGAGATTGAGCGGGAAAAAGGAGTGATCATTGAGGAGATAAATATGTATGAGGATCAGCCACAGTATAAAGTCTGGGAGCTTTTTGAAGAGCTGATTTATCCAAGCCATCCATTAGGTTATCCAATTGCTGGTAAAAAAGAGATTGTTTCTCAATTTAATCGCCAAACATTTTTGGATTATATAAATAGACTTTATTATCCGGAAAACTTGATTTTAGTGGTAGCTGGAGGATTAGGACAAGCTAAAAATTATTTAAAAATAATTGAGGAAAAATTTGGCTGTTGGCAAAAAACTGGCGAAAATCAATTTTTAAAATTTAAAGAAGATCAAAAAAAACCGCGAAAATTAATTTTTAAGAAAAAGACTGAACAAGCTCATTTGGTTTTGGGCTATCCAGGCTTAAATTACACTGACTCCGAAAGATTAACTCAATCAGTTTTGATGACAATTTTAGGGGGTGGGATGTCTTCAAGGCTTTTTTATGAGCTTCGTGAGCGCCGGGGATTATGCTATTATGTTTCCTCTGGAACTGAGCCATTTGTTGATACTGGCTATGTCTATACTCGTGCAGGTTTGACATTAAATGCTGGCAAAATTCAAGAAGCAATCAAGATCATTATTGATGAACATCAAAAATTAGCTGAAAAACAAGTTGATGAAAAAGAGCTAAGCAAAGCTAAAGAGATGGTCAAAGGACATTTAATTCTTGCGCTGGAGGATTCTCATAATTTAGCTTCATTTTTTGGAAAAAAATTAATGTTTGAAAATAAATTGATTGCACCAGATGAGGTCTTAAAAAAAATTGATAAAATCACATCTATGCAAATAAAATCTCTGGCGAAAAAACTTTTTGTCGATGAAAAAATTAATCTGGCAGTGATTGGGGAGATAGATGAGGAGAAAATCAATCTTTTTTAATAGGATTTTATTAGAATAAAAACATGAATTTTTTAATAATTTTTTTTGTTTTTATTTTTGGTTTGTCAATTGGCTCTTTTTTGAATGTTTTAATTGATAGATTAATCAAAGAGGAAAAACTTACTGGTCGATCATATTGTGATCATTGTCATCATAAATTGGCTTGGTATGATCTGATTCCGGTGTTGAGTTTTTTACTTCTTGCTGGTCGTTGTCGTTATTGTCAAAAAAAAATTTCCTGGCAGTATCCGGCAGTTGAATTGTTAACTGGGATAGTATACTTAATGCTGTTTCAAATATCAAATATCAAATATCAAATATCAAATATTTATAATTTTCAAATATTTTTAAATTTTGAGTTTTTAAAGTTATTGATTTTGTGGGGGGTGTTTTCTTGTTTCATAGTTATTTTTGTCTCAGATTTTAAGTATCAACTGATTTCAGATTGGATTTTATGGGCTCTTTTTGGATTGGTTTTTATTTATAAAATTATTGTTTTTTTATATGAGCATTCAATTAATATCAGTGAGATTTTCAAACAAGTTCAGTATGACATTGTTTCAGCTTTAATTGTTGCTTTGCCAATTTTTCTTATTTATTTTATTTCAAAAGAAAAAGCCATGGGTTTGGGTGATGTATATTTATCAGCAATAATTGGATTTTTATTGGGTTGGCAAAATGGTTTTTTGGCTTTATATATTGCTTTTTTAACTGGAGCAATTTATGGGATTGTTTTAATAATTTTCAGGTTAAAAAAGCTAAAAAGCAAAATTGCCTTTGGACCTTTTATAATTATTGGTGCGGTAATAATGATGTTTTGGGGAGAAAAAATTTTGTCAATGATAAAAAGTTGGTATGGTGTTTAAAATGATTTTATGATAATTGGAGTGGTTGGTCAGATTGCTTGTGGTAAAGGAGTTTTAAAAGATTATTTAGTGAATCAGTTTGGTTTTGCCTCTTTTTCGCTTTCATCAATCGTTCATGAGGAAGCTCAAAAAAGAAATATAAAAAATATTACTCGTGAGGATCTTCAAGATATTGGTGATGATTTAAGAAAAAAATATGGACGAGATATATTGGCAAAAAGGGCTTTGCAAATAATAAAAAATTCAAAAAATTCACGTTGGGTGATTGAAGGTATAAGAAATCCTGCTGAGGTTGAATTATTAAAAAAACAAGACGATTTTGTTTTAATTGGAATCAAATCTAAACAGACGCTAAGATTTAAAAGATTATTGGAAAGAAACAAACCTTGGGATCCAAAAAATTGGCAAGACTTTTTAAAAGTTGACAGGCGTGATTTAGGTAAAGGTCAAGAAAAAGAAGGGCAACAGGTTGGTAAATGTTTGGTATATTGTGATTATGTGTTAACAAATAATAAAGATAAAAAAGATTTCGAAACAAAGATTAAGAATTTATTAAGAAAGATAATATTTACTTAAACATTATTTTTTCATCAGCACGTTCGTATTCAAATAACTCTTCTTTTTTAAACCAAAGATTAACCTCTTTTTCACCATCCTCAACTGTATCTGAGGCATGGATGATGTTGCGAAGAGGTCGGTTTTGTTCATTGGCTAAATCAATGCTGTCGTGAGAAAAATCCCCTCTGATTGTTCCTGGCGCAGCTAATACTGGGATTGTATTTCCAGAAAGCTTACGGACGATCTCAATTGCCTCATATCCTTCAATAGCCATTAAAAAAACTGGTGATTCTTGAAAATAATCAATTAGCCATTTTTTAACAGTTTTACCAATAGCAATTGGATCATCATTGTCAAAAACTTTTTTGGCATCAAGTCCTTTTGTTGCATAATTTGTTAGTGTCCGTTCACCAACTTTTTTAAACCAAGCATCAGTTTCTGGATAATGAGCTATGATTTTTTCTTTATTTGCCCATTCAAATTTTAAGCCAATAATTTTTAGTCCAACCTGCTCAAAACGAGAGACAATTTTTCCAATTAATCCTCGTTGAACTCCATCTGGTTTGATAATGATTAGAGCTTTTTGTTTTTTCATATTAAATATAATTGATCAATATCTCGCTTGTAATTTTTAAATTCAGTATTTCCAAACCAGTATTTTATCTCTCTTTGGGCTTCATCAACTGAGCCTGAGGCATGAACAAAAGTTTTAACCACTCTATCTAAACTAGAAGAGAGAGTAGAATTATCAAAAGAATATGCGGCATGAAGTGTACCAGTTTGAGCTAATAAAGGGATAGTATGACCTCTTAATTTTCTGGCAATTTGGACAGCTTCAGGTCCTTGCCAAACCATGACAATTATAGGACCTTCCTGCCAATATTTAATCAATCTTTCATAAACAAAAGCTCCAAGTCTCTCTGGATCATCAGTGCCCAATTTTTTTTTGACATCAACTCCAGACTGTTTAAATGACATAATCGTTTTTTCACCTATCTCTTTTAACCACTCTTTTGTGCCTGGATAATGATTTTTGATGACATCTTCTGATGGTTTGACCATTTTTGCTGCCATTAATTTTAAGCCAACATTTTCAAAAGTCTCAATAATTTTTCCAACTAAACCTCGCTTTACAGCATCAGGCTTGATAATAATTAAAGTTTGCTCCATAGTAAAATATAATCCTTATAATAGTTATAAGAGTTATATCTTATTATAAATCTCTTTGGTGATTTCATCAATACCAAGATTACCCTTGATTCTTATCCATTTTGCCCAAATTTGATTTTTGACAAGATAGTCATATTGTTTATAAGTGCGTCTAATAAACTCAAAGTCTTTTTCTCGGCGATTTTTTTCCTTGGCTTCGCCAACTTTTCTTTTTATGGCAATTTCAGGGTCAACATCAAGATAAAAAATAGCATCAGGTTTTTCAATTTGGAAAAAGTTGGCATATTCTAAAGCAAAATTTAAATCAAAACCCTCAAGTGTCTGGTAGCATAAAGTGGTTGAAAAATACCTGTCAGCAATCAAGATCTCATTTTTTCTTTTTTGAGCAATCACTTGTTTATCCATTATAAATTGGATAGTGTAAAGCAAAAATTGTTGTTGAGCTGTTAAGTCCTTGTTTTGATATAAAAATTCTTTGATTAATTTACCAACGTTTCTTTCATAATCCGGATATTTGATGATTGAGGCTTTTTTTTGAGAGTTTTGGAGTAATTTTAAAAGATTTTTTCCTTGAGTTTCACAACCAGCTCCATCGATGCCTTCAATAACAA
>CAYUCK010000033.1:0-6536 GCA_964443335.1 uncultured Gammaproteobacteria bacterium | reverse complement strand
CTGCCTTAACAATTGATAAAGCAATTGGATGTTTAGAATAATTCTCTAGAGAAGCGGCCAGTTTTAAAATCTCCTCTTTTTTATTTTTTTCACTTATGATTTCCACCAACTCTGGTTTACCATAAGTTAAAGTGCCAGTTTTATCAAAAACAATTAGTTTAATTTTTCCCAAAATTTCCAAAGATGAAACATCTTTAATTAAAATTCCTTTTAAAGCAGCTAAACCTGTGCCAACCATAACTGCTGTTGGTGTTGCCAAACCCATCGCGCAAGGACAAGCAATGATCAATACTGCAATTGTTGATAAAATTGCTTTTTCTAAACTACCAGTTGGCCATAGATACCAAAAAACAAAAGTGATAATAGCCAAAATTATTACTGTTGGCACAAAATAAGAAGCTACTAGATCAGCCAATCTTTGTATAGGTGCTTTTGAAGCTTGAGCCTCCTCAACTAATTTGATAATTTTGGCAAGCATTGTTTGATCACCGACTTTTTTCGCTTTGAAAATCAAAACTCCTTCTTGATTAATTGTACCGCCAATCACCCAATCGCCCTTTTTTTTAAAAACTGGGATTGGCTCACCAGTAATCATTGACTGATCAACATATGATTCACCTTCCTCAACTATGCCGTCAACCGGAATTTTTTCTCCGGGATAAACTTTAATCAAATCATCAACTTTTATTTTTTCAATAGGTACTTTTATCTCTTTCATAATATTGAAAAATCTTAAAAACTAAAAAATTCAAACTACAAACTTATTTTCCCTTAAATACTCAATTTCTTCATTTCTTAATTACATTTATTTATTTTTTTATTTATTTATTTGTTTATTTAATTATTAAGTTTGCCTCTTTTGCCTGAAGAGCAATCAATTTTTTAATTGCCTCACCAGTTTTTGATTTAGCTGCGCTTTCTAAATACCGACCCAAAAGAACTAAAGCAATTATCACTGAAGAGACATCAAAATAAGGCATTACATCATGATCTTTAGGAAAAATCTGTGGAAAAAAAAGAACAATTGTTGAATAAAAATAAGCCACAGTTGTTCCCAAAACTACCAAAACATCCATATTGGCATAACGATTTTTCAAAGAAGAAAAAGCAGCTCGATAAAAATCATAACCGCCAAAAAACTGAATAATCGTTGCCAGAAAAAAATGCAGATAAAAATTTTTTATGATTGAGGGAGCAAAGTTAACTAAAAATGGAAAACTTCCCCAGATGACAATTAAAGCCAAGCTTAAAGACAAAAAAGTTTTTTGTCTTAATTTTTTTAGTTCTTTTTCTTTGTCCTTTTTTATTTTTTCCTCAAAACTGCTTTTTCCTTCCTCCTCGGAGATTACCTGATAACCAACGCCTTCAATTGCCTTTTTAATCTCTTCAAAATCAACTTCATTTTCCGCCATAATGGTTGCTTTACCCGTGGCTAAGTTAACAACCGCTTTTTTCACTTGAGGAATTTTTTTTAAAACCTCCTCAGTCACATAAACACAAGAAGCACAATGCATCCCTTTGATCGCAAAAGTCTTTTTTATCATTTGTTATAAAGCCTAGTGACTTTTAAAATCTCTCCAATCATTTTTTTCTTTTTAGCTTGATTTTTTGAGATAATGGCTTCTGAAAAACAAGAGCTTAGATGATCTTCCATTAGACTTTGATGAGCTGATCGCAAAAGGCCAATTACAGCTAAATTTTGCTGCATAATGTCAATACAATAAACATCATTTTCAGTCATTGAGATAATTTTTTCAAGTAAGCTTTTAGCTTTTTTTAAAGCAATTAAAACATTAGTTCGATTGTGTTTCATATGATTAAAATTTTTAATAAATTAATAATCAATTTTTATCCAATAACAAATATTTAAATATTAAAATATTAAATTATTAATTATTGATTAAAAATTAATTTATTTATTATTTATTATTATATACCATTACCTATGGTATAGGTCATTATATATGATGGTAAAAAACAATGTCAAGAGATTAAATTTAATTTTATAAGTATTCTTATTATTAATAAAACTAGGTAAATTATGCGACCTGATTTTATTAGCTATCAAAAAAAATGGCTTATGGGATTAAATTCACAGGAGTTTTATTCAAAAACGCCTTGATATTTTCAATGGTTGTTTGAGTGATTCTTGATAAAGCTTCTTTGGTATTGAAAGCATTATGAGGAGTGATGATGACTTTTGGATGATTGACTAACAAATGATTTAAAACTAAAGTTCTTAAATCAACGTCTTTTTTATAAGTAGAGGTCAACACCTCAATCTCATCCATAATTTCTTTCTCCTCCTCAAGCACATCCAAACCCACTCCCTCTAAAATACCTTTTTCAAGCCCTAAAACTAAGGCCTCAGTTTCAACCAAACTACCTCGGGCGGTATTGATAAGATAACTTCCGCGTTTAAACCAACTAATATTTTCTTTATTGATAAGATGATGAGTCTGCCTTGTGTAAGGAAGATGAAGACTAACAATATCGCTTTGAGAAATTAAAGTTTTTAAATCAACAAATTCAAAACCCAAATTTTTTGCTAATTCTTGTTTTTGGCTTCTATTATAAACTAAAATTTTCATACCAAATCCTTTGGCAATTTTGACAACTTCAATACCAATTTTTCCCAAACCAACAACACCAATTGTTTTGCCAAAAAGATCAATGCCACGGATATTTTCATGATTAAAATCAAAGTTTTTCGCTTGATTTATTGATTGATAAATTTTTCTTGTTAAAGCCAAAATCAAAGCAAAGGTGTGCTCGGCAACTGTGCGTGAACCATACTCAGGGACATTGGCAACCAAAATATTTTTTTGTTGACAGTAGGAAATATCAATGTGATCAAAACCGGTTGAACGAGTGGCAATAAATTTTAAATTTGGCATTCTATCAATCACTTCTTTTGAAAGATGGGAATAAACAAAGACAGAGACAATTTCTGCATCAGAATAGGTTTTTACATTGTCCAAACTCAATTTCTCCTCAACCAAAACTGCCTCAGGAAAATTTTCCTTGAGCAAATCTTTTTCCCAACTGGCAACCTCAAAAAAACAAAGTTTCATAATTTAAATTATAAAAAAACTTGAGCCAAATCAAAAAGAGTTTTTTCTGGATTATCAGATAACACAAATGCTGAAGATAAAATCACTCCTTTGGCTCCCAAATCAAGCGCTTGCTTGATATCTTCAGGTTTTGAAATTCCTGCACCAATAATTAAAGGATGTCTTAAAACCGAGACTAACTTTTTAATATTTTCTTTTTCTGAAGTTAACAAAGGAATACCAGTTGAAATAAATTCATCCTTTTCATATGAGGTAAAATCTGGATCAAAAGAATCAAATTTGACAACATTCTCAACTGTCTGACCAATGACAATATTTTCAAGCTGATATTCTTTTGCTTTTTCTAAAGTTTTTTTGACTAAATCATCAGAAAGTTTGTGTTCGCTATGATTGATGACAACACCAGTGGCTCCGGCTTGTTTGACTGCGTAAGCTGATATCCATCCCATATGACGACCTGGATCAATAGGGTCAATATGCTGCGCCCAAACCTCAATTCCCACCTCTTTTTTTATCTGATAAATATCAGTTGGCTGCACTGCCGGAATAATTCTTACTCCAGTTTTTTCTCTGACATTTTTGACAATTTGACAAAGCCTTACTGCATTTTCACTAGTCGCCTCTCTATAAGTTTTAAAAGAAAGAATGATCATAAAAAAATTATAAAAGAAAATTAAAAAAATAGCCGATGAAAATTATCCCAATTGCCACCACTCCAAAAAAACTAATTAAAAGTTTTGTTTTCATGGCTCTTTTTAAAATCATTGCTTCAGGTAAAGATAAACCAACAACCGCCATCATAAAGGACAGGGCCGTTCCAAAGGGCACACCTTTGGCAACCAATGCCTGAATTATTGGAATCACACCAACGGCATTAGAATATAAAGGTATCGCCAAAACAGTTGCCACTGGCACTGACCACCAAGAAGTATTTTTTAAATATTTTTCAAAAAAACCCATTGGTACATAACCATGGATTAAAGCACCCAAACCTACACCAACTAAAACATAAATGAAAATTTTTTTTGTTAGATCCCATCCTTCTTGCCAAAATTTATTTAAAAGTTTAAAAAAAGGCTCTTTTTTAAAACTAACTGAGTCTATTTTTTTGTTTTTTGAAGCGTAAATTATCTTTTTTAAAGCCTCATCAATCTCCTCATCTAACCCCATCTTGCCCAAAACAAATCCACCAACTACACCAACTAAAACACCGGCTAATACATACATTAAAGTAATTTTTAAACCAAAAAGGCCAATAAAAATCGCAATTGAGGCTTCGTTAACTAAAGGTGAAGTGATTAAAAAAGCTAAAGTTACCCCCAATGGAATTCCCGCTGACAAAAACCCGATAAACAAAGGAATTGAAGAGCAGGAACAAAATGGAGTAATTACGCCAAAAGCTGAAGCCAATAGATAATCAAAACCATACCAACGTCTTCTAGTTAAAAAATCGCGAATTTTCTCAGTTGGCAAATAATAGCGAATTATTGCCATTAAATAGTTTATAAACAAAAGCAAAATAAAAATTTTAATTGAATCGTAAATAAAAAAATTAACCGCCTCACCTAAATGAGTTTTAGGAGTCAGACGAAATACAAAAAAACTTAACCAATCAGCCAATTGTTGTATCGGATAAAAAGGATCCATAGATTATAAAAATTTTTAATTTTATTATTAACTTTTATTCTCATTTATTAAACTTTTAATATAATCAATATCTGGTTTAAATCCAACCATCACTGGTTTGCCATCAATGGCTAAAACTGGTGATTGCATTATTCCCATTTCAATGATTTTAGAAATGTCAGTAATATATTCCACCTCCTCTTTTAATCCCAGCTCCTCAACTGCCTGTTTTGTTAACTCATAAAGCGCCTTACAGGTCGCGCATCCTGAACCTAAAACCTGAATTTTCATAAGATTATTCATTTAATAAACTTTTAATAATTGCCAAAAACTTTTTTCCTTTTTCCGTTAAAAAATATCGTTTAAATTTTCCTTCCTGGGAAAAATTAACAAAACCTTTTTCTGATAAACTTGATAAATGATGGGAAATCAAAGTCTGGGAAAAACCAGTTAATTTTTCCAGATCACAAACACAATGTGGATTTTCCAATACCTTTAAAATGGCAATTTTTGAGGCAACAGATAATTCTTTTAGATCATTTTCCAATTGCTGACAATGCTTAAAATTTATTTTTTGATGTTTTCTCTGACAACTACAGGTAAATTGATAAGGCATAAAAAATTTTTAATTTTTAATCAACTCTATTATATATGAATAATTATTCATATATCAAGTCCATTCGAATTTATATCATTTATTCTATTTTTCAATATAAAAAATTGTTAAAATTTTAAAATGAAGAAAAAATTTTATTTTGTCCTTTCAATATTTTTTTTTGTTATTTTTATTATTTTTTCCTATTTAGTGAAAAAAGATTTTTTTGTTCAATTTGATTTTGACACAACTGTTAGACTACAAAATCATATCCCTAAAAAATTAGATCCTTATCTTTCAATATTATCTTTAATAGGTAGTTTTGAAGTTTATAGTTTATTAATTTTAATTATTGTTTTTGCAAGAAGAAAAATTTTATCTTTTTTAGTGTTTTTACCTTTTGCTTTTGCTCATATAATTGAGATTTTTGGCAAATCTTTTTTGCACCAGCCACCACCACCTTTTTTATTTCACCGCTATGCTTTGTTTTTTAATTTTCCTTCCTCTTATGTTCAACCAGGATATTCATATCCATCAGGTCACTCTTTAAGAACTATATTTGTGATAATAATCCTGTCTTTTCTAATAATTAGATCTAAAATAAAACCTTTTTATAAAGTGATTTTATTATCTTTTCTTTTTATTTTTAATATTTTAATGCTTGTTTCTCGGGTATCTTTAGGCGAGCATTGGGCTACTGATGTGATTGGTGGTGCTTTTTTGGGTGCAAGCGCCTCATTTTTTGCTTTACTATTTTTATAAAATTATCTTACTGTCCAACCGCCATCAACTACCAATACTTCACCCGTGACAAAATCTGACTCATCTGAGGCCAAATACAAAGCCGCATTAGCAATATCTTCAGGCATACCTAACCTTGGATAAGGCGTTTGATTTTCAAATCCTTTTTTTGTCATTTCATCCTCAAGCATTCCTGCCGTCATCTCAGTTCTAATCACCCCTGGAGCAATACAATTAACATTAATTTTATTTTTAGCATACTCTAAAGCTGCCTCTCGGGTCAAAGCAATCACACCTCCTTTTGAAGCACAATATGGGCCAATTTGTTCAAAACCAACCAATCCAGCAATTGAGGTAATATTGATAATTTTACCTTTACCATTTTTTAACATCTCAGGAATGACCCGCTTCATTCCATAAAAAACTCCTTTTAAATTAATATTGAGAATATCATCCCAATCTTGATCAGAAGTTTGATGAAGAGGACCAAAGCGAACAAT
>CAYUCK010000032.1:0-6649 GCA_964443335.1 uncultured Gammaproteobacteria bacterium | reverse complement strand
AATGAAAATATGTTTAAATTTTGAATTCTATGGGCGAGTGGCGGAATTGGCAGACGCGCAGTCTTGAGGAGGCTGTGTCCAAAAGACGTGGGAGTTCAAGTCTCCCCTCGCCCACTAAAATGAAACTATTTGATAGATTTTGGGAATTTTTGGCAAAAATTTTTAAAAAAATGTTTGTCAATTGCTGTGATTAATCATGACATTAACCGAGATTTCTTATTACAGTCGAAAGTTAACGCCAATTTTAATTTTATTTTTTCTATTTTTTTTAATTGCATTTTACAGTTTTAAATTGGTGTTTTTATATATAGAAACAACTAAGCCAAAATCACCAATTGTTCCTAGCCTTTTTGGTAAGATTGAGGCTCCTCAGATAAAAGATGCCACTAGTAGTGCTTTCTTTTCTTATATTTTAGATACTGTTGAAGGAAAACCAGTGACAACTACGGATAGCGCTAAGGTTTTTTTTCTCGAAAAGCCAATTACTAAATTTGGTTATCGAGAAAAAATTTATTTGATGGCAAAGACGTTTGGTTTCGACACAGAATTAGTTAAGTATAAATTAGTTGACAATTTGGCAATTTTTGATGATGGTAATCAAAAACTTGAGGTAAATATTGCCAACTTTAATTTTAAGTATGAAACAAAAATAAGTAATGAATCACTAGTAAGTAACGACTTATATATTCCATCAGAAAAGATCATTGAAAATAAGGCGATTGATTTTTTAAAAAAAATTGGTCGTTATCCAGATGAGTTAGCGACAGGTTTAGCAAAAATTATATATATAAAGTATGATCCAACCTTAAATGTTTACAATAATGTTAAATCACAAAAAGAGGCTAATTTGGTGGAAGTAGATTTTTACCGAACAAATATTGATACTTATTCAGTAGTCTCACCAAGGTTTTTTAACAGTCAAAACTATGTGATTATGGAGTTTGATAAAGACGGAAATCATAGAGTGATTAAAGCTCAAATAGCTTTTTTTGAAAAATCCAACAGCCAATTTGATGTTTATCCAATAAAAACAGCTGAGACTGCTTGGGAAGAATTTCAACAAGGAAAGGGAAAAGTTGTGGCAGCAACTTATGGCCAAAAACAAGTTGTAATAAAACAAATATTTTTAGCTTATTATGATCCTGATTTTTATCAAAGTTTTCTTGAGCCGGTCTATGTTTTTATTGGTGATAATAATTTTGCTGGTTATTTGCCGGCAATTACTTCAGAGTATCTTATTGAAAACTAAGATAATCTACATTGTTGTTAATCCAATCAATGACATTTTTTGTATCAGTAAATCGATCATTACTTTTTAAAATGACAATTAAAAATTGGTGATTATTTTTTTTGTAAAAAGAGATTAAATTTTCACCAGCCTCTTCAGTATAACCAGTTTTTAAACCACCAATACCACTGATCTCTCCTAGCAGTTTATTAACGTTTTTTAGCTGGTGAAAGTATTTGAAATCAACATCGGAAACGATAATTTCTTTAGTTGAGACAATTTTAGCTAAATATTTATTTTTTAACAATTCTCTGGCAGCTAATGCTAAATCAAAGGGAGTGGTGTATTGGTTGATATCATCTAAACCAGCTGGATTTTTAAATTTAGTATTTTTCATTTTTAAACTAGCAGCTTTTTTGTTCATTAAAAAAACAAACTCTTCAAAACCATAATCATTGGCTATGGCATAGGCAGCATCATTGGCTGAGTGAACTAATATACCATAAAGAAGATTCTCCACTGTGATTTTTTCTCCATCAACTAGATTCATTACTTGACCCTCAATAATAGGATTTTTAATAGTTATTAGTTGATCGGGTTGATAAAGATCATAGCTTACTAAGGCAGTAATGATTTTTGTGGTTGACGCTGGATAAAATTTATTATGTTCATTTTTTTTTAAAATCGGCGTGAATGAAGGCAGATCTACTACATAAATTCCTTGAGCAGCGACATCTGGTAAATAATAAGGATTTTTTAGATATGGAATTGGTTTAACTGGTTTTTTATTGATAATTCTTTTATCTTGAAAGAGAGTTTTATTGTAGGCAAAGAGATGATAGTAAAAATTGTTTCCTGGGTAAAACAAAAAAAGTAAACTATAGAAAAGGATGGCCAAGATATATTTTAATTTCATTTTTGCAAATTTAGGTTGATATTTTTATTCCCAGTTCTTTTAATTTTTCCTCACTTATTGATGAAGGAGCATTCATAATGGCAGTTTTTCCACCAGATGTCATTGGCATAGCAATAACTTCACGAACATTTTTTTCGCCAGTGATGCAAGTTAAAAGTCTATCAATTCCTGGGGCAATTCCACCATGAGGAGGTGCACCATATCCTAAAGCCTCAATCATATGACCAAATTTTTCATTAATTTCTTGGTCAGTTAAGCCCATGATTTCAAAAACTGCCCTCAGAGCCTCAGGTTGGTGATTTCTAATTGAGCCACCACCAACTTCATAGCCGTTGCATACAAGGTCATATTGTGTAGTTAAGATATTAGCAATATTTCTTTTATTTAATAGGTCATCCATAAATTCAGGTTTTGGAGCTGAGAAAGGATTGTGGGTGAAAGTCCAACCTCCATCTGAAGTCTTTTCAAAAAAAGGAAAGTCAACCACCCAAGCAAAAGCTTGAATATTTTTCTTTTTTTCTTCCTCAGTTCTAAGATCAAATTTATCAGCGCCAAATTTTTCCAAAGCTTGCTTATAGGTGAAAACTGGAAATGGTATTTGTTTTATTGGTATATTTAATTTTTGATAGACTTCAATAATCATCCCTTCAACCAATTTCATTACATCTTCACGGTTTACAAAACTTATTTCTAAATCTAATTGTGTAAATTCACCATAGGCTCGATCAGCTCGTGGATCCTCATCGCGAAAACAGCGGGCAATTTGAAAATATCGCTCAACTCCGGCCACCATCAGTAGTTGTTTATATTGTTGTGGCGATTGCGGCAGAGCGTAAAATTTTCCTGGTTGAAGACGAGATGGCACAACAAAATCACGAGCACCTTCAGGGGTTGTCTCAGATAGGATAGGTGTTTCAATTTCCAAAAATCCTTTTTTAAAAAGATATTGGCGCAGTAAATCTATAAATTGGCTTCTTAAAGCCAAATTTTTATACATTCTTGGCCGGCGAAGATCTAAATAGCGATATTTAAGTCTAATCTCTTCATCGATTTCATAACCATCGGTTGATACAGGTATTGGAAGAGGCTTAGTTTTGTTTAATATTTTTAGTTCTTTAGCCTCGATCTCAATGGTGCCGGTTTTTATTTTTGGGTTAACTAGTTTTTCTGGTCTTTTTTTTACCAAACCTTTAATATAGACGACATCCTCAGTTGATACTTCTTTGAATTCCTCACCACCAACTACCTGGACAATGCCACTTCGATCACGCAGATCAATAAAGACGATTTTTTTGTGATCGCGTTTGGACTCAACCCAGCCATAAAGCTCGACAGTCTGGTCAATTTTTTTTATAGTTTCATTGATAAATAAATTTTTCATAAATATTTATTTTAAGCATTTTTTGTGATTTTGACAATAGAAATTTTTTATGATATAGAAACAATATAATTTATTTATAAAAAAATTTTATCAACTGTTGCAGCTGATTTTTTAAACCTGTTTTATACTTGGACTAAGGCGTAAGGTGAGAGGGATATGAGAGATAAATTTAAATTAAAAATTTATTATCCCTTTGTAAATGAGATTTTTTCGGGAAAATATTATCAAATTATTTAGCAATCTCAGGAATTGATATTAAATTTTAACGTTTGCCCCCCCTCCAAGGGTGAGAAAAAATTGTAGGTAATCATAAGTCTTAAAATACTAGGCAAATAATCAAAAGCTACTTATTTAGATTAGCAAAATTCTTAAATTCAACAACCTAAGCTTTACTTAAATCTGTTAGACTATTATTATCAAATAAGCATCAATACGATGTTGTTTTCATTTTAAGAGCAATATAAAATGATAATTTCGCTTCTATTAAAATACGCAATAACACGATAGTATTTTTTTCGAAAGATTCCACTTACTTAGAAATTTTTTAAAATAACCTGACATTTTTAATTATGATAGTCTGGTGTATCAGAAATGAAAGTTTAGATGTGAGTTGGGTTTGACATAAAGCTTAGAACTCTAAAATACTAGTTTATTCTGATAAGCTTTCATCATTGAAAAAGATTTTTATTTAATAATCTTAAAACTAATCTGGTTTGCCTCAAAATTAAAATTGCAAGTTTTTCAGTAGTATTTTAAAATACTAATTTTCACTATTTAAAGGATATAAAATAAATTTAGCTTTCGAATAAATTAATTATTAGATTAATTCACATAGTGTCATTTACTGCTAAAAAATTGATCTATTTGGACAACTTTTACTTTCTTTAAGATGTAATTAAGATATTTAATTTTTAAAATTTACACTTAAGATTACAAAAGCAGATTTTAATAAATATTTTCAATTTGAATCTTTTTTATTATTCAATTTGTTTTATGTAATTGTTTTACTTCTATTTGCTTGATTGTTATTGATTTTATATTAAAATGAAATTATTACTAATTATTAATACCAATTAATTAAAATTGCTCATTTAATATTATTAAACAATACAAAATGAATTTAAATTGTGCAATTTGTAAAAATATGTTATATTGATTTTGTATAGTATTTTAATTATTGTTTATTTATATTTTATTATTGAATTATATTTATATAATTGTTCTTTTACCATTAAAATATGTTATATTTAAATCATTTATAGTTAAAATCAGCTTATGACCAATAACTTCACTCCTTTAAAAAATAAAAATCTACTACCCTCATCAAGGGGAAAAATTTTCTTTATTTTAGAAAAATTTAGTTATGTTTTTTTTATTTTTTCGCTAGCAATTTTTTCTGCAAATGTTTTAATACCAAGCTTAATAAATTATTCAAGTCAAAAAACAAAAGCTTCTTCTTCTTATGATGACCCAAAAATCTATCAGCCTAGATTTAAGAATATTGACCAGCTGTATACAGTGCCTAGAAAAATAAATAATATTACTATTGATAATGAAAAAATCTATTCTTATTTTAAAAATAAATATTCTTCGCTTTCAAAAAACGAATTGATTAAAACAATCAACATGAAAATCTTTTCATTTTTAATTTCTACTAGTAGTTCACAGTGGGATTTGTTAACAAATTTTGATGGAGATTTATTTGAAAAAGAATTAGAAAAAAACTTAACCAAATATCAAAACAAGGTAAAAAAACTGACCTTCTACTATTTTAAAACCAGATTTCGAGGCACAACCGAAGAAAATTTAAAAGCTCTTAATCTTGATCCTGAAAAAGCAAGGGAATATGCTCAAAATAAAATTAATTATTACTACAACTTAAGATTACCTCCAGATGACTTAATGAAGAAGATAAATAACGATCAAGAGATTATTTTACTTAATAACAATGAGATATCTGCAGAAAGGATAGAAGATTATGATCATGAAACCCCTATTTTTGATGATCCAGATTTTTATAATTTGTTAATTAATTCATCGGTAAATAATTACAGTAGAATTTATACTTTTAAAACTGTTAATCCGCATTCTCCAGAATTTGAAGATTATGCCTTTGTTTTTCTGTACGTTGTTAAAGTTGAAGGAGAAAACATGCCACTAAATATCAACATTAATAATTTTATCAGTAAAAGTTTAATTCTTTAAATGAAAATAAAAATTATAATTCCGGTAATTTTGTCTATTCTTTCATTTTTTTTATTGTATTTGGGAATTAAAAAACCAGTTATATATCAATCAAAAGCTGCAAATCGCTGCTTTGACTGCCCCGAAGGCGGAGCTTGTAGTCGCCATGGTATGTATTGTGAAATATTTGATGGTTGTACAGTAGAAAACGGTAGGAATGTTGCAGTTATTAAAGTTTATCAATGTCTTAAACAAGGTTTTTCTGAGCAAGAACAAAAACAACAATGGGTATATCGATACTCTCAAACTGGTAGTGGTTGTCACAATTCAAAATGTGGTGGTGTAGCTCCGCCTACGATCACTCCTAGTTTTTGTAATTGTACCGCGGGTGCTTTTGCTATACACTTTGTTGCAAATCGCAATTTGTTAGAGGGAGAATCCATAACTTGTGATGTAAGCAGTACTGGTTATTGTACTTGTAAAGGATATCCTTGTACTGGTACTTATAGAGACGGTCGGTGTACTATAAAACCTGGCCAAAGAGATTGTTGGGTTTCTAATTTAGATTGTGTTTGTAAGCCTTTTAATTACACTTGTTCAGGAAGTGTCTCTGCTTCTGGCACTTTATCTGAAAATGTTTCTAATGGCATGGCTAGAATAATTCCACTCAACCTACCATCACCAACTCCAACCCTACCTCCTCCAACTAATACTCCATTTCCAACATTGACTCCTACTCCCACATTATTTGTCACTCCAACACTAACTCTAACTCCAACTCCGACTTTAACCCCAACACCAACTTCAACGACAACTCCTGTACCTACTGCTACTCCGACTTTAACCCCAACACCAACTTCAACGACAACTCCTGTACCTACTGCTACTCCGACTTTAACCCCAACACCAACTTCAACGACAACTCCTGTACCTACTGCTA
>CAYUCK010000031.1:0-7953 GCA_964443335.1 uncultured Gammaproteobacteria bacterium | reverse complement strand
TTCATGCCAATTTTTTGAGATCAAAATTATTAATTTAGGAATATTTTTTAAATCATTCGCAGTTAAATTTTTATTTTCCGCCAATGCGAAAAACTCTTTTTTAAATGAATACTCATCGACGCAAGTGGCAGAAAAAAAATTTAACTGCTTCATTTTTTTAACTAAAGCAAATCTAGCCTCACTAACTGATTTTTCCAGTAAGTTTTGTCTTTGGCGATTGATTTTGCCAACATAGGCGGAAAGTTTTAAAGCTCTATCTTCTTTTTTAGTACATAAAAGTCTAAGTGAATCAATAGCGTTTTCTAGTCGACCTGAAGCATTGATTCTTGGGGCAATCATAAAACCGATTTCATAGGGAGTGATATTTTTTCCTTCAATTCCAGCTTCTTTTAAAATATGGCGAATGCCAACTCGTTTGACTTTAGGAAAAACTTCAAGTCCATATTTAACTATTGATCTAGAAGCACCAATCAAAGGGACAAGATCAGCAATTGTACCAATTGAGGCCAAGGTTAGGTAATCACTTGAAAAGTAATTTTCTAGTAATTTTGAATTTATTGATTGATTTTTGAAATTATTAAAGACTTCTTTAGCAAAAAAATAAGCGACACCACTTCCAGAGAGAGCCGGAATGTGAAAAATTGCTTGCGCATTAGGAGTCTGATTTGATTTTAAGTGATGATCAGTAATAATGACTTTGATGTTTTTTGAGCGAAGATAATCAACTTCTTTTACTTTGGTGATGCCATGGTCAACACTTATAATAAGCGAGGGGTGATATTTTTTAATTACATTATCAATTCCTTTGATTGAGAATCCATAGCCTTCTTTGACTCTGTCTGGTACATAAGGCATCACATCAAAACCCAAAAGATAAAGCGTCTCCCACATAATTGCTCCACCAGTTATTCCGTCTGCATCATAGTCAGTATAAACAACAATTTTTTGGTTTTTTTCTTTTATTTCCTCTAAAATCTCAATCACTTTTTGAAATGATTTCTTATATTTTTTATCGAAATTAAAAAGAGAAATAGTGCCGGGTAAAGGCGGATTGAAAAAATTTTTCTCATCTAAAATGCCTCTGCTTTTAAGAAGAATTTTTATAATTTCATCATTTGATATTTTTTCATCATTTCTAATTTTATTTTTTACTTTAACAATCATAATTTATTCGAGTAATTTAGTATTAAGTTTTTGTTCAAGTTGATTGAGATTTTTGGCGAGATTAGCTGATTGATTATATGCATTTGCTATGTGTTTATTTAACACACTAAAATCAGTACTAATTTTTTGATAGTCTTTTTTTATCGCTGATAAAAGATCCAAAATATACTTTGCTTTTTCCTCAATTTTTTGGCCTTCAAAAGACAAAAGAATCGCTTTAATATAGGCAAAAAAACTCATTGGTGAAACTGGCAGCACCATCATTTTTCCAGCATAATCAAAAAGTTCTTCATTATTAATGATTTCATAATAGACATTTTCTGAAGGGACATACATTAAAGCATAATCAACAGTTTTTTCTTGGGGTAAGATATATTTTTTAGCAATATCGCTTATGTGTTTTTTAACATCACCAATAAAAGTTTTTTTAAATTCCTCTTTTTCTTTTTCGCTGGTGGAAATAGTCATTTTTTTAAAATTTTCTAGAGGAAATTTAGAATCAATTGGGATTAAGCCTGAGGAAGTAATGATAACAGCATCAACTTTTTCACCATTTTTAAATTGATATTGAAGTTTATAGGAATCCCTGGGAAAGTGTTGCTTTAAGATATCTTTTAGGATCTGTTCGCCAATATTACCACGGATTTTTGGCGAGGAGAGAAATTGTTGAATATCTTTGATGCTTCGACCAATCTCTGAAAACTCACCAACGACTTTATAAAGATCTTTAAGAGTTGTTAAGGTGTTATCAATACGGCTATTGAAATTATTCAATTGTTGACTTAATTTTTCCTCAGTTTGTGAGGATTGAGTTTTGAGCCATTCAATAAGTTCTTGGGAAATCTTGCTTTTTTCCTCAATTTTATTGAGCCAAAGACGAATGATCACCAAAAAAACAATCGCAATTAAAATAAAAATTACCAGGTTCATAGAAAATTATTAATTTGTTTAATATCTTAATTTTAGTATAAAGATTAAAAGATGTAATGCAATTATTTTAATAATTCACAAGATTATCGGCTTCTTGGTTTTTTTCACGTGGTATTTTATGATAGGTAATTGGTAAGTTAATTTCTTGTTCTAAAATTCTAATTTTAAAGACATATTCTTTGATTTTACTGCTTTTTACTTTAAAAAATCCATTAATTTGATTAACTAAGAGTTTTGAGTCAGAGTAAAACTCTATTTTTTCAACATTAAATTCTTTGACTAGTTTTTCTTTTTGTTTTTTTATTTCTTTAAGTGCAAAAATAAGGGCCTTATATTCAGCGTCATTGTTTGTGGCAAAACCGATTTTTTTGTGAAATTGAAAAATTTTTTTATTATCAATGTAAAAAACTCCACCAATTGAGGCTGGACCTGGATTTCCTTTTGCCCCACCGTCAGTGCTAATTTTTAAAAGAGACATAAGTTATTTTAATTTTTTTATTTTTTCAATAATTAAAATAAAAACCATTAAAATAATAAAAAAACTTAAAAAAACTACTAATTTTTCAAAACCTTTTAAAAATAGTGAAGCTACTCCTAAAATCAACGAAACTAGCCAATAAAAAATCGCAATTCTTCTTTTGCCCCAGCCAATTTCAAGTAGACGGTGATGAAAATGCCCCCAGTCGGCTTTAAAAGGTGATTTTTTTTGATAAAGACGGCGGATTATGGTATAAATTGCATCAATCATTGGCATAGCCAAAATCAAAATTGCTGTTCCTAATTTTCCAAAAGATAGTATTGACAAAATTCCAAGCAAAAAACCGGCTAAAGCGCCTCCGCCATAACCAGGCATAATTTTTTGCGGATAAAAATTCCAAGGTAAAAAGCCCAAATAACAACCAGCAACAATAAAAGAAAGACTTGCTACAGTTTGAGCGCTAATATCATGAGCAGTGAATCTTTGAGATAACAGCCCTAAAAAAAAAGCCGTGATAGCGACAAAGCCAGGTAATTGACCATCAACACCTTTGCTCCAGTTGACCATATTCATTGTCCAAGTCAACCAGATAATTGCCAATAAATTAGCAATAATCAAAATTTGATGATGACCAAAAAACTCAAAACTAATTTTCCAAAGATCAAGTCGGATAACGCCACCAAAGGGATTGGAGATATAGGGAATGCCTAAACCAAAACCAATTGCAATTGAGGAAATTATAAGATTAGCTATAAATCGCCAATATGGAGATAAGTCATAATAATCATCCAAAAGTCCAATAATTAAAAGTAAAAAGCTTGAAAAAAGAATCCCAAAAATGATTTTATTAATTGGCAAAAAAATCAATGTACTAATTAGTAAACTTAAATATATTGGTAGACCACCACCTCTTGGAATAATTCCTTCGTGTGTGTGAGCTGGATGAAAACGTTTTTTTTTATCAGTTATAAGATTAAACTTTTTAGCTAAAAAAATTGTTGGAATAGTTAAGAAAAAGGATAAAAGAGAACTAAAAAAAATAATCATTATAAATTGTAAAGTTAAGAAACAAGTAAAATTATTCTAATAAAAATTAAAGTAAAACTGATTGTTAAAAATAAAGCAAAATAATCAAATATTTTTTTTGTCAGGGGATAATTTAAAAAAAATTTTTGATAAAGATAATTATTTAAAAAATAAATTAAGTTTAGCAAAAGTGGAATTAAAAAAATTAACCATGTATCAGCTAACTGAGATTCTCCAACAGGTTGACTGTAAAAAAGAGGAACTTGAGGAGGCAAAGTATTCCACCTAAGAAAAAAAACAATAATCATTAACAAATTACCAATAACTAAAAAGTTAATCATATTTTTAGTTGCCCAGCCTCGACTCGAACGAGGATAAACGGATCCAGAGTCCGTTGTCCTACCATTAGACGACCGGGCAGATATTTTTTATATATTTATATTTTACTAAAGAATTTTAATAAAGCGCTTGGATAGTGTATTGGCCGTTGCGAGTAAGAATAAAAGCTTTGTTTGGATAAATTGGTAAGTTTAAAGCTATTTTTTCTTTTGGGATTAAAACTTTGCCAATGTATTGAGGAATTTCCTCATAAGTTTTTCCCCAGATATAGACTCTTTTTTCATCAAGGTAATATTGGGCGGTGAAAAAGTCTCGTTCATCTGCAACATATAAAAGATCATTTTTTGACATTAATTTTTTAATTTCAAAAGTAGTTTTTCGTAAATCTGCTTTTTTTCTTTCTCTAACTTGTAGTTGATGATAATTAACAGTAAAGTAAATTAAAATTAATAAGAAGGTAATTTTAAGCAGAAGAGGAAATTTTTCAATAATATAAATTAATAAAAGAATCAACCCTAAATTAGCAAATATCAAATATCTAGGCAGAAATAGTGGTTTGATAAAAGACAATAAAGTTACAACAAAAGGTGCAAATATTGCCCAGATTAATAAATATCTAAAAATATCTTTTTCAGATGATTTTTTATTTTTAATGATAAAGTGCCCAATAATGATAAGAAAAATTAAAAATAAAGATAATTCTAAAATAAATTTATTAAAAAATAAAAACTCAGGTTCATAACCAGTGTAAAGATTACCAATAAAATTGACTAAAATAGTAAAACTTGGTTTTTTTATCCAAAAATCAGTTGAAATATAAGGTAAATTTATAATCATCATAACGATCCAAGGAATAAAATAAATAAAAGCCATAAGTGATTCTTTTGATTTTTTTATTAGATATTGAGCAATAATTACAAAAATCATAAAGTAGTGAGTATATAATCCTGAAATTGCCGAGATTAAATACAATCTTTTTTTATTTTTCAACAAAGCATAAAAAGATAGTCCTGATAAAAAAGCAAACAAAGTATAACTTCTTGCCTCAAAGGCATAATAAACTAAAAGGGGATTGATGGTAATCAAAAGAGTGTAAAAAAAGGACTTTTTTAAACTAAATTTAAAAATTTCACTTAAAAATAAAAATCCTAAATAAACTACACCCCAAAAAAATATAAAAGAAAAAAGTCTTAAAGTGATTTCACTTGAGCCAAAGATCTTTATCCAAAAGTGAAGAATTAAATAATAAAGGGGTGGAGAATAGTCTTTAGCTGAATAAGATATGATTTCAAAAATATTTTTTTTAGCCATTAAAAAAGAAAAAGCCTCATCATTCCAAAATGACTGAATGAGAAAATATAGCGGAGTTTTAGTAAATAGCCAGTCAATCATAGTTTTTCTAGTATTGATTATACTTAAACATTTTTAAAAATTTCAAACTTTTTCAGTCACTTTATACTTAATTTTTTTTCCAAGTAAAATCCGTGTGTGAGCTTCAAGAGCCGGCAGTGATGAAAAAAGAAATGAAATTACCGGAAGCAAATACCACTGAACAATAAGCATTGGTAAATTTAAAAATTCAGTTTTCATTTTTATTTTTTCTCGAATTTTAATATCAAGATAAATATACCAAATTAATATCAAAGAAGATAGAGTTAAGATAAAAGCAGACAGTTTTGGTAATAAAAATCCCATGACTGTTCGCTTAAAAATAGGATTAACCAAAGGAGGAATTGAAGCACTTAAGGTAAGGATAAAAAAAGACACGGGCCAAAAAAGATGAGTCTCACTGATAAAAATTATTTTTTTTAGTTTTGAGAAAAAATTAATCTGAGGAGTCTCAAAACTTCTTTTTAATACATAACCAATATCACTGACTCCCCAAGCCCAACGTTTTTCTTGTTCATAACGATTAACAAAGGTTTTTAAAAGCGCTCCAGAATAAACAGCATCACCATTAACAATTGTGTATAAAGGTACAGTTTTTACTTTATCACCAAAAGTAAAAAAAGCTTGGAAAAAGATATGCCAATCTTCAGGAATGATATTAACATCCCAAAAACCAATTTTTTTTAATAACCAAAAGTTAGTGGAATATGTTGAGACTTGGATTAGATCTTCTTTTTGAGAAAGAAAAGCTAATCTCAAAATTGATGACAAAGTTGCTTGAATTCTGACAAAAATCGGCAACTGCCAAAAATTATTATAAAGTAAAACCGGTGCCCAATAAAAATGATAAAGTCTTTCTTTATCTTTTAGAAATTCAAAAGTTAAGTAAGAAAAATAGTTTTTTGGCAGATGACTATCAGCATCGCAAATTGTTATTAAACAATTTTCAGGATTTAAATGATTTTTATTTATCCACTTATCAATGATTTTAGCAGCATAAGTTTGATTACTAGCTTTGCCTGGTTCCTCATTTGGCAAATCTGGATGATATGTGGCAAAAATTTTTTTAAAATTTTTTTTAAATTTTTTTAAAAGAAGTTGATATTTTTTAGTAGCTTCATTTTCCTCTCTTTTTTCAAATGCTAAAACTAAGTAAATATTTTTCCATGGATAGTCGTTGTTGACAATTGAGTTTATTGTTGATTCTAATTTATAAATTGGCTCTTTGTAATTTGGAATAATAACAAAATGATGGATTTTTTTGCTTTTGCTTTTTTTTGAAATTTTTTTTGAATAATTAATCTTTGAGTGATAAATAATTTTTTGATATGAAATCACACTAAAATAGGCAGTTTTAATCGATTTGTAAAAAAAATAAAGATCAAAGGCGATGATAAAGTATGAGACAACTGCTGGGTGAAAAGGGGAAAGCCATAAAGGCAAAGTAATTATAAACCAAGACAAAAAGGGAATGATAATTTCCAAAATTCTTTGAAACAAAAAAGAACCAGTAATTTTACTTTTCATTTTATTCATTTTATCTTATTATATCAATAAATTTTAACGCCAAGCTTCACAAATCATCCGAAAAGGACAGAAATCACAATGCGTACCAACATTTGGTTCAAAGTAATGAGTGTTAATTTTTTCAATTTTTTTTATAATTTCATTTTTGACGAGTGATAGATCTTCTTGAGTTTTCTTAATAGTGATTTTTTCCATATTTTGGAGAAAATAATAAGATAGATTAATCTCATCAACGCTTTTTTTACTATTTTCAACCATTGCCAAACAATAAATCGATAGTTGTAAATCTTTTTTTAATGATTTTTCATCCGGTTTTTTCCCAGTTTTGTAGTCAATAATTTCCAATTGCTTACCATCAATATCATCGATTCGATCAATTTTGCCTTTAATAAAAATCTCTGGGGTGATTTTTATAATAAATGGTTTTTCTAAATCTAAGATTTTGAGGTTTTGATGATGAAATTTTTCAAAAAAGTCTGTTAAGATTTTTTCTCCTTCTTTTTTCATCCGTTTTTGATGTGCAGTTGAACTATAGCCAAGGGGAATCCAGTTTTTTTGATAAATTTTAAGAAGTTCATCAAGGGCGATTTTTGGATTAGTTTTAAACTGTTGATAAAATTGCTGCAGTGTTTTATGGATTGTTTGACCAAAAGAAGTGGCAGCTGAATAAGAGGTGGGAATGTTTAGAACATATTGATATTTATACTGCAGAGGACATTGTTCATAAGTTTCAAGTTGACTATATGAAAAGCTTTGTCGATTAAGATTATTTTTGATTGGAATTGATTCAGGATTTTTTTTGAAATCAAAAATAGATAGTTGTTTTTTCTCAGTTTCTTTTTTTAATTGGTATTTATTAATAAAATCATCTCCCAGTGCTTCAATAACAAATGGCGAGAGTTTTTGTTGGCGAATGCCTTCACCATAGAATTTTGAGGCTGTAAAATAAAGGATGTCTTTGGCACGTGTCATTGCTACATAAAATAATCGTCTTTCCTCCTGTAAATGATAATCTCCAGTTGGCAAAATTTCTTTAATTAGTTGATCAGGTAAAGGAATGATTTCTTTTTGATCTCTACTTGGGAAACGGCCTTTTGTCA
>CAYUCK010000030.1:5934-8436 GCA_964443335.1 uncultured Gammaproteobacteria bacterium | reverse complement strand
ATCAACAAAAATACAAAGAGGCTCAAAAAGCGGCTCAAGAAAATAAAAAAGGATTATGGAGTGATGGGGTTTGTTTAAATTTTTCATTAACTCCTTTAAAAATTTTTAATAATAATTTTATTTGTAATTGCAAAAAACTTTGTTCTCAGATATCTTCTTGTGAAGAAGCTTATTTTCAATTAATTAACTGTGGATGTTCAATTAGAGACGCTGATGGTGATGGTATACCTTGTGAAAATATATGTCGATGAAAATGATTTTATATTAATTTTGGTTAAAAAATGAAAAAAATATTTAAAAACAGAAAAACTATTATCTTCTTTTTTTTATGGTTTGCTTCAATCGTTTTATTTGACCTAATTTTCTTTTTAAAAAAAGACAGTCAAGAATTAACTTCAATTGAACTATTATTTTTTTTACTAACTATTGGAGTTGGAATTATAAGCTTTATTGTCTTCATTCTCTCCTTAGATAAATTTTTTCATCAAAAATATCCAAAAGTAAAAGCTAGTATCTTCTCTTCTCTATCTTTTATAGGTTTTTTAATTTTTGGAATAGGATTGACTATCTCACCATTCATTTTATTTAATAAGCCGCAAGAAATCGTTAAATCAACTCAAGCTTCAAAAAACACTTTAATTTCCTCACCTTTAAAATTAGGCTCAACTGGAGAAGAAGTAAAAATTCTTCAATCAGCTTTATCAACTGATAAATCACTTTATCCATCAGGTATTATTTCAGGATACTATGGGGGATTAACACGACAAGCGGTTATAAACTTTCAAGAGAAATATAATCTTTCTCAAACTGGCGAAGTTGATCAACAGACTATTGATAAATTTAATGAGATCTATGGAGAAAAAACGAAAGAGTATTATTTAGCTTTATTTCCAACGCCAGTAATATATAAAAATATTGTTTTAGATAATAAAAATCAAAATACAGAAATAGATGAATGGGGTGTGGCAAAACAAATATCAGATAAAACTTGGATAATTAAAGTTGGTTTTGATCAAAAAATGGGAAACGCTCAAGAAATTTTTGAAGCTTTAAATAATTATAGAGAAAGACATGGTAGAAATAGATTAATTTGGGATGATAATTTAGCTCAATTTGCCCTAGAAAGAGCAAAATATTATACCAAAAATGGATTTTTAGATGAGCATAAAGGATTTAATGAATATGTTAATTCTGAATCTAATTTGAGAAGATTAGGTTTTTGGTTGGTTGGAGAAAATGCATCTTTTGGATATAAACTAGAAGGTGTACATTTAATCGAATGGGTTTTTGCTGGTGATAAACCTCATAATGATAATCAACTTAATCAAAATTGGACTCATGTAGGAATAGGTGTTGATAATTATCAAGTTGATATAGTTTTTGGAGCAAATAAAATTTAATTTACGAGGTATTATATTTATTTGCACTTCGAAGGTGTTGAGTTGTAATTTATTCTCTTTATCTGTGTAATTTTTTATTTTGAAGATGCTTTTGTTACTAAAAATATAGTGGAATCAGGGGTAGGCTAAATTAAATAAAACAAGTTCTAATTTTGTTTACGAGGGGGAGCCAGACTGGATTTTCTTTTAATGGAATAATTAATTCGCTTGGAATATCAAGCTTTTTTTGAGGTTTGAGAATTTATATCTCCCTTTGACACATTTATCACCTGTGACATTCAAATTAATAATTAAAATACCTAATTAAAATAAAATTTTATTTTTTTGTCATCACAGATAACTAAATCTTTAATCTACCTATTTATGTTAAAATAATTCTGATATGGCAGTTTTAAAAAAAATATTTATTTTTGTTGTTTTTTTTATAGCTATTTGTACTATTACTTATCAATTAGGTGTAAAAAAAGGTCTTTCGCTTAATAAAAATTCTAAGTCCAATCAACAGTTAAATGATGATTTTAAATGTCCATATGTTTTAAAGATTAATAAATATCATAAATATTTGGATTTTGCTAATGACTTAGTAATTCTTGGAAAACCACAACTAATAGAAAATCCTGAAGTTATAAGAATAAATGAACCATTTAATCAAATTGAGTTTCAAAAAAATCTTTATAAATTATCAAATGATAAAGGTTGGGATGAAAGAAATTTTGACGTTGACAATGATGGCAAAAAAGAACGGATTATAAGCGCAAATATAGCAATGAATCACACTCCTCATATTGGATTAATTTTAAAAGATAATCGCATTGTATTCAAAGCTGAAGGCGCAAACATCTTGATTAAAGAAACTCCCACAGGAATGGGCTTCACTCTAGAAAAAACCATAGATTGGAATATTGGAGAAAAAGAAACAATTAGATATATTCCAAAAGATGGCGGTTTTATACCAATTTGGAGGCAAAAGTCATGTTTGGTCCGTTTTGAATAAAAAAATAAAACCACAATGATTATTCTAATCAAAGATTTAAATATAATTTAAAGATGTTAAATCTAATTTTGGATAAATAAAAAAATTGAGTAATTTAACTATAAAAAA
>CAYUCK010000030.1:0-5907 GCA_964443335.1 uncultured Gammaproteobacteria bacterium | reverse complement strand
GTGTTTTTGATAGGAAATATTTTTTACTTAGTCTTAACTGGAATCTTTCTTGGTTTTGCCTCCTCAGCAATCTTTGCTGAAACCACCACCACTCCATTTTCCACTTTTGCCTCTAAAGTTTTTTCATCAACTGGTCGAGGCAAAGTGGTGGTGTAATCAAAAGAGGCAACCCTATCCATCCGATAAACAACCTTTCTTTTTTTCTTTTCTTCTTCTTTTTCTTCAACTTTAGCTCTTATTCGCAATACACCATCCTCAAAAGTCACCTCAACTTTATCAGCTGGCACTCCAGGAACAGCAGCTTTAACTACCACCTGATCATCTTCCTCATATACATCAAGCCCTTCAGTCATAGTCAATTCAGGTAAATCCTCTTCATCCTCCCAGGAAAAAAATGGTTTAAACCAACTGCGAGTAAAAGGATCAAATCGCACTATTGCCATATCTCTCACCTCCTTTCAATTAGCAAACTTATAACTTAACTGCTAAATATATTAGCAGTATAATATAAAGTCTGCTAATTTGTCAAGAGGTAAAATTTATATCAAAAAGGAAGAGTTAAGGGTATGTCTTTTTTTTCATCGCTTTCTAAATATTTTTTCCAGTCAACCTTAATTGACTGTTTTCCAAAAGGTGTCAGATAAAAAATCTCACCGTTTTTTACTCCATAATCAAAAAGTTCCTTTGTCAACATCACATCATCTAAACAATATTTTTTTAATTCTTCAATTTTTCCTTCATGATAAAAATTAATTGCCTGCAGTCCATTGCTTGATTTTTGTTTGCCCAGCGTTGCTTTTATCACCTCATTTAAAGCAACTCTTTTGCCAATTTTTGCCTTAATATCCTCCAAAATATCAAAAGCAGAAAATACCTCAATATTGCCAGGATAATAAGCTTGAAGAACCGCAATATCAAAACTAATCACATTATAACCGATGATGTACGAGGACGCCTCAAGAATAGAAAATAGATTACCTAGCTGTTTTTCCTCAAAAGTTTTTGGCTTTCCATCTTTATAATCATAAATTACTGCCACTGATACCTGAAGTTTTTTTGGATCAGAAAAATCTTTAAAACTGTATTTTGTCTCCAAATCCAAAATCACTGGAAATTTTTTCATAAGATTTTAGTTTGGTTTTTTATCTTGGTGGCGATAGATCTCAACTTCTAAAGTACTAATTGATTGTTTATGGATTTTTTGAGCCAAATCTAGCCTGTTTAATCTCTCTTGATACTGATGAAAAATCTCCTCAAAAAAATTAAGAAAAATCTCTCTGTCCTTTTTTGAGATTTTATTGATTACTCGATTAAAATACTCATCTAATTTTCCCAAACTCCAAAGAGTTCGAATAAATCGCTCATCTTTTAGATTAATAGCTGATAAATTACCTTGAAGCGGCCTGATTTTAAAGCGCATCATCTGGACTTCCTCGAACATTTTTTCAGGTGTTGGAGGCGCCTCAAGGCTTTTTTGAATAGTCTCAATAATTTTCAAAATATTATCATTGGTTTTTTTTCTCATAGAGTATATAATTATTATATGTTAAAACAAAAAATACAAGAAGATTTAATTGCCGCTTTAAAAAACAAAGATCAACTAAAGCTTAATACATTGCGCTTTGTTACCTCACGCATCAAAAATCAGGAAATTGAAAAAAAAGCTGATTTAAATGATGAAGAGGTCCTTGTAATTTTAAAAAAATTTGCTAAAGAATTAAAAGAGTCAATTGAAGCATCAAAAAAAGCTAATCGTCAAGAACTAGTTGAAGAAAACCAAAAACAACTTGCGATTGTTTCTGCTTATTTACCAGAGGAAATCTCAGATGATCAACTAAAACAAGAAATTGAAAAAATTATTGCTGACAATAAATCTCTATATGATCAAAATCCCAAAGCCATCATTGGAATTTGTATGAAGTCTCTTAAATCAAAAGCTGATCCATCAAGAATCATTAAGATTCTTAACTCTTATGTCAGTCATTAAAAAATTTTTTTTGGCAATCTTGCTTTTCTTTCTTATCTCTTCGCTCTTGCCAAATATTTTAAACTATAAAGACAAAATCTCTTTTTTTAACAAAATTAAAACTGACTATGAAAAAGAACTAAAAAAAAATCTTCAATTAAAAACAGAGATTGCCAAGAAAAAAAACACGCTTGAGGTAGAAAAAACCATTCGCAATCAATTAAATTTAAGTAAAGAAAATGAAGTTGTTGTTATTATTCCTTCACCAACTATTTTTCCAACACCGACACCAACTGCAATTTTAAAAAATTGGCAAAAATGGTTTAAAGTTTTCTTTTAAAAATTGGTTACGGGGCCGGGAGTCGAACCACGGTCTAGGAGATTATGAGCCTCCTGTGCTGCCGTACACTACCCCGTAAAGCAATAAATATATTATAATATATTCATGAAAAATTTGCTAGTGTCAGTGGTTGTCCCGGTTTATAATGAACAAGAAAATATTCAACCATTTTGGGAAAAATTAGCTAAAACAATCAATAAATATCAAAACGAAGTCGTTTTTGTTGATGATGGCTCAACAGATAATTCAAACACCATTTTAAAAAATCTTTGCCAAAAAAATAAAAATATTAAGCTTGTCTCTTTTGTTCGAAATTTTGGCCACCAGATGGCTCTTTTTGCTGGCTATGAAAAAGCTAAAGGTGATGTGGTTATCTCACTTGATGCAGATTTACAAGATCCACCCGAGTTAATTGATGAGATGATTAAAAAATGGCAAAATGGAGCTAAAATTGTTTATGCCAAAAGGATCGAGCGTAAGGGTGAGTCTTTTTTTAAAAAAATTACAGCTCAATTTTTTTATCAACTAATTAATTTTTTATCTGATGTTGAGATTCCTCAAAATGTTGGTGACTTTCGCTTAATTGATCGCCAAGTCCTTGACTATTTAAAAAATTTAAAAGAAAGACCAGAGTTTTTACGCGGTTTAGTTGCCTGGCCTGGATATCAAACTGACTATGTTTATTTTAAAAGAGAAAAAAGACTCTCTGGCAAAACTCACTATTCTTTATCAAAAATGATTAATTTAGCTCTTCAAGGGATCACTTCTTTTTCCACCAAACCTCTTCGACTTTCTACCTATTTTGGGTTTTTAGTTTCCAGTTTTGCTATTTTAACTATTTTTTACAAAACTATTCAGCATTTTGTTTTTAAGCAAGGTGACTGGCTGCCTGGCTGGGCATCACTTTTTTTCTCAATTGTTTTTTTAGGCGGAATTCAACTGATTATGATTGGCATCATTGGTGAATATTTGGCAAAAATTTATCATGAGGTGCAAAATCGCCCCAGATACTTGATAAAAGAGGAGGTAAATTTTTAAAATTATCTTATGAGAGTTTTGGGATTAATTTTAATTGCTTTTGGTTTAGCTTTGATTATTTTTGTTGGAATTAATTTTATTAAAGAAAAAAACAAAGTGATCTCGCCTTTGCCTGAAGATGAAGGAGTAAAAGTAATTTTTGTCACTCCAAAAAAATGATTAAGGATTATTTAAATTAAATCTAAACAAAGTGCCCTTTCCACCCAAAAACATAATATCAATGATTTTTAAGATTAGAAAAGCTGATACATAAAGAATAAATCCCAATAAAGCTAACTTTAAAGTACCTTGAGCTTTTTTGACTTTATCAGCATTACCAAATGAAGATAAATACTGAAATCCTCCATAAACAAACATGATAAATAAAAGCAAAACGACAAATGCTGAGGAAATTGTTATAAGATTACCCATAACCACATCAAAACAACCTAAAGTCGGCACGCCATCAACCATGCAACTATCCCATGAAGATTTAACTGTTTCCGCTAGAACTGTCATTATTGTATTTATCTATTAATAAGCTGAGGAAATTCAATTTCTCTAGTAATTCCTAGACCTAATCCAAGAATTTGCTCGACAACGCCAACAATAGCCAAGACAACAAAAATAAGAATAACGCCAATTAAAGCTGCCTGGATTTTTTCTCTGGCTTTTTCAACAGCTTCTTTATTACCACCAGATGTCACCCAAGCAAAAGCACCAAGCAAAAGATAAAGCAGAGCCACCAATCCTGCTACAGTAAAAAAAATTCGGATAAGAAAAGTTAATACTTGAGAAAATGAGGGAATCTCAAAACCTAAACGAACTCTTGGTTCAGTAATTGTTCTAACTGAACTTTCCGCAGCTAATAATTTTATTTTGTCTAACATATGATAGTTACAATATTTATAACAATTAAAATAATCATAATTTATTTTTTACTTTTTGTCAAGAGCTATTCATCATGAGAGCGAAATTGCAAGGCTTCGGCAATGGCTGAAGAGTCAATCATCTCTTTTCCTGCCAAATCAACAATTGTTTGGGCTACTTTAATTGCCTTAAAATAACTGCGGGCTGATAAAGAAAGCTTAGTAATTGCTTGTTTTAAAAGATCAATGGCCTCCTTATCTAATCGACAAATTTTTTTTACCTCAGACGGCCCCATCTCACCATTAGTATAAATCCTTAAACCTTTGAATCGCTCTTTTTGAATTTGGCGGGCTTTAATCACTCTTTCTCTTATGCTTTTACTTGACTCAGAAACTGCTTCCACTACTAAATCATCTTTTTCAACTGGCGCCACATCAACATGAAGATCAATCCGATCAAGAAGCGGCCCAGAGAGCCTTTTTTTGTATTTTAAAATTGCCCCAGGCAGACAGCGACAAGGCTTTTTTGGATGACCTAAATAACCACAAGGACAAGGATTGGAGGCAGCCAAAAGCAAAAACCGACAAGGAAAAACTAAAGTCCCAGAAGCCCGAGAAATAGTGATCACTCCATCCTCAATTGGCTGACGAAGCGCCTCAAGAGTAGCTCGAGGAAACTCAGCAATCTCATCCAAAAAAAGAACACCGCGATGAGCCAGAGAGATTTCACCTGGAGCCGGATTAGTACCACCACCAACCAAGCCAATTCTTGAGGTGGTATGATGAGGAGAGCGAAACGGCCGATAATTAATATAGTTTTCTTTAAGCAATCCGGCAACAGAGTAGATCTTTGTTAACTCTAAAATCTCATCTTTTTCCAAAGGTGGCAAAATTGAAGGCAGGGCTCGAGAAAGCAAGGTTTTGCCAGCTCCTGGCGGGCCCTTTAGCAAAATATTGTGAAATCCAGCTGCCGCTATCTCACAAGCCCTTTTGGCCATATATTGACCTCTAATATTTTCAAAAACATATTGACTTTTAAAGTTTTCAGAAGCAATAAACTCTTGATGAGGCTGAGGTTGAAGAAAAATTTCGCCATTTAAATGCAAAATTAACTCTTTTAAATTTTTCACTGGATAAATAAAAACCTCCTCAATTAAGGCAGCCTCAGAGGCATTAGGTGAGGGAACAAAAAGTTGACTAATTTTTTTCTCTTTTGCAAGAAAAGCAATTGAAAGAACCCCTGGCACTTGGCGCAGATCTCCCTCAAGTGATAACTCACCAATAAAAAGACTATCTTTTAAGCTATCTTTTTTTATCAAACCACTGGCTGATAGAATGCCAACCGCAATCGGCAGATCGAAAGCTGACCCAGCTTTTGGGATATCAGCTGGCGCTAAATTAACTGTTAAACGAGTGTCAGGCATTTTTAAAAAGCTGTTAATTATGGCTGCTCTGACTCGCTCTTTTGCCTCATCAATTGATTTATCAGGCAAACCAACAATAGTAAATCCAGGGAATCCCCTTTCTGCCACATCGACCTCAACTGTGATTAACACTCCATCAAGACCAATGGTGGTTGCGGAAAAAACTTTTGCTAGCATAAATAACTTTTACACTTTTAACATTTATACAATGTTTATACTTTTAATTATTTATAGTCCACTGCATATAACCAACAAAAATTTTTTTTAGATTGTCAAAAAAAGCTAATTTTT
>CAYUCK010000029.1:0-8748 GCA_964443335.1 uncultured Gammaproteobacteria bacterium | reverse complement strand
TGTTTATTTTTATGAAACATCGATGGATTGTCAGAGTGAATAATCCTCACTTTTTTGCCATAACTTTTGGCAATCTCAACAGTTTTATCAGTTGAGCCACCATCAACTATCACCACTTCATCAACTATATCAATAGATGAACCTAAAGAATAATGGATATTTTTCTCCTCATTATAAACTGCCAAGCACAAAGATAACTTCATAACTTTTTTAACTCGTTAACTTTTTAATATTCTAACCATATTATATAATACTCATATGCTAAAAATCGTCACTGTTCCCAACCCAATACTTTCCTCACCCACAAAACCAGTTGTTAAATTTGATAAAAAACTGGAAAAGATTGTTGAGGAGATGATTGAGACCCTTGAGGCACAAACTGATCCACCAGGCGTTGGCTTAGCAGCCAATCAAGTTGGAGTCAATCAATCAATTTTTATAATCAAACCAACTTTAAAATCCAAAGTAAAAATCTTTATTAATCCCAAAATTATCAAGACTCTTGATGAGGAAAAAACTACAACTAAAACTAAAAAAATTAAGTTTGAAGGCTGTCTGTCAATTCCCCGTATCTGGGGACCAATAAAAAGAGCTCAAAAAGTGCTTTTAAAATATCAAGATTTACAAGGAAAACAACATCAAGAATGGTTTAGTGATTTTGAAGCCACTATTATCCAACATGAAGTAGATCACTTACAAGGAATTGTCTTTACCCAACGCTCTGTTGAGCAAGGTCAAAAACTTTATCAAGAAAAAAAAGATCATCTTGAAGAGATAAAAATATAAAATTCACCTAACATCTAACTTCTAACATCTAACATTTATTAAATAATAAATAATAATGAATAAAGAATAATGACAATGAATATACAAATAAAGAAATAAATAAATAATCAAATAAATAAATAAAAAAATAAATGAAAGTAATTAAGAAATTAGGTAATTAAGTAATTAAGGAAGAGATAAAGTTCGTATTTTTTAGTTTTTCCCGCAGAGCGGGACAAGTAGTTTTTAAACGTTTAAAAAATATGAACTAAGAACTAAAAATTCATTAAGAACTAAAAAATAAAAACTAAAAACTTTTTACCCCAATATCCAATATCTTAATATCAAATATCTTGTTTTTTGTTTATTGGTATTATCGATAGGATTTTTTTAACAATTTAACAATGTAACATTAAAAATTTATTTTTTCTCTTCTGTTTTTTTGGGGGTTTGTTCTTCTTTTTTTTTCTTCTTTTTGATTAGTCTTGGCAAATTTTTTTATTGTTAAAAATGGTTTTTTGCCATCAGCAATATCTTTTTTAATCCGCTTGACGCATTTTGCACAAAGCTTGACTCTTTTTTCTTTACCATTTTCAATGATTGTGGCTCGCACAAAATTAACTTTAAAAATTCGCTGAGTTTTTGGTGCTCTCTTTTTCCAGCGACCACCAGCTACACCTCGATGATGAGTATGAGAGCGGCCAAAAAGAATCGTTTTTCCACAATGATAACAAGATGTTTCCATAGAATAAATATCTTAACATATGTTAAAATTAATATCAACAGAAAAGTAATTAATAAATTAGGAAATTTATTCAACCTATGCTTAATCTTTTAGGTGAAAATCCATTACTTTTTCTCATCTATATTTTTGCTTTAATGACGGCCATTGCTATCCATGAATTCAGCCATGCTTTTGCTGCTGATTATCTTGGTGATCCGACTCCAAGGCTTCAAGGCAGGCTAAATCTTAATCCAAAATCTCATATTGATCTAACTGGATTTTTGTTTTTGCTTTTTTTTGGCTTTGGCTGGGGAAAACCAGTTGAGTATGATCCCTATAACCTAAAAAATCCTCGAAAAGACGCTGCCCTGATCTCAATCGCTGGTCCAATATCAAATTTTATTTTGGCTATAATATCAGCGGTAATATTAAAATCGTTCATTTTTTTTAAACTTGATATTTTATCAACTATAGGACTTCTTATCTTACCACCAATAATTCAATTAAACTTAGTTTTAGGTGTATTTAATCTTTTGCCAATTCATCCTTTGGATGGCTTTAAAATTATAAGTGGCTTACTTTCTGAAGAAAAAGCTAAAGAATGGTATAGTCTCGAGAAATATGGAATAATTTTTCTACTTTTATTAATTTTGCCAATTAATGGCTCATCAATGATTGATACTTTTATCAAACCGGTTATTACTTTTCTTTTTAATTTATTGATTTAATTTTATTGTCCTTGAGTTGGAGTAAGTTTTTTAAGACAAATAAAATAATCTTGGGTACTGCAACCTTTACCTAATTTTTCTTTAATTTTTTGACAATCAGTTTCTTTACATTTTTGAGCAATTGGAGTACTAGTTGGCAAAAATTGATCGTCATTAATTCTTATGGATTGAAATGGGGTCGGTGATGAAACTGGCAATTGAGTTGGAGATGGCTTAATGATATTGTCTTGCTTAACTGGTAACGTTGGAGTATTATTTAAGATTGATTTTTCTGATCCTTTGGTAGTAAAAGTCCAAGGCACACCACCATTATCATAACGTTTATCACCGATTCGAATCGCAAAATAATAAGTGGTTGAGGGAGAAAGCAATGTTAAATCAACTGAATGATTTTTGCCTTTAGTTGCCTCAGGAGCAAAAAAATTTAATGCTGTTGGACTGGTCCCATACTCAACCACTGCCTGTGTCTCGACACCAGTGGACCAAATAATTTTCACTGAATTTTTTTCAATATTGGAGACAACTACATCTCGAGGCTCATAATCTGAAGCTTGAGTACCAAAGATTTTAAATGAGAAAAAAACAATTAAAACAAAAAGGACTAAACCAATAAATATTGCCAAGAATTTTTTTAATGATTGATTATTGTTCATAATATTAACCTTAAAGCTCCTCCTACAATAAATAACATTAATCCTGGCATACCAAATTTTATCACATTTTCAAAAACTCCGCTTTTGGGAAGTTCTGTTATAGAAGAATTGTTATTAGTTTGAGAATTTGAGTTATTTGTTCCTTCTCCAATAGATATACTAACAGTTAGACCTTGATTACAAGTTAAAATATTAGTAGCGTCAATGTCAGCTTTAATAATTTTTGAATTTTGACAATCAAAAGAAATTGTCGTTGAGCCATCTTTAACCGCCTTAAAATTAACCGTCGCCACTGTTCCTGACCCAGTTTTCGTTACCGCCGGGTCATCAACCATACCGGCAATATAAATTTGACCGGCAGTGGCCGTATCAGAAGTGACCGTGGGAAAAAAACTTCCCTCGCTAACTGATTCCACTTGCAAATAACTGCCATCATATTTAAGATAAATATCGGTTGATCTTATCTCATCGCTTCCGGCATCAACATTTACTTGCAAAGAAAAACTTGCCCCTGATTGAACCGTAACTGAAGTTTTATCAAAATTGATTGTTGCCGCCAAAATCATTTGCGGTAAAGAAAATAAAAAAAGCCCGATAAGAAGTAAAATATCAAATCCATAAAAAAATCTTCTCATTAATTTTAATATAACAAAAAGTTAAAAAAAATCAATTAGATTAGTTAATATTGATTAATAATTTTTCCGGTAGTCTAGGAAATAGCATTTCCGATTTTTCATTAACAAAAAAAGTTCTTCTTTTTTGATATTTTGGGGCTATATCTAGGAAAGCATTCCCTTTTGATAAAGGCATAAATTGCAGTTCAATAAAATCGCTTTGGGAAAGAAAAATTGGCTCTTTTGCCTTTAAGCTTTTAGTTAAGGTTAAGTTTAGATAATCATCGACAACGGATTGATAAAGATCAAATTCTTTTAGAAGTGATTTCGCTTTTAAAAGTTTTAACTTATTTTTGTCAAATTTAATTAAAACATCTATTCCTACTACCTGTTCTTTTCCAGAATCAACTTTTATTACAAATGGAAAAAGTTTATTAACCTCAAAGTTTTTTTCTATTGTTTTAAAAGATATTTCTCCTTTAGTTAATTTATTAGTCGATGGGGTGGTTTTTTCTCCAGGTTGGATAGCTAAAGTTGGGGAAATAGTTTGTTGATTTAAATTATTTTTTTCTTTAGTTTTTGAAAAAAGGAAAAAGGAAACAATAATAATGACTAAAACCAAAAGACTAACTCCAATAATTAAATAAACTGGTTTTTTGTTTAAGTTTTGTTTATCAGATTGAAAATTATCTAGGATTTTTTGATTTTCCATTGTTAAAATTTTATTTTTTAATTTTTAATTTTATTTTACTGCTCGTCACTTTTAACTGATAAAGCGGCAATCAGTAATGAATAATCTTGGGTGTCAACTATTCCATCTAAATTAAAATCAGCTTTGCTTAAAACATCTTTATCTTTTTTCCCAAGATTATTGCGAACATAAGCTGTGTCATAAGCAGAAATAATCCCATCCTGATCAATATCACCAGCTAACAAAACAATCCCTTTGGCATCTAAAATTACTTCATCATGATTAACCTGAAAACCATCAGAACAAGAATAACTACCCAGATAAGTTTCTTGAGGAGTTAAAGAACAAATTCTTTTTTGAAGGTGCTTTGGTCCTTTAATAAAAATTCTTAATTTTCTAGCCGTATTGACATTGGTAAAATTAACTTGTCCTTGCCAAATTCCTTTTTCATCAGTCGCTAATTCAACTTCTTTTTTTTCTATTACTTCGCCATCATTGTATTTTAAAATAACTTTTGCCCTCATTTTTGAATATTCATCTTTTGACTTGCTATTGATGCCTTGAAATTTAAGATAAAGTTTAAATAAGAGATCATTTGATGAGCCAGATGGAGTTGTTAGGGTTGGTGTTCTGGTTGGTGGTGGTAGGGTGGGTGTTGTGACAAAACTACAGCAACAATATACATTAAAAGATGTATTACAATACCAAGACAAAGGCTTATTTTGATAACTTTCTTTTAGCGGAGAAGTACTTGTATCACAATAACCAGCACCACCATCGTATGGATGCCATCTTCTTACATAAATTGATTCCTCCTGTCTCATTCCAACATTAGTATAAGTTTCATTTTTATTTGTATATGTTTTATCTTCAGGATTATAAGTCCAATTACATTGATCTCCACAAATCATTCCCTTGCTTTGGCAGAATTGTGAACAATTCGTTGATCTATTATCGCATCTTGTCCATTGATAATTAAGCTGCGGGCTTGTGGGTGTTGGTGTTCTGGCTGGGGTTGGAAAAACTTGAGAACAAGCTCTACTTGACTCGCAACTGTTTTCCCAGTTATTATCACAATTGTAGTAATTAGCATTACAAATACAAGCTTGATTCTGACAAACAGCATTGGCTCCACAATCGGCATTTTGAATACAGAAAGCACCATTAGTGACATTATAATTAGTAGTACCTCTTGAAACTTGCAAATCAAATAAATTATCGCTAATTCTTGTTATTCCCACTACTTGATTTTGAATATTTCCAGTTGTTTCATGAAGAGAGATACTACTTGAACCTTGCTTTTTTTTAGCTTTAAAGGTTAATGTAAAATTAACTGCCCCGCTTAATGAACTATCAGGTTTTTTGGCCACTGCCGTAATTCTTAAAATTTTACTGCCACCGTAGTTACTTGATGAAAAAACTTCTTTTTTCAACACTTCATCAAAATAATTATTTGGGATAGTTTGAAAATTACCAAATTCCATCAAGTCATTATTATTAGTATCAAATTTAAAATACAAATCAATAGCGGAAATCTTATATCTATTTGGGTCTTCAGTAGAAAGAGTAAAATTAATATTTTTTGTCTCTCCTTGTTTAAGATCAATTGATTCCTGTAAAAAATTTAAGGTAGCTTTCACAGTTGAGGCTTTTGATTTGTAAGCGTTTTGCCAGAGAAAAAAGATAAAAAATCCCCCGGTTAAAATAGCTGTGATTATTATAAAAAATTTTTTGATTATTGCTATTTTCATAACTTAGATTAATTATTTAAACCATTTATTCGATATATTTCAAAATCAACAAGATTAACTTTTCGATCTGAATTAAAATCAGAATTTAAATTAGAACCTCTATTAGCACAATTCCCATTTCCTAAAAACTCATATTTTCAAATTGTATAATCTAAATTATTAATATTTGAGTCGCAATTAGCATCTCCAAGAGTTTTTTTGAAGATGCAGGTGTTGAAGTAGGTGTTGGAATTGTTGAGGTCATTGTCGAAGGTCTCACTGGAATTAGGGTAGATGTTGGTGTAAGAATTGTATTATCTTGATCCATTAATCTCCATCTTTGCAAACCTACGATATTTTTATTTGAGGTAATTGTGACAACAGCTAAAGTTTGATTTCCTGGTTGTGTTGGATTATTATCAAGAAGACTATTCCATTCTGCTTTACCATAAGTATTGTAAAAACCATAAGCAGGCATGTTGATGTTGTTTATTTCTCTAATTAAACTACCATCAACATAAGAGTAAACTTTAATGTTAACCTGATCTGCCTCGCTTTGAGGATTGTATAGTACAAGATCAGTCCATTGAGTTTTTCCTGGATTATTAGAAGGCCAGTTTCTTGTAATTAATGAGGAGTATAAATTGGTGGAGGCGTTTGAGAGTAGATAGGTGTCGAAAAGAGAATAAAAAGGTGAAGAATAATTAGTAATTTGAGCTCTTACTTTTTTAATTTTCTCATTAAATGATGAGATAAATAAAAAAAAGATAAAAGAAGCAAATAAGAAAAAAAGTATTTTTTTATTAGAGGTTTTTAGCACTTAATTTTAAAGCTTAAAAAAAGTTTTTAATTGCAATTTTTAATTTTTTAAATTACCTTTATTAACCTGAAAATTAAAAAACTTAAAAAATAAAATAAAATTACTTGAAAAATGGGTAAATATAAGGTTAAAAAAACCGACACTAAAGCTAAAATGAAAAAAGCTTCATTATGAATTGAAGGAAGAAGACCTTTGGTAAAAAGAATAAGAATAACTAAAGTTAGAAGTGCTCGCTTATCAAACCACCAAATACTCCAACCAAAAAACATTGCCAACCCTAAAATTATGGCACTTAAAATCAAAAAAATTTCTTTTGTGTCAAAATATAAAGGCCCGATGTACATTAAAATCTTCAATTTTTAATAACTTTATTTAGAAACAATATTTTTATTATTACTAAAAAATTAAAAAAAATCAATACTTTTTTTCATTTTTTTCTTCACTTTTGCAAATTAGAAAGTTTTTTCATCAAAATCTATCCTTTGCAAAAACGAACCTTATAAGCGCAATTCTTTATCTCTTGTCTTTACACTTTTTTCTTTTTACTGCCAATCCTTTTACTAACTGAGGAAGTACGATAAATAAGGCACCTTGAAATAAAAATTGCAATTTACTTTAGAAGAAGATGTTTTATTGCTTCTAATTCTTTTCAATAATCAGCTTGCTTGAAAACAAACTTTTTATAAACTTGCTTATTTTTAAAATAAGAAAGAATTGTCTCTTTGTTCCAAAATATACCTTATTTGTCGAACAAATATTTCATTAAAGATAAAAGTATCGATAAGTCATAAGATCTTTAATTTCTTTAACTAAATAACTTCTATATGGATTTAAATTAATATATCGAAAAATATAATTTCTTCAACCAATGGCAACTTTGTGCGCGGTATGAATTAAGATTCGCCAATAATCCCAAGGTATCAATTATATTCAACCTCAAGGGTAAAATGTGGGTTATTCAAAAATTTCTTCAGGTGGGGGAGTTGTACCCTTTGGAAAATTGATTTTAATTTTTCGACCATCTTTTAAAGTATATTCAATCTGAACCCATTCGATTTCATTTAATTTATATTCAGTATAACCATAACCAGGCAATGTGGCTGCTTTAATACCTTTGGTTATTGGTTTTAAATTATTTTTTAAATATTGATTTATCTGCTCCTTAGAATAATTGGCTAAATTATTGGTATCGATTTTTTGTCTAAATAAATTAAATCTTAAATAGGCAATAATTGATTCTTGGCTGCTTTTGATTTTTGCCAAAAAATAACTATCCAAATTTGACCTTATTTTTGGTGAATTAGCCAGAAAAATGTGTTTTATAAAAAAACTAGAAATAATGAAAGAAATAAGTAAAGCTAAAAATAATTTATTAAATCTAGTAAAAAAATTATTTTTCATAAAAAATCAATAATTAATTAAAATTTAACTGAACTTCTGCTTGATTGTTATTATCTACTGAAACAGAACAAGGTAGGATATCTCTCCCAACATCCCACATTATTCCACGTTTATTCCATATAAAAACACATTGAAGCTTGGTAACATCAGAATAGGATAAAGAAACAGAAAAAAATTTATCAGTTAGATTTGACAAATTTAATTTTTCTTCATGAATCTTAAATCGAAATTGGGGTGATGATAAAAATAATGACAAGGTTGCATTTGGATTTCCTAGCTCATAATTAGGAATGCCTTTAATTTTTACTTTAACGTTAATATTTCTTATAATACTGTTGCATGCCGACGTTTTATTATTAAAAACATTAATATTTTTATTACACTCATTTGATGTCCTATAAAACTGAAAGTAACCACATTGTCTTTGACTGAGTCTGTCAGTAAATGGATTAACACATTTATAATAATATTGTAGTTTGCTATTTTGCGGCTCATCACAACTATTGAAATGACACTTACCATCTGGAATTAAAGTTGGTAGTGATGGTTCCACACATATGTTATTTGAAGAACAAACATATTGGATCCCACCTACTTTATCACAAATCAATTTATCCCCATT
>CAYUCK010000028.1:0-8797 GCA_964443335.1 uncultured Gammaproteobacteria bacterium | reverse complement strand
ATTAGTAATGGTCGACCATTTGTGATTGAAATTAAAAATCCTAAAATAAGAGATTTTGACATCAATCAAGCCCAACAAGAAATCAATAAAAATTCAACTTTTGTTAAAGTCTCTAATCTGCAACTAACAACAAAAGAGATGATAAAAAAAATAAAACTTGCCTCGCCAGATAAAATTTATGAAGCTACTGTTATGCTTGAAAGACCAACTACTAAAAAAGAATTACTAAAAGCTGAAAAATTTTTTACCAACATAATCATTTCACAAAACACACCAACAAGAATTTTGCGCCGAAAAAAAGATAAAACTCGCTTTAAAAAAATTTATTATTTTAAATTAATTAAATATCACCCAAAAACTCCAACTTTTGAAATTAAATCACAAAGTGGTACATATATAAAAGAATTAATAAGTGGAGATAACCAAAGAACTAAACCATCACTATCTCAATTATTAAATCAAAATTGTTTTGTCAAAAAATTAATCGTTAAAAAAATCGAGTATTAACTACATTTGACATCACCCCCACATTTAGGACATTTTTCAATCAAAGTATCCTCAGTTCGCTTTATTTTTTGATGACAATGAGGGCATTCAAATTCTAAAGATCCATATTTATCAGTTTTTTCAGAATTAGATAATCCTCTTGGTCCAAAAATTGAATTTTCAAATAATCCTCGCCAAGAATTCTCTCCAAATAAACCTTCATTTTCATTTCCTCCACCACTGCATCCTGATACTGATTTAAGGTGGTTAAAAATTTGATCATAATTTAGATTTAAAATTAGTGGATGTCTTGTATCATAACTTACTGATAATCGTCCTTCTTTTAATTGTCTAAAATTTTCCAAAGCCAAATGAACATTATCTCTTTTTAATTCTTTCTCTGTAAACTTCATTAAAATAAAACCAAAAAGAAAATCTAGATATCGCTTAAATTCTTCCTCACTTAATCTTCCATCTAAAAATTGATCAGCTAGCTGCTTTGTTTTTACATTTGCCCAGTCAATTAAATCACTTATCTCATCATAAAATCTAAACAAATTATGATTTTCTATCATCGATAAAATTTGACTAGAAATAATGAGTTCATCTTTAATTGATAAATTAAAAAATTGGCTAAATAAAGTTATAAACTCATTTAATCTTGAAAAGGTAATATTTAAAGAAGTTAGCCATTTAATTTTTTCTTTTTCATCTAAATTTTTAGGTACACAAATTCCCAATATCCCTAAAAATTTTTCAATATCCTCAATTGCTGTTTTTGTTCTGATTGTTAATCCGCGAATTTTATCACCATCTTGCCAGTAAAGTTGACTTTGAGTTTCTGTGTATTGGTAATTTTTTCCTGTCCAACCAGCAGGCGAAACACGAAAAATAAACTCTCCTGGTTGCAATTGTTTTAATTTTTCTTCTAAGTCAATTAATGCTTGGTAAACTACTCCATCTCTTTCTTCTTTATCAACCATTTCAGTAACTGGTTTATCAGTATACAGATCACCCACTAATTTACCATCTTTAAGTTTTAAACTAAAAGGCAAAATTGACTCTTGTTTAACATACTCTAGATAATAACCATAAAGATCTAACCTTAAAGTTGAGAAAGCATCATTAAAACCATTTTTTGATAAGGTATCTAAAAATAAATTCGATTGATTTTTGATTCTAAAGTTAAAATTTTCAAACCGAAAAAAATTTTCATTCCACCAAGAAGCAAAAAACTCTAATTGACTATCATAATATTTATGAATAGTTTCTCGATCAACTAATTCAGCTTTTGTATAATATGCAGTTTGTCCTTGTCTTTCTAAAACACGATTCATATTTTTCCCTGCTCGGGGTAGGGAAATAATCCCTTTTAAAAATCCAGTCGGTCTTCGGGCTTATCCGACTAAATCGGAAATACCGCTGCGGCACAGCCCCGGATTCTCACCGGTGTTCCCAGCCTTCAATAATTGAAGTCTAGCCTTCCCATCCCGACGATATCGGGGACAGTGGCTAATACTGGATTTAAATTTTAAGTATAAATACAATATTAAATTTCTTAATTTTTGTCAATAATAAATTATTGGAATATTTAATTTTTTTTCTTTTCTTTTTACCAAATAATTTTTATCTTCATAGAAAATGGATCCAAAATCAATTTTCTTTGTTTCAATCAAAGAATAAATTTGTTTAAACTTTTCAATTTTTTTATTATTATCTAAAAAAATCATTAGCTGTTGACCATCTTTTTTAACAAAATCAGACAAAACAACTCCTGCAGCTCTATAAAAATTTTTTTGATTAAAAATTTTTTCAAATTCGTTTTTTATTTTATCTTTAATAGAAATTGGATAATCAACTGGCTCATATAGGTTTAATTCAGAAAAAAAATATTGAAATTTTTCTGTTTTAATAAAAATTAGAATTTTTTTAGCTAAATAATTTAATTGCCTTAATTTAAAAAAACTCTCCTCAAGATGTTTTACTAATTGGCTCCACAAAAAATCTTTATTATTAGTTTTTTTGGAAAAAGTAGCGCTTCTGACAATTGATTGATATTTCTGTTTTGGTAAAGGATTAACTTTATAAACCACTTTTCCATGAAGCTCCTGCCAAATCTCAAAATATGTCTTGTTTAATTTTTTTAAAATAAAATTTTCATCTAAATTTGCAAAATCATAAGCAGTTTTTAAACCTAAAGATTTTAAAAAATATGCAGTTTTTGCTCCAACTCCCCAAATATTTTCTAAAGCATTTTCTTTTAAAAAATTCTCAATTTCTTTTCCTGAAATAATTGTTAAGCCTGATGGTTTTTGAAAAGATGAGGCTAATTTAGCTAAGCTTTTTGTTAAAGATAATCCAATTGACACAGTAATTCCCAAACTTTCCTCAATTTCTTTTTTAATCTCAACTAAAATCTGCTGATAACTTTTTCTTAAAGGTCTAGCTAAACCAAAAATATCAGCAAAAAACTCATCAACTGAGTATTGCTCAATTAAAACTAGATGTTTTTTTAAAATATTAAATATTCTTGATGAGAAAATATAATAAGCATCATAGTCTGATTGGCAAGTAATACATTGAGGAAACTTTTTTCGTATCTCCCAAATTCTATCACCTCGATTTATTCCTAATTTTTTTGCCTCATAGGAAACTGCTGTTGCTATCCCGCGCTCCTCTCCAACAACCAACGGCAAACCTTTGTATTTGGGATAAATTACCTGCATCACTGAAGCAAAAAAAGCATCAGCATCAAGATGAACAATTGCGCTTGGCCAGTCAACAATAGGAAACATAGACATAGAATAAATCAATTTCTCATTTTTCTTATCACTGCCTGAACCACACCAAAAATATCTAACTTAAATTTAGGGTAAAGTAGAGGATAGTGAGGATTAGCTGGTTCAAGATAGGGGATGCCTTTTTTATCTTTTCGAAAAATTTTTAAAGTCCACTCACCATCAATCTCTGCCAAAACCACATCTCCTGGAAAAGCTGTTTTTGTTTTTTTAATGATAACAAAGTCGCCTTCAAAAATACCAATTTCAACTAATGAATCGCCTTTAACCTTAAGTAAAAACGTTGAGTTTGGATCATCAATTAAATATTCCTCTAAACTCAGGTATTCTCGCTGTTCATCAGCCATAATCGGAAAACCCGCTTTAACAATTCCCAAAACCGGCAGACTAAAAAAAAGCGAAGTCGGGGAGAGCTTACCGTCTTTTTTTTGCAAAAATCCTTTTTCAATCAATTTTTTAACAATATCAAATATTGATTTTTTTGATGATAAACCAAAAAGTTTTAACATCTCCTTATAAGACGGCAATCTTTTATTTTTAAAATAGAATTTTTTAATTTTTTTTATTTTTTCTTCAAAGTCCCTCATAAGTTAAAATAAAACTAATAAATAAACTATTGTTTACAATATAACAAACTTTTGTTTACTTTGTCAATACTAATTTTTGATATAATTAATTTATGATTAAAAAAATATTTATCTTTTTTTTATTATTCTTATCAACATTTATATTTTTAAATCAAATTAATCTTTTGGATAATCAAGCAACGATCACAAAAAAGTTTTCAGAAGATAATGAAAAAATTATATTCGATGCTAAAAAACAAGATAGAACCATAAAAGTTTATTACTTTAAAAATAACCTTAAAGATTTCTCGCCTAATATAAATAGTAAAGTAATTATTGAAAAAATTAATAATAAATATATAATTGTTGATTTTTATCGATTACCAGCAATTTTTTACTTATTACTGATTTTTTTAATTTTATCAATACTAATATTAAAAAAAGAAGTTTTTGGAGCATTAATATCATTATTTATTTCATTTTTAATAATTTTTTCATCAATTATTCCCAATATCATAGCTAATTCAAATCCATTTGTTGTTGTTATGATTGCTGCGTTATTTATAATTCCAATAAATTTTTATCTAACTCATGGGATTAATAAAAAAACAAATGCGGCTATTTTAGGTTCATTATTTGGAATTTTAATATCAATAATTATTAGTTTTTTATTTACAAAAATTGGCTATATCTCCGGAACTGTCAATGAGGAAATTGGTTTCTTAAGTGCAATGACTTCAAAAAACTATGATTTTCAAGGTATTTTTTTGGCATCAATTTTGATTGGAGTAATCGGTTCAATTGATGATGTGACTATCACTCAATCAACTATTGTTGAAAAAATTATTAATAATAATAAAAATCTTAAATTTATCGATATTTACAAACAAGCAATGGATGTAGGAAAAGATCATATAAATTCCATAATTAATACTCTTATTCTTGTTTACACAAGTGCCAGCTTGCCGCTTTTACTTTTATTTCAAGTATCAAACAAAAACTTTTTTTCAATTTTAAATTATGAAATTGTCGCATCTGAAATAATAAGAACAATCACAGCAACAATATCAATAATTTTAGTAATTCCTCTAACTACTTATTTTGCGATTAAAATTTTTAAGAAAGACTAAATACAATTATTGCAATATCCAAAAAAATCTAACTGATGAGCATTAATTTTTATGTTATTTTTTTTGCTTAGTTTTTTTTCTAATTTAAAAATTAATTTATCAAGATCTTCATCATAAAAATCAATAATTCGCTTACACTTTTCACATACAATATGATGATGGTGATTTTTATTTTTAAACTCATATCGACTTTTTCCATCTCCAAAATTTACTTTTATTAAATAATCTTGATTTAATAAAAAATCTAAATTTCTAAAAACAGTTGATCTGTCAAACTCTAATTTATCTTTTTTTAACAAATTGATTATATCGTCATAACCTAAAGGAAATTTACTCATCTGAAAATATTTTAAAATTTTTTTTCTAATTTTAGTTAATTTCATATCAATTTAATAATATCAATATAATAAATTATATTATAAAAAATATTCTTGACAAAAGCAACTAAGTTGCAACATAATTAAAGCATGAATATTTGGATTTATTCATTAGCTGCAGTTTTTTTAGTTAGTTTAATTTCTTTTTCAGGTGCTTTAACTCTAGTTATTAAAAAAGAAAAACTTAAGGATATTTTAATTTATTTTGTTTCTTTTTCTGCAGGTGCGCTTTTAGGTGATGTCTTTATTCATCTTCTACCTGAAGTAATCAAAGAATATAATCAACAAATTTCTTTAATATTCATTCTAGTTTTAACTGGTATTTTTACTTCTTTTATTTTAGAAAAAATTATTTGCTGGCGTCACTGTCATTTACCAATTACAAAAAATCATGTTCATAACTTTGCTTGGATGAATCTTTGTGGTGATTTTTTTCATAATTTTTTGGATGGATTAACTATTGCTGTTAGTTTTTTAGTCAATATTCCAACAGGTATTGCAACAACTTTAGCTGTTATTTTTCATGAAATACCGCAAGAAATTGGTGATTTTAGTGTTCTTTTACATGGCGGCTTTAAAGTATCAAAAGCTCTATTTTTAAATTTTTTAACCGCATTAAGTGCTGTTCTTGGAGTTGTTATTGGTCTAACTTTAGCCAACAAAATTGAACATATTACTTTATTTTCAGCTCCATTTGCCGCTGGTAATTTTATCTATATTGCCTCATCAGATCTAATTCCTGAACTTCATAAAGAAATTGCTATTAAAAAAGGACTTATTCAAATGTTGAGTTTTATCATTGGAGTTTTAATAATGTATGCACTTTTTTTTATTGGTGAATAAGTAGAAAATTAATTGTGATATGTTGATTGCAATCTATGCTTATATGCTTCAGGGTAAATATCTGGTGGAAAATTCAAATCATAAAAAGAAGGAGCACCATTCTCACCAGCTAACATTCTTCTAATTTTATAATTATTATCATCTTCTCTTTTTTCTAACCATCCCATCCAAAAACCATTATTATCATTCTTAGCTTGTTTTGTTGACAAATAAGGGTAAATAACAATTTCTGTACTTTGACCATCTATTGTTAAAATGTATTTTAAAGCAACAACCCTTTTTGCTTGAGAGCCAGTTCTTTTTCCTTTTGTATTTATTTCATTTGAATTTTTTTGAGCGTATTCTCTTAAACCAAAAGTTGATTTCTCTTCTAAAATAATTTTACTTCCTGGATATTGTTCTTCTAAAAATCTTTCAAATTCTTCTCTAAAACCTCCGTCTAGTAATTGTTGAATAAAATCATCTTTGTCATCACCTAAATAAACAATGCTATATGAAGAAAAATCAATAATATCCTCAGGCCTTTCTTTAAAACTTTTTCTTATAAATGATATCCACTCCTTAACTGGTTTTTCATCTACTACTGATTGCCAACCATTTCTTCTTTGCCTTTTTTCAACATTATAAATATTTGTATTGTTTTTAGAAATAATTAAAAAAGAGTCAACAGACGAACCAAAATATTCTTCTACTGCTAAATTAACTTTTTGTAATGCTTCTGGCTTTGATTTTTCTCTAAAATAATCAGCCGATAAAAATCCTTTCATTAAATAAAGCAATTGACTACCTGCTTCAAAAATAATTTTTTTTCTAAATCTTTTTCTATAATTATTTTCATCCCCATTTAAAACTTTTCCTGGATTATCAATTCCTAAAAATAATAAAATTAATCTTCCTAAACTAGCATTAGCCACCTCATTTAAAAGTCTATAATTTTGTACTAAGCCCTTAGTTAATTCGTCATCTGCATTTTTCAAATCTTTTTCCAATTGACTCCAAAACTCTCTCATCTGTGAAGTTACTAATTCTATGCTTGCATCCGAAAGAGAAAAATCTTCTTTTAATCGCCTTAAAACGAAATCATTAAAATCGGAAATAAAAGAACTTTTCTGAGCTAAATTCTTTAATGTCTCAAAGCTAATATTTTTTTCTTTTAAAAAATCTTCGTAAATATTGTTAAAATATACCCAGAAGTTTAAGGTCGCTTCAGTTGAATTCCTTAGTATTTCCGTAACATTTTGATGTTTTTCACCATTGACTAAAAGGTGGGCTATGTGTGGTAAAAAATACATAACATCTGTTCCCAGAAAACCGCCATTTAATCCTTCAATAATTGCTTTAACTACTTCATTCTTCGGCTCTTTTTTTTCAGATTTTGACTCTTTATTCGGCAGACTTCGCTCAATTCCTTTTTTCATAAAACGAATTAATTCTTGTTCATATAGTCTTTTAAAATCTTCCAAAGTCAATTCAGGATTCTCAGAAAAAATTTTTTCAAATCTTCTTTTTAAATAACTATCAATATGTTCAAACCAAGACAAAGCCTTATCAAAAATTTTATCTCTTTCTTTATCTCCACTTTTTCTTAAATGTTCTTCCAACCTCAATCCTAAGAAATCTCCACCATTAATTAAATTTTTTAATTGTTCTAAAGTAAGTGAATAAAATCTTTCTATCTTTTGATCACCTAGTAATCCAATATTTTCTGGATTAATATAAAAAGCATTTAAAACAACATCTCTTTTTAAATCTGCAAAAGTATAAAAAAATCTTCCCAAATTATGCAAAGTATGAGAAAATCTTGATCTTTTATGGTTATTATCTCTTATCTGCCAACGATTTTGATCACCGATTGGAATAAATTGTAAACCTAATTCTTCAACAACTTCTCTTTGAGATGCTTCTGATATATTTTCATTTTGTTCTATTTTACCACCAAAAAAAGTTAATCTTTTTCCTCCTTTTAACCGAGAAGTTTTATAGGCCAATAATAATCGCAAAAAACAAAATTCTTGACTAATACCTCCCTTTTGATTATTAAAATAGTCAAATATTTCATCAGCCGAAGCTAAAGTCATCACAAATGATCGGCTAACTAATTGTCTTTTATTTTCTGAATTGTTTAGTGATTCGTATTTCATTTTTTGAAACTATAGGATACCAAAAAAAACCTGAAAAATCAATCTTATTTTGATAAAATAAAATAATGTCCTACCAACCTAAAGGCATTAAAAAAATTTATCATCAAACCCGACGATTTTTAGCTAAAAATTGGCTTAAGCTTTGGAAGCCAACTCAAATTGCTATCACTGGCAGTCAAGGCAAAACTAATACCACTCAGATTTTATATCAGATTTTAAAAGAAATTGCTCCAACTGTAGTAACTGATATCAATCTTGATACTAACTTTAATGTCCCAATTACTGCTTTAAAAGTTAGGCCTTGGACAAAATTTGCAGTTTTTGAATTAGGCATTGATCATCCTTGCGAAATGGACAAACATTTAGAAATTGTTAAACCTTATATTAGTGTGATTACTGGACTGTCAACTGTTCACACTGACAAAGAGCATTTTGGCAGCATTAAAAAATATCATC
>CAYUCK010000027.1:0-9384 GCA_964443335.1 uncultured Gammaproteobacteria bacterium | reverse complement strand
ACTGGAATTTTTTTCAAAGCTATTCAATATTCTTTAAAAAAAGATATTGACATTTCTCAAAAACAAGAGCTTTTTGACTATGGTGAAATTAGAAAACTAGCAAAAGAGCATAAACCTAAGTTAATTTGGGTTGGAGCAACTGCTTATCCACTAAAATTAAATTACAAAGAATTTGCCAAAATTGCTGATGAGGTTGGAGCATATTTGGCGGCCGATATTGCTCATGTGGCTGGACTGATTGCTGGTGGTGCTCATCCAAGTCCTGTTGATTACGCACATATCATAACAACCACAACCCATAAAACCTTACGGGGCCCAAGGGGAGCAATGATTATGGTAACGGAAAAAGGTCTTAAGAAAGATCCGCTGCTTCCAGAAAAAATTAACAAAGCAGTTTTTCCTGGGCTTCAAGGAGGCCCTCATGACAATCAAACTGCTGCTATTGCAGTGGCTTTGTATGAGGCAAGCCAGCCATCATTTAAAAAATATGCCGCTCAAATTGTAAAAAATAGTCAAGCACTAGCTGAGGAACTTAAAAAAGGTGACTTAAGATTGGTAGGTGGTGGCAGTGAAAATCATTTGATTTTGGCTGATCTTACACCAATTTTAGGGCCAGGCTGTGGCTTATTTGCTCAAAAAGCTTTGGACTTAGCCGGAATGACTTTAAATAAAAACACCATTCCCAATGAACCAGCTTCACCATTTTATCCATCAGGCATAAGACTAGGAACACCAGCAGCAACAACTCGGGGAATGAAGGAAAAAGAGATGAAGTTTATTGGTAAAAAAATTATTGAAGTTTTAAATGTCATAAAAAAATATTTTGAAAGTCAAAACAAGAATTTTAAATTTTGGGATTTACCAAAAGAAAATCGAGCTATGTTAATAAAAAAATTTGATGAAAATATGAAAAAAAATCGAGAGCTTAAAAAAATAAAAAACGAAATAAAAAAATTGGCTTTAAAGTTTCCAATTCCATGAGTTTATTTACAATAAACAATCTTATCGATAATATTCAATTGTCAAACCTCTAAAACTTTTTTTTGAAAAAAGAGTTTTGTTTTGTCTAGAAAGGCAGCTTTTGTAATCAATTCCCCAAATTTCTGAAGCATAGGGGATCAGAGCAATTTTTTCATTGGAATTAATAAAATATTTTTCATTACAAAGATTTTCTAAAGAAATTATTTTTGCTTTTGATTGATAATAACTTAATGGATCAGAGACTTGATTTATGATATAAACTTTTTTTAGATTGTTTTTATTAAGGTAAGAAACTAAACTTTTCCAATCTTCTCGATGATAAATTGGAAAAATTAGATAAGCTAAAGAAAAAACAATAAATAAAGTTGCCATATAATAATGATATTTTTCTTCATTGTATAAGGCTACATAAGTTAAATAAATAGAAAAAAATGGGACAAGATACAAAAATCTGAAATAATTTAAAAGTGGAATAAAAAATGAGACAAAAAATGCTAAGGTGATTGGGGCAACTAAAAAAATTAAACTAAGGTTTCGAAAATATTGATCATGGAAGTTTTTTAAAAATTTTTTTTGGTAATGAACTAAGATAATATCAGCCAACATCACAAATAGACAAACTAATCCTAACCAGTAAAAAATTTTTGGATAAAAGCTTATTCGACCAATCATAAATTTTATTGGTATCAATAAAAGATTTTTCAGATTTGCACTTCCAAGAACAAGGCTCCAGTTTTTAACCATAGAAAGTGAAGTTTTAGAGTTATTATACTGCTTTAAAAGTAGGGGGCTAATCAATAAAAAATAAGCAAAGACTACCAATAAACTAATAGCGAAATTTTTGTATTGTTTTTTATAAAAAAAATATATCAAAAAAGCTGCTATCAAAAATAAAGAACCATAAAAAGTCATCAATGCTAAAAAGATATATAAATTAAAAAATATTTGATTTTTGATCTGTACTTTTGATGTTTGATATTTAAGATTTGATATAAAATAATAAAAAGCTCCTGTTAATAAAAAGGTTGTCATCATATACATTCTTGCCTCCTGAGAATAATAGATGATTAATGGATTAAAAAGAAAAAAGATTGCTGACCAAAATCCAAATTTTTCACTTTTAATTAATGTACCGATTTTGTAAATTAAAAAACCAGTTAATAAACTAAAAGCAATTGATGGAAAACGAAGGGAGATCTCACTTGCACCAAAAATGTTTGTCCATATTTTCATAAATAAATAATAAAGCGGTGGGTGAAAGTCAAAAGGCAAAAATTGACTAATAATCTGGCCAAAACTATACTGAGTCACCACTCTAGCAGTGATAGCTTCGTCTAACCATAATGATTGGTTAATACCAATCAATCTAATTAAAAATGCTAGTAAAAAAACTAAAAATAACCTCATAAAAAAAGTTTACTATAAACCAGTTGAATTTTATAGCTTGATGTTTTATATTTATTAACTAGTTCAGCGGGATTAGTTAAGCGGTTTAATGTCTGCTTTCCAAGCAGAAGAGACGGGTTCGACTCCCGTATCCCGCTCATTTTTTTACCTGAAGATAAATTTTTTGACTTTCCTCAAGCTCTTCTTTAGTATTTATACCAATGCCGACTGAGGAAAAAGGCACTTCAACGCCAACTACCTTTAATCCTTGAGAGATAGCAATGTTAACTAAACTATTGACATAATATTCTCCGGTTATTGGCGAGCGAGGAACTTTATTTAAATTTCTTTGCAAAAAATCAAAATCAAAACAATAAAAACCAGCGTTTAGCTCATTGAGATTTTTTCTTATCTTTTCAGTTGCATCTTTATACTCAACGCTATCTACTACCTGTCCATTTTTATCACGGATGATATAACCCCAGTGCAATTTTTCATTATTGTCATATCTGACTGTAATCATCGACATCACTGCTTTTTCTTTTTGATGTTCGCTTATTAATTTTTTTATATCAGCAGGATTATAAAACATAGTGTGATCACCATAGCCAACCAATACAATTTTTGCTAATAATCCTTGTTTTTTAGCTTCATCAATTGCTACTTTAACTGCATGACCTGTACCTAATCTTTTTTTTTGATATGCATAAAAGACATTTTTATCTTTTAAAACTTGTTTAACACTTTCATGAAAAGCCCCAATCACAACTATTATCTGATCAGTCATTTTTTCCATTAACTCAACCGAGTAAAGGATTAGAGGTTTGTTTAAAAAAGGAAGAGCGACTTTATTAGTTGTTTTTGATTTCAATCTTGTGCCTTTTCCTGCTGCCAAAATTATTCCTAAAATTGGAATTGTATTATTATCTTTATTCATTATTCACTATTAATTATTAATTATTTATCATTTATCCCAACCATGTGGATGTTTTTTATACCAATCAATCAGTGACCTAACAGAATCCTCAATGGTTCTTTTTGGTTGCCAACCTAAGATTTTTTTTGCTTTTTCAATTGAGGCGATTTTTTTTGGATCATCTCCTTGCCGAGTCTCTCCTTTTTCAACTGTAAATCTTAACCCAGTTATTTGCTGAACTTTATTAACAATTTCTAAAACTGAATTGCCAGTACCTGTCCCCAAATTTAATATCTCCATCATATTTTTTTCTTCTATTTTTTTTAAAGCTAAAAGATGAGCTTCATTTAAATCAACAACATTGATAAAATCTCTAATTGGAGTTTTATCAGGTGAATCAACCTCAGGACAGGTCAATTTAAATGGCTCAATTCCCAACGCTCCTCGAACAGCATTTTGAACAAGAAGAGTAGAAGGTTTTTTTGAGTCACCAATCAAGCCATCATCTGAGGCCCCACAAACATTAAAATAACGCAAAATTATATAGCTAAAGTTTTTTAGTTTTCCATAAAATTCAATCATTTCCTCAACCATTTTTTTTGATGATCCATAAGGAGTAGTAGGTCTTGAGGGGTGTTTTTCATCAATTGGAAAATATTTAGCCTCACCATATACAGCACAAGTTGAGGAAAAAATAATTTTTTTTACTTGATATTTATCCATTGTTTTTAGTAAATTTAAAGAACCACAAACATTATTTTGATAGTATTTGCCAGGATCTTTCATTGAATCATCAACAATACACAATGCCGCATAATGAACAACTGCCTCAATATCCTTTTCTTTTTCAAAAACTTCATCTAAATCATCTTTTAAATCTTTTTCATAAAAAATAAATTTTTCGCCATATTTTTCTTTTAAAAGCTCAATTGGTTGGCGATAACCAGTGACAAAATTATCAATTCCCACCACTTTATAATCATTTTTTAAAAATAAATCAGCAGCAATCGAACCAATATAGCCAGCAACACCTGTCATTAAAATTTTTTTCATAGCTATTTTTTAACAGAACTAGTAACGGTAATTGTGCTTGTTGGTGATGATGTTAAAAGTGGATCAATTCCTAAAAATATTTTTTGCAGTGCCTGTTGAATCTCTTGCCAATTATTTAAACCTTGTTTTGGAATTAGAATATATTGACCATCCTCCGAAACATCATCCATTAAAAAATTACTATTGGAAAAAACAAAAGTTGTCAATTTATATTCATTAATTGATGGGGCTTCTTTGGAAAATGTTTTTATCATATCTTGAATTGATAGATCAGTCCTCAAATGATCTTTTAATTGATCTAAAATTCTTGGTGCTTTAGTAATGATATCAAAAGAAATTAACTTGTTTTTTATTGCCCCAATTACTTGATGTTGACGCTTGGCTCTGGCAAAATCTCCTCCATCTTGGTCACTGTGTCTTGATCGAGCAAATTTTAAAGCTGTTTCACCATCCATATGAGTTAATCCTTTTTGAAAAACTAATTTTTCATAGCGACAAGGAAAGGCTAATTCTGGAGACTCCGTAGCATTTTTTACAAACTCATCAAGCTTTTTATCTTCTATCAATAATTTAGCCTTTTCTTCAGATGAAATCTTTTCCTCCAAAATTGGCTGAGCTTTTATAAATAACTCTTCTGTCTCTTGATTACAATAATCTTTTTCTTTTCCTTCAATTGGGTATTGGGTATCAATGAATGATTTCTCAACCACCATATCAACTCCGCCTAAACTATCAATAATTTTTTTAAAGCCTTCAAAATCAACTGCAACATAACCATCAATTTTAATCTTAAAAATATTTTCAATGACTGTTTTTACTAAATTAGCATCATTTTTAGCACCTAAGACTTTTTTATCAATGTTGGGATAGTTTTGAGGATATAGTTCTATTTGGTAGACAGCATTTATTTTGGTATAAAAATCCTCATTATCAACTGTTGGTATCTTAACCCATAAATCACGCGGAATTGAGACAATCGAAACTTTTTTGTTTTTTGTATCAATATGAAAAACCATCATTGTATCAGTTAAATAAGTACCTTCATGATTGCCACCACCATAACCAAAAATCAAAAAATTGTATTCAGTTTTTTTTACTAAAGGTGAGCTATTTGTCTTAATTTGCCTATATGCTTGATTTGTTTTAAAAGCTAAAAAAACTAAATAGCCAAAAAAAAATCCCAATATTATAAACAAGATTTTTTTCATAAAATTAAATTATATATCCATGAACAATCAAACTTCAATCGAGTATAGCTCAAATTTTTTAATAAGTTTTTCAATCTCAGCATCATTTATACGATGATAAGGGCCCCGATGAGATAAAAGAGCACCAGAAAAAGTTTTGGGAATATGTAAGAGCTCGTGAATTAGTGTTTTTATTTGATCTCTTGAAGAGAGTTTATCAAATTTTTTTCCGTTTACCTCGATGATATAACAAGGCTTAATCCCGGCCACTTCAGCAAACAATCGACTCATTCCCCAGATGCGAGCAATGGCACGAGTTTTGGCATCAAATGAGCGAATACAAAAAACTCTTTTTGGATCAATATAATTCATTTGTAATTTATCAATTAGTTGATCAATAACTTTTTTAATTTCAGGAGCATTGTGGTATTTCATAGATTTACTTTTTTTTAATGCGACGAATTGGTAGGTGATAATTAATTCTGCCTTCAGCCAAATAAATACCCCCAAAAACTAAAAAAATCCCTATTATATACCATAAATTTGGCAGTTCACCCAACAGGGGATAGGCAATGACAATTGCTGCAATTGGATCAATATATGTAAAAATACCCACATCTTGAGCTTGAAGTTTTGAAATACCATAATAATAAAAAAAGTAAGCTAAAGCTGATGAAAAAAAAACCCCATAAACTATTCCTGTCCAACCAGCAGCATCTAATTGATTAAACGACCAATTGGCTAACTCTCTGGGAACAAAAATTAAAAACAAAAAACTACTTATCAAAAATGAGTAAGCACTAACCAAATAGGGGTTAACCTTTTTAAGCAAATCCCTTCCAATAATAGTTGAAAAAACCGAGCCTAAAGTTGCCAATACAATAAAAAAATTTCCCTCAATCTCACCAAACATTATCTTTTTTCCATCAAAAAATAAAGGTGATAAAACAATTGTTAAAACCCCAAGCAAAGAAATCATCATCCCTAAAAATACTTTTAACTTTGGTTTTTCTTTTAAAAATAAAATTGAAAAAATGTAAATAAATACTGGTCCTGATGAGGCGATAATTGGCACATTAATACTTTCGGTTTTTTTAAGTCCTAAAAAGAAAAAAGTAATATTTATAAAAATTCCAAAAAAACCAACTAAAAAAATTTCTAGCCATCTTCGCCAATTTAATTTTTGAGTGTTTTTTATAGCTAAAGGTAAAAAAATCAAGCCCGCAAAAAAAAATCTGATAAAAGCCAAAGTAAATGGGGGAATATTATTTAGTGCAAACTTAAAAATTGGTGAAGCGCCACCCCAGATGATGTTGGCAATAATTAAAGCTAATATAGGATTCATAAAAATTATTATCTATTTTTTTTAAATTTATTTAAATAAACAATTAACTCGCCAATAATACCAATTGCCACAATCTGAATACCAACTATTACCAACAAAATACCAAGCCATAAAACCGGTCGTCGATATAAAAGAACATTATTAAAAATCCTCTCAAAACCCAGATAACCTAAAATCAAAAGACCAAAAAAAGATATTAATCCTCCAAAACTGCCAAAGAAATGAAGTGGTCTTTCTGAGAACTTGTATAAAAAATAGGCAGTAATCATATCAAAAATACCAATAAAAATTTTTTTACTGCCAAACTTTGACTGACCAAAACGGCGCGGATGATTAACTACTGGCACCTCAGTCACTTTATATCCTTGATAAAAAACATGAAGAGGAAAAAAACGAAAGTTATTTCCATAAAAAACAAAATCTGATAAAACCTCTTTTTTAAAAACTTTAAAGCCACAGTTGATATCTGAAAAAGGAGAATGCAAAAAAATCTTTAAAATCCAGCCAGCAATTTTAGAATACAATTTTACTAATAAATTTTCTTGCCGATTAATTCTTGCCCCATTCACAAAATCATAACCAGAATTAATTTTTTCTAAAAATTTGGGGAGATCTTTTGGATCATCTTGCAAATCAGAATCTATAAAAACAATTATTTCGCCAATTGAATTTTCAACTCCTGTTTTTAATGCTTCACCTTTACCTTTTTTCTTGCGATGGTGAATTAATTTAATTTTTTTAATTTTGACGTAATCCGCAATTAACGATTGAAAACCATCAGTTGAGCCATCATTGACTAAAATAATTTCATAGTCTTCTTTTAATTTTTTTAATTCTTCAATTAACTTGTCAATTAATACCGGCAAATTTTCTTTTTCATTGTAAAAAGGGATAATTACTGAAATCATTTAATTTAAAATTTGAACTTTAGAACTTTATAGACTTTATAACTTTATAAACTTCAATCGCACCACCATATCGATCATTTAGGCTATCAGAATAAATCATTTGAAAATTTTTATCTTGTTGTAATTTTTGATAAATTTTAACTGGTAAGCTACCTTGAGAAATATCACCAATTTCTTTTTTATAAATAATCACATAATCAGCCATTTTATACTTATCAGATCTATTTATTATATCACTTTCAACCTCACCAATTTCACCAAAAGCTGGATCAAACAAAAAATTAAAATAAGTTTTTCTATAAGTAAAAAATGGTGCTAGTTTTGGAGTGGTGGCAACAGCAATGTTTTCATCTTTAAGTTTTTCCTGCCAATAAGCAATTGATTTTTTTGTTAACCAATGAATATCTTGATAATTAAATTTCTGTTTTCCAAAAAAGAGGAGTGGACTATAATTATAAATTGAATAAATATTAGATAAGATAAACAAAACAAAAAATAAAATTCTTATCCTTTTATTCTTAATTAAATCTAAAAATTTTCTTATTCCATAAGGTAATGCTATAAATAAAAAAGCAACAATTAACGCATGATAATGAAAATAAATTGCTCGCATATTGTTGTTTAGACTTAGGATATTAATTGCCCACTCAGGAGTGGCAATCAAAAAGATCTCAGGCGCCAAAAAAACAAAAAATAAAGGAATCGTTAATCTTAAAAAATATAAACTACCATTATGAATAATTGTCAAAAAACGATTTTTAATGTTAACAAAATAGTTAGAAGCAAAATGTTTATCTCCACGAAAATAAGGAATAATGTAGAAATTTGTCAAAACAAAAAAAACTAAACCTAAAAATATCGTTATTAAACTATGTTTTTTTTCTTTTTTAAAAAGTAATATATAAAAACCAAGAAAAATCACTATTAAACCAATATGCTCTTTTGTCAAAAGCGATAAAATAACAAAAAAATAATACCAACCCCATTTTCTTTCCTCCAAAAAATAAAAGGCAGCAATAAAAAAAGTTGTTGCCAATACCACGGCATGAAAATCAAAAAGGATCATCCATTGGACAGCAAAATTTAACATAAAAAGTGTTGAAATAAAAAGACTTAAAAGCTGATTTTTTAAAACTTTATTAGCTAAAAAAAATAAAAAAATTGCCCCAATTGAGATAACAAAAACTTGACCAAGTAATAACCAAGCAAAACTTGGTTTAATTAAATATAGTGGGGCAAAAATCGCTAAAATTGGATCAAAGTGAATTGCAAAACGAGACATATCTTTCAAAAAAGTAGGGTTAGTCATCTGCAAAAATCTACCTTTACTGGTGTTATAAACCACCTGATTCATAATTCCCAAATCATAGTAATGAGAATTTAAACTATTAACTCTTTTTAAAGAAAGATAAGAAAAATAAATAAAAAAAATGAAAGTAAAAAATAATAAAAATAAAAAATAAATATTTTTTTTCATTATTATAAACTTTAACGTTGATTTTAACTTTAAACTTTTTACTGGTTTCCTGAATGATATTTTTCATGAATCTCTCTTAATCGAGTATTTGTCACATGAGTGTAAATTTGAGTTGTGGAAATATTTTTATG
>CAYUCK010000026.1:0-9760 GCA_964443335.1 uncultured Gammaproteobacteria bacterium | reverse complement strand
AAAAAGCTTTAAAAGGACCAGTTCTTTGGCCTGAGGTGATGATTTCTATTCCAGGTGGCGCATCACAAGTTGAAAAGCGGGCGGTCGTGGCAGCTTGTAAACAAGCTGGAGCTTCAAATGTTTATCTAATTGAAGAGCCACTAGCCGCAGCAATTGGCGCTAAAATTCCTATTTCTCAAGCTTCAGGTCATATGATTGTCAATATTGGCGGTGGCACTACTGAGATTGCTATTATTTCTTTGGGCCAATTAGTGGTTTACAAAACTGTTCGGGTGGCTGGAACAAAGTTAGATGAGGCAATTCTTAATCATCTGCGCAAAAAACACAACATCATAATTGGTGAGAGAACAGCTGAGGATATCAAGATGAAAATAGGCAATGCCTTTATTGAGTCTGATAAGTCAGTAAGAAAAATGGAGATTAAGGGTCGAGATTTTCAAACAGGTTTACCAAAGATATTTGAGATTGATGAGGTAACAGTTAATGAGGCAATTGTTAAACCTTTAAAATTTATTTTGGAGGGAATTAAAGAGGTTTTGTCTCAGTCGCCACCAGAGTTAGCTGCTGATATTGTTGATAAAGGGATGGTTTTGTCAGGTGGGACATCTTTGCTTGGCAATATTGATCGATATATTACTTACTACACTGGCGTTCCTGCATTTGTGGTGGAGGAACCACTATTTTGTGTGATTCGGGGAGTTGGCATGGCAATTGAAAATTTAGATAGCTTCAAACAAGCAATAAGATAGCCTATAATTAAAAATTAAAAATCAAAAATAAAAAATTAAAAATTATTGAAGGTTAAAAAAAGCAATTTATAAATTTAATATAGTATAATTTATTATACACTTAGTTGAAAAATTAAAAAAATAAATTATTTAATTATAAAATCAATTTAAATAATTATTAAATTTTTTGAACAAAAAGATTAAAAATTGATAATTTTAAATTTATATTTATAACTTATAATAATAATGTACGATAAAATTCAATTATCTATTTTAGGAGTGTCGCTATTTTATCTAGAAAAAAAAACAATCCTAGAGAAAATTAAAAAAGACGTTGTTAAAAGAAAAAAATTTATTCATATTGTTTCAGTCAACCCTGAAAATTTAATCATAGCCTTAGATAATAAAAAGTTTAAAAAGGTTATTGAGACAGCCCAAATTCATATTATTGATGGTGTTGGGGTTGTATTGGCGGTCCGATTGCTAGAAAATAGAATTATTCAGAGGTTAGCAGGAGTTGATTTGATGAGAGATTTTCTTGAATTTGCTGGCAAAAGACGCTTGCGTGTGCTTTTAATTGGCGCCAGACCAAAATTAGCAAATTTTATTGCTAACTGCTATCAAAAAAAATATCCTGAAGCTAGATTTTTCGGCATTGAGGGAATTAAAAATATCAAAAATCCAAAAAAAAGCGAGGAAAAAGAGATTTTTTCAATAGTTTCTGATCTAAAGCCCCATTTTGTATTTGTTGCTTTTGGTTCACCCTATCAGGAATTATGGATAGACCGTCATAAAAGGCATTTTAACAATTGTGTTGTTATGGGAGTGGGGGGTGCTTTTGATTTTTTAGCAGGAAAAGTCCCTCGAGCACCAGTTTTTATCCAAAAGTTTGGATTAGAGTGGTTGTTTAGATTGTTAAATCAACCTTGGCGTTTTAAAAGGCAGTTGCGATTAGTAAAATTTGGATGGTTGATTTTTATAAATTTTTTTGTTAACTTAATAAACAAGATGATCTTTTTTTCTCCGAAAACATTTTTTGAAATAAGTTCAGAAATAATTGTTAATTTAACCTCTGGTTGGATAGCAGTTTTGATAGCGCCTAATATTTTAGGTTTAATCTCTTTCAATGAATATCTAAAATTATTGACACAAAATTTAATATTTGTTATATTTACGTTAGTGGGTTTGGTTATTTCTTTATGGTTCAGAGAGTTAAGTAAATAAATATGAAGGTTGAAGCTTTTCTTACAAATACAGTGATAGCTTACGGGATTTTATTGCTGGTGATTATTTTTTTTGCTATTTTAGTGGTTTTAACAAATAAAAAAAGATGACTTAGATTAAAATATCTAGATGAAAGAAATTATTAAAACTATTTCTTATTTCTCCCTTTTTTTATATCCGCCAACATTTGAGGAGATTTATACCTTTCTACCAGTTAAAACTTCAAGACAAAAACTAAAACAAGAATTAGAGCGTCTCATTAAGAAAAAAATAATTAAAAATTTAAAATTTAAAATTGAAAATTGTTCTCGATATACTATAGGGGAGTATGGTATAAAAAAATCAAAAATCAAAAATCAAAAATTAAAAATTAAAAATTTTATTCAAAGATATCAGGAGTCAGAGAAAAAGCTTAACAATTGGCGATTTAGATTATATGTAAAATTATTATCTTTTTTCCCCCAAATAAAACTTGTTGGTATATCAGGCTCTTTGGCAATGATGAATGCGAAAAAAGAGGATGATATTGATCTTTTTATTATTACCTCAAAAAATCGTTTGTTTACTGGTAGATTTATAGCCTTAGTTTTAGCTCAATTACTTAATATTAGGCGTAGTTTTGTAAATCAAACTCAACGCTCAAATTTTTTAACTCCAGCGGGTTCCCTTTTTCCGTTTGAGGTGGGGAAGACATCTCAAGTTGACAAAAAATTGGCGTTTTCGTTTTTGCTTAAAAATAAAGTCTGTCTTAATCTTTTTTTTGATGAAAGCGCTTTGCAAGTGCCTAAGTTTAAGCAGACTGAGTATGTAGCTCATGAGGTTTTACAGATGAGGCCGATTATTAATAAAGATAATATTTATGAAAAATTTCTAAAAGCGAATAAATGGGTGCTTAAAATTTTTCCTAATGCCAAAGAAAAATATAAAAGATATTTGATACTTGATATTGGATATTTGAAAAAGAAAAAAAACAATTTCCCAATATCCAATATCCAATATCAAATATTAAATAATTTAGAATTAATCCTAAAAAAATTACAATTAAAACTAATAAATCGTCACAAAACTACTGAATTAATTACTGATTCTCAACTTTGGTTTCATCCAGATGATTTTGAAAAAAAACTTAAACTTCCTTAGTGTAGCAAATACCCAGTCCAGCAGCTTCCATTTGATCCATAATTGCCTCAGCTCGTTTGACATCGATTTTTAAAGCTTGAGCTAATTGTTGGGCAGAGATCTCATCGTATTTATCAATAACCTCTAATGCTTGAGCAAAAAGTGGATCTTTTTTAATAGGATTTGCTTGGGGTGTTTTTTCTGAATTATCAGTTAAAACTGGTTTTTCAAGTTGTCTCAAACGGGCATCGATTTCTTCCAGTTTTTTCAAAATTTTTTGAACAAATTTATCCATATAAATTTATTATATCAAAAATTTAGTTGTTATAATAATAATTATGCCCCGATGCTGGAATTGGCAGACAGGCATGCTTCAGGAGCATGTGCCGCAAGGCATGGAGGTTCAAGTCCTCCTCGGGGCACTAATAAATTAAAAACTAAAAAAATAAACAAAAAATAGCAAATAATGATATCATATTCATTCAAAAATAAGTAATCTTATTTTAGTATAAAATACATAATTAGCTTAAAACTATAAAATACTGCGAAAACAATTTTATGTATTAGATAAAAAATTTTCATAAAAAAATTAATCTAATAATAATTATTATTAGTTAAAAATTATCCTTGAGCCTTTTAATAGTACAGTGATATTGCAAAACAACTTTTTTATAGATTTATTCCTTTGTATTTAGTAAAATTACTAAATCAAATTGGTTTTAGGTTTACGTTAAATTTTAAAATTAATCTAATTTTTAAATATAGCGTTTGATAAATTTAGAAAAGGAGGAGTCGCATAGCTTGGTCCATTGCGAGGGTTTGCTAAACCCTTGAGCCGCAAGGCTCGCGTGGGTTCGAATCCCACCTCCTCCGCTTAAAAATTAAAGACCTTAGATTATTTTGATGATAATGGAAAATTAGCTCCACTTAAATTTAGCATCGGATATTCTTTTTGATTTCCCTTAAGCAAATGAAACAGTTTATATCATTGCTTTAAAACATAAGATAAGTATTATTTACTTCTTAAAAACTGGTCAAGAGCAAGTTTTTTAGTCTGGAGGGATTGAATTTAGAAAAAAACAGAAAAATGCGAATTATGATCCAGTTTTTCAGTCACTATTTTAATATAGCCCTTGCAAAAATTATTCTAATATAAAAAAACTTAAAAAATATTAGTATAATAGGAAATTATCATAATGAGAAAAGTTAAAAAGTTTTTTAAAATTTATTGAAATAATTTATGTTAATAATTTGGATAATAATCTTTATTTTATCTTTATTAATTTTATTAAAAAGCACTGATTGGTTGATTGTCAGTGCTGAAAGAATAGGATTAGCGCTGGGCTTGTCTTCTTTTATCATTGGCATAATAATTGTTGGTATTGGAACGTCTTTACCTGAACTGATATCTTCAGTTATGGCTGTTTTTAAACAAGTTCCAGAAGTAGTTGCTGCAAATGTCATTGGCTCAAATATTGCTAATATACTTTTAATTGTTGGTTCTTCAGCTGTAATTGGAAAGAAATTAGTTATTGATAAAGACTTAATAGATTTAGACTTGCCACTATTGGCAGCCAGTACAATTTTATTTTTAGGAGTATCTTTTGATAAAAAAATTACTCTTGGAGAATCAATTTTAATGATTTTTATGTTTATTGTTTATTTGTTATATTCTTCTTTGCATAGTTACGGTGAAAATCAAGAAAAAAAATCAAATCGATTGGAGAAAAATAAGAAAAATAATTTTTATAACTTAAATTTTTTTTTAAAAGAAATTAGCATCTTGATATTTAGCATTCTTGCTTTAATTTTAGGCGCAGAGATTTTGATAGTGTCATTAAAAAATCTCTCTAAATTAATAAATACTGCTACAGGTCTGATAGCTATTGTAGCATTGGCAGTTGGAACTTCACTGCCTGAACTTTTAGTATCAACTAAAGCTGCATTAAAAGGAAAATCGGATATAGCTTTAGGCAATATTTTTGGTTCAAATATATTTAATGCTTTAGTTGTTTCTGGTGTTCCAGGTTTATTAGGAACACTTCCTATTGATGAAAAAACTTATTATCTTGGTATACCAACAATGGCTTTAAGTACTTTACTCTTTGTCATATCTGGTATTTCTAAGACAATTCATATTTGGGAGGGATTTTTTTATCTTTCAATATATTTGTTATTTGTTGCAAAACTTTTTAGTTGGTTTTAAGAACTTATTTTATTGATGAAAAACTTTATGAAAAAATTAAAAAAAAAATTAAACACCTCCATACCACAGTTAATTTTAGAAAAAATTAAAAAGGCAAAAAACATTCTTATTTCCACTCACAAGAACCCTGACTATGACTCAATTGCCAGTTGTTTAGCGTTGAAAGACATCTGTTTTCAGCTTGGTAAAAAAGTAAAAATCATCTCCTGTCAAAAAATAAGCGAGCATTTTTTCTTTTTAAAAGGAGCAAATGAAATAGAGACAATTGATTATTCTAATTTTGATTTTTCCCTTTATGATCTATTTGTTATTCCTGATACTGGAAGCTATGATCGAACCACTGGTGATAAAAAAATTTTTTTACCGGAAAAAATGGAATATATTATCATTGACCATCATCAAACAAACAATTTTAATATGCTTCTTCAATACATAAAACCTCAAGCAAGCGCTACTTGCCAGATAATTTATGATTTGATTAAAAAATGGTCGTTGAAAATTGATAAAAATTTAGCAACAGTTATTCTAACTGGAATTTTAGGAGATACAGTTTTTTTGCGCTATTGTGAGAATAGAAAAAAAACAATGAAAGTTGTTTTAGAATTGGTAAAACAAGGCGCAGATATGGACTTTATCAGTGAGAATTTTTTTGAACAGTTTGAGTTTGATTTAGTAAAGTTAATTGGCGAGTTTTTAAAAAATCTTCAAAAAGAAAAAAAATTTGTCTGGTCAGCTGTTGATTATCAAACCTACAAAAAATATCATTTTGCAGAGGGAGCAAGAGAGATGGCGGCTGATTTGTTTTTCCGCGGCATAAATGATGCTGATTTTGGTGTGGCGATGCTTGAGGCGCAGAAAAATAAGATTTACTTGAGTTTTCGCAGTAAAAAAAATACTGACGTGTCAAAATTAGCTCAGCTTTTTGGCGGTGGTGGCCATAAAAATGCGGCAGGAGCAACTGTTGAGGGAGATTTTAAAAAATCAGTGAAAAAAGTAGTTAAGACAATTAAAGAATTTCTATTTCCCACCTCTTAAAACCAATATTTAACATTTTTTCCAGAGTTTTTTCTTTGTTTTTTTCTTGTGCAAAAAAAGCCTCATAGGTTTCTCTTGCATCGTAAGGAAAAACAATCCAGGCATCAATGGTTTTTTGATAAAAATCTGGAAAAAAACTTGTTTTTGGTTTAATATAAGGTGAGGCAGTGATAATTTTTTTAACAGGATGATTTTTAAAATGTTTTAAAGCACGCAAAAACGTCTTGCCAGTATCTGAGACCTCATCAACAATTAAGATTGTTTGATTTCTTAAGTCTAAATCTGCGACTTCAATGATTTCTGGCTCCCTAATTTGTTTTATGTTTAAATAAGAAGAGATGACTATGTTTGAAATTGGCGCTTGCAGGTAATCTGATAAAATACGAGCTGGTACGAGACCACCGCGAGAGATAGCAATTATTCGATCGATTTTTTCTGAAAAGTTTTTAATTTTTCTACCTAAAAGCAGGCAGTCTTTGTAAAACTTAGTCCAAGAGAGTTTGTAAAAGGTCATAAGATATTTTAGCAAATTTGATAGTAAATATTTGTTAAAATATTATATTGATTTTAGCACCCATAGTTCAATGGAAAGAATAGAGGTTTGCGGAACCTCTGATGGCTGTTCGACTCAGCCTGGGTGCACCAAAGGGGGCGTAGTTCAATGGCAGAATAGGGGTCTCCAAAACCCTTGATGGGAGTTCGATTCTCTCCGCCCCTGCTTGAAAATCATTTAACACTTAACATCTAACTTCTAACATCTAACAGTTATTAAATAATAATGAATAATGAATAAAGAATAATGACAATGAATATACAAATAAAGAAATAAATAAATAAAGTAAAGAAATTAAGAAATTAATTAATTAAGGCAAAGATAAAGTTCGCAGATTTCATTTTTCAGTTTGAAAACTAGAATTGAAAACTGAAAACTTTTATTGTGTATTACCTTTTGGAAAGTCAGGAATGGTAGGAATATTTGAGGGAGGTTGAGAGCCTTGAGGATTAACTTGATTATCAGTTGTTAGTTGGTTTAAGCCAACTGTAGGATTTTGAGGCATTGGGTTTGTCGTGTCTGGTTGAAGAATTTCCTCGAGAGGATTTGGTTGTTGAGTTGGAGCTTGTTCTTGAGGTGTTAGTTGAACATCACTTGGATTGGCATTAGCGCTTATTTGATCAGTGGGCGATTGAGGGTTAGTTGGGGCCTGAGCATCTTGGTTAGGTGAATTAAAAGGGGGTTGATAGGTTTGGCTAGGTTGGGCTTTTTGTTCAAGTTGATTTAAAATATTGTTTAGTTGAGGATTGGTTGGCTGACTTTGGGTTGGTTGCTGAGGTTGATTAAATCCGAAAAACTCATCAAATTCCTCTTTTGTAAAGCCTTTAAAAACTCGAATTGTTCCATCATCTTTTTCAACTCTTGTGACTGGAGTGCCAGCAAAGTTATTGGATACAGCCAACATCTCTGTTAAAAACTCTTTATTTGTCTCAAGGTTTTTTTCCTCATAGGGAAGATTATTAGCTTTTAAATAATTTTTTTCTGCTTTGGAAAATTGACAATCAGTTATAGTATAAATGGTGATTTTCATTATAAATTTTAGAATAGAATATTTTTTTTAACTTGTCAACACTTTTTTTTAAAAGCTCCCAATTCTTTTAGTTTCCACATAAATAAAGCTGCTTTTTTGCGGGCATTGGCATCAATCACAAATCGCAAAGCTTCCTCAAGAACAGGGCGTGGAATTGTTTTGGCAAGTTTGATATAAAGACTTTTTTTTCTTGGTTCACCTAATTTTTCTGCTAGATATATGCCAAAAGCTTGAAAGTCACGTGATATATATTTGTCCTCCAAAGGATTGAAGTTTTTAAGAATATCAGCCACAGACTTCATACATTATAATTTTATCATTTTCTTGAAGATAAAATTTGCTCAAAAACTTTCTCATATTCATTAACCATTTTCTCCACCGTAAAGTTTTTTTCTACATGATCACGGCAGGCGCGACGCATTTGTTGGTATTTTTCTTCAGGCATTGAATAAATTCGCTCCACTGCCTCACAAAGCCCCTCAATCCCAGTCTTTTTAATTATCCAATCTCCTCGAATATCATCATCTGATGGGTTGACAATAAAGCCAGTTTCACCATCCTTGATCACTTCAGGCACAGATCCGCGAGCAAAAGTTATCACTGGTGTACCAGTAGCCATTGCTTCAATAAACATTAATCCAAATGGTTCTTCCCACATGATTGGAACAAATAATGCTTTTGCATTTTGATAATATTTAACTTTTTTATTAACATCAATTTCTCCATGAAATTCAATATATGGGTTATTACTGATTTTGTTTTTTAAAGAGTCAAAAAATAATAAGTCATTTGTATCAACTTTAGCGGCAATTACTAATTTTTTCTTAACTTTTTCAATAGCTTCAATGGCTTCTTTTGCACCTTTTTCTTTTGAAAATCTGGCAAAAAAAAGTAAGTAATCGTCTTCGTTTTTTGGCTTAAATTCAAATGAATTAATATCAATTCCATTGTAAATAGTTTTTGTGTAATTTAATTGTGGTAAATCTTTTCTTTGATTATTAGAAATAGAAATATAAAAACTATCTTTATGTTCTAAAAAAACTAAATTTTGATAATCTATATTCATAGGTCCATGTAAAGTAGTAATAAATTTTTTCGGATAAAATAAATTTTCAAAAATCAGCAATCTCCAGCTGGCATGATTGTGAATTATGTCTAAATTATGATTTTTTTGTAAAAATTCTATACTATTAGCTATAGCAATAAATTTAGCTGATTCTCTTATTTTCACATTTGATTTATATGGTTCGATTCTTCTGATGCTTTGCTCATATATAGGAATGATTTTATAGTCGCCAAGTTTAGGAGAGTTTTTAGTTGTCAAAAGAAAAACTTCATGTTTTTTTTCTGCCAATATCTTAGCTAAATAATAAACTATCCACTCAATTCCACCATATAAAAATGGTGGCACTGTTTCCTCAATTGGTGAAATTAAAGCTATTTTCATTGATTTATTAAGCTTAAATACAACTTAATAACTTTTTCTGAAATTTTTTCCCAAGAATAATGTTCCTTAATTGTAAAAGCAGCATTTTCAGAGATTTTTTTTAATAGTTTTTTGTCTGATAATAAATTTAATATTTGATTACCCAATAATTTTCTGTCGTGACTATTAATAATAAAGCCATTTAAGCCATCAATGATAATTTCTTTACTTCCAGCAACGTGTGAAATAAGAGGCACAGTGCCACAAGCCATAGCCTCCATTGTTGTTAGGCCAAAGGGTTCGTATCGTGCCGGATTTATGAAAATATTTGAATTGCGATAATAAGCAGCGACAATTTTATGATCTAGTTGTCCAATAAAACTTATTTTATTTTCAAGTTTGTATTTACTTATAATTGACAAAAGATATTTTCTATAAT
>CAYUCK010000025.1:0-10191 GCA_964443335.1 uncultured Gammaproteobacteria bacterium | reverse complement strand
TGTTATTTAATTATACTATTTTCTTTTAATTATGTAAACGTAAGGATAGTATAAAAATAAAGCCGGAGGGTCATTGGCAATAGTTTTTTGAAAATCAAAATAGTATTTTTTTCTTTTTTCAATATCATAAGTTGACCTACCCTTCTCCAAAAGTAAATCAACTTTATCATTTTTATAATTGCCAATATTGCTACTTTTTTGAGTTGAATGCCAAAAAAAATACTGATCAGGATCGGTTGGTACTTTCCAAAAAGCCATTAAAAAATCAAAATCATTCAAGCGCACTGTTGAAGTAATCTGTAAATTAACTGGTAAACCAGCTTCCTTAAATTGATTTACTAAATCGTTGGCAATTTCATAATAATCATAAAAAGTAACAAAATTTAAAGTAGCCGAAGAAGTAGTAATGCTCTCTTTTTCAAAGATTTTTTTTGCTGTCTCTGGATAATAATTATATGTTTTTAAAGCTGGATAGTATGACCACGAATTGGGTGGTATTGGTCCTTTAGCGATTTCTCCTAATTGAGTAAGTTTATTAACATCAATAAGTAGTGAAAGAGCTTCACGGAAATTTTTATTATTAAAAACATGATTATTAAAATTAAAAAAAATAGTCAATAAATTTTGATAATCAACCTCTTTAATCACAATCGAATTTTTCCATGCAGAAAAAGAATCAGCCACAGATTTTTTGGTCAATTTCATTTCTGTAATCTCTCCTCTTTTATACGCATTAACTAGTTGAGATTCATTTTTATAAAAACGATAAGTAATTGGGTTAAGATTTTTTAAATTTGGAATTAAATCCACTTGATTTAGTAAACCAAAATTTGATTTAATTCTTCCCACTCTATATAATCCAGATACTCCAACTAAAGGGTATCGTATAATTGGTTTATCAAGAAAAATTGGAAAAGTCCCTAAAGATTTTTTTAAAACAAAATCAATTGTTCTTTTATCAACTGACTTAACTTCAACATCATTAAATTGATATTTTAGATCGTGGGCCGAAAACTCCTTGTTGTCATTCCAGTAAAGATTGTCCTTCAAGTGAAATCGATAAATTAAACCGTTGTTCTTTATCTCCCAAGAACTAGCTAGCACTGGAATTATCTCACCTTTGCTATCAACTGTCACTAAACCATTGGAAATCTTTTTAGTTATTTCTTCAGGTGGATTGCTTATCTGATAGTCACCAACAATACCTATAATCTCTTTTTTAACAAAAATAGTTTTAAAATAGGGAGATAATGACAAAAAGGCAATTACACCAATCAAACTAGTAAAAAAACTCAATAAAATTAAACGGCTGTTTTTTTTAAAAAATTCAATTAAAAACCAGTAATAATAGCGAAAAATTTTTTTGTAAGACACATTATTTAACTAAAAGATTAACTAATGAAATAACAAAAAAAAGAAAAATCGCTATTGTTGAAAGCCAAAGCAAAACCTTTTCAAAACCGCGTCTTATTTGATACCTTTCGCCACCACCTGCCCAAGCATTCCCTAATCCAGCTCCACCGCCTTGAATAAGGATAAACACTATAATTAAAATACTTACAACTATGTTGGCAAATAATAAATAATTTTTCATAGATTTCTTTCAAGTAAATTAATAATTGTTGAAATCGATATTGCTGATAAAAAAATATTCGTCATTTGATTAATTTGTAAAGGATTTATAACAATTCCCCCAAAATCAATTCCAGGAAAATTCCACGGCTTCATACTAACTAAGGAATAATTATCTAATAAAAAATACAAAGCCAGTGAATAAAAAATCACAGAAAATAAACCTAATGTTATTATATTTAATGGTAAAAAAGTAATTTTTATTAAAGGAACAATTAAATAATAAACCAAGGCTATAATTAATGAAGCTTTTAAATAAATAAAAAAATCATTCTCAATAACAAAACCCTTATTCCAAAGTGAAGTCAAAAAAATAGCCAAAAAAGAAAATGTAATCATTCGAAAAATTTTTTTCATAATTCGATTATATCAAAAAATCTCTATTTCTTAAATGAATATGGTACTTTTTTGCAAAGCGATGAGCTTCGTCTCGCAGCAATTTAATCAAATTAAAACCAAAATTTGTCTGAGGGTATTTTACCGTTAGAAAATCTTCCTGCCCAATAATTAATCGATCAGGATTTTTAGCAATGCCAACCATTGGAATATCAATTTTCATGTTTTTCAAAATTGTCATCACTGTCTTTATCTGGGGTCTTCCTCCATCAATTACCAACAAATCAGGTCTTGGCCAATAGTTTTCAAATCGACGCTTAATTACTTCTTCTAATCTGTCAAAGTCTGAATTTAACTGCGTGTTTTTTATTTTAAATCGACGATATTGACTTTTGTCAATTTTTCCATTAGTCATCACTACCATTGAGGCAACTTGATTTTTCTTGCCTAAATTACTGATATCATAACACTCTATCCTTTGAAGTTTTTTTAAATTAGGAAAATATTTTTTTAGCTCAGCCAGAAGAATTTTTAAACTTTTGTTTTCGGTTTTTGTCTGATCATAATTTAATGGTTGATTTATTAGTCTTTCTAAACGAAAAATCTTATTGCGTATATTAATTGCCTCCTCAAATTTTTCTTCTTTTATCAATTTTTTTAATTGATCATAAAAATTATCTAAAATTTTAGTCACTTTTCCTTGAAAAAATTCGATCACTTTTTTTATATTTTTATGATATTGTCTTTTTAACTGCAATTTAATTTTTTTATCTTTTTGGTTTTCAATAACATTCGGGCAAGGTTGACAAAGACCAATTTTTGAATAAAAACAAGGTTTTTTTCCAAGATTTTTTTCAGTACAAAAAGGAATAATATGACGGATATCAGAAATTAAACTTTCAACAACTTTCACAGCAGAAAATGGACCAAAATAAAGATTTTTAGCTTTATTTTTATCACTTTCAATGTCTTTTTTTCTAGTTAAAAAAATTTTTGGATAATCATCGCTGACAGTGATTTTTATATAAAGATAACTTTTATCATCTTTCCAGATAACATTGTACTTTGGTTGATATTTTTTTATCAACTCTGATTCTAAAAGTAAAGCCTGGACTTCATTTTCAGTAGTTATCCAATCAAGATTATTTGATTGGGTAACAATAAGAGCTTCTTTTTTATCCAATTGAGCATTTTCTAAATGAGACCTAACTCTTGCTTTGATATTAACTGATTTACCAACATATAAAATCTCACTATTTTTTTTAAAAATATATACACCAAAAGTTGTCGGCAAATTGTCAATTATTTTTTTATCAATCATTATTTTTTATTTTTTTTTAAAACTAAAATCAACCCAGCAATTAGCACTCCAGCACCAAAGATTACAAAAATTACTTTTCTGAGTTGTTCTGGATAAATTTGAACGATTTTCTCATCAACTTTTTTATCCTCAACGAAAACAAAAATTTTCCCTTGAGTAAATTTATTTTTTATTTGAGATTGATATTGAAAATTTAACTGCTTTTTTTCAAAAGGTGCCAAAGAGTCAAAAGTTATTTTTTCATTTTTTACAACAACATTTTTACCAGTAATTTTAATTGATAAACCATACAAATAAACATTGCTTTTATTTTGAATAACTAGCTTTCCATCATAAATTCTGTTGTCAAAAATTTTTGTAGTATAGCTAAAGTTCTCAATAGCTGTCTTTTTTATTGTTTGCGGAGGTTGATTAATAGCCTTCACTAAAACATCTCGCGAATTCCCTAGTTTATAGTTTCCTGCTGATACTGGATAATCAGATCTTTTTCCATGAATAACAAAAGTAATGTGGTTTAAATCAAATAAGGAAAAATAATCTATTCCTGAAGTGTTTTCCCAAGTTGGATCAACTGGACGCCAGAGACCTAACTTATCATCATAATATTCAGGCCAAGAGTGCAACACATCAGTAACCAAGGACAATGGTTGCAATTGAGAATCATAAGAAAAACCATATCCTTCTATCTCTCTTGCCATAATGCCCTTTTCTCGAGCTATAGCCACAAATAAATCGGTAAACTCCAAACAAACTGCATTTTCAGGATTCATTAAAGCGACCTCTGCTCCCAATCTTTTATTATTTGAATTAACTTTTTTATAGTCATATTGGAGATAATTGGTGACAAAATAGTATATGTCTTCAGGGGTTTTTAAACTATCTATTTTATCAAGACTTTTTATTTGCCAATATTTTTGTTGACTTAATAAATATTTTTTTTGATTATTGATATTTTTTCTTACTAAAAATAATAATTCTTCTCGTGGCTTAACATATACGACAATTTTTCCTTTAAATAAAATTGTTTTCTCTTCCTTTGGTTTTAATATATATTTTGCTAAAAAATTTCCATCCTCATCTTGATAGGCAGAGCTTGGCGAAGGCTCAAGTGAATCAACAAATATTTTTTGGTAAAGAGTATCTGGCGGTAGGGCAATTTCCGTTAGCACTGGAAAAACTTCTGGATTTTTTAAATGGTAGTATAACTGGGTCTCATATATTTGTTGATCTCCAAAAATTGCATAAATCATCCTAGTTTTTGGATTATTCCAAATAATTTGGTTATTATTAATTAAGCTTGGTTTTGGTTTAGAAATTGAGATTTTTTTATTAGTATTTAATGGTAAATTAACAATTACTTGATAACTTTCATTGTCTTTATTATCAATTACCGGTAGTGCTACTTCCCATACATTACCATTGATTTTAAAAAGATTAACTTGATTAAATCTTAAAAACAAATTATTAACAGAATTTTTACCGATATTTGGGTTGTTGAATTCTATATTTATCTTTGTACTAAAATCATCAATATTAACTTTAGGAATAACCTCTCCTTGATCATCGAAAACTTTTAAGTTACTAATTAAAAAAGTTTTAGGAAATGTTAAAAAAAATCGACTAACATAAACATCACTACGTAGATTTTTGATCTTAATATCAAAATTAACTAAAGAGTTAAGCTTACCTTCACTTTCAAAAAGATTGTACTCAACTTTATAATCAGCTTGATAATCAGCTGCCTGAGCAGAAAACGGAAAAACAAAAATAAAAAAAATAACAATAAAAAAATTTAAAAAAAATTTTTTAAACATAAACTGATTGTATTTCGCATTTAATTTATTTTCTATTTATTAACTTGATTATTTTATTATTTTTTTAAGTATTTACCTGTGTATGACTCTTTTACTTTAATTATACCTTCTAGCTCTCCTTGATAAACAACATTACCCCCTTTATCTCCACCTTCTGGGCCCAAATCAATAATATACTGACAATTCTTGATAACATCTAAATTGTGCTCTATAACAACAACAGTATTACCTCGATTAACTAACTCTTGTAAAGTATAAAGAAGTTTTTCAACATCATAAAAATGAAGACCAGTCGTTGGCTCATCTAAAATATATAAAGTACGACCACTATCGCGTCTTGATAACTCACTAACTAATTTTAGCCTTTGTGCCTCTCCGCCAGATAAAGTTGGCGCTGGCTGGCCTAACTCCAAATAACCTAATCCAGTTTTTTTAAGAAATTCCAATTTAGAAAATATCTGAAAATGATTAGCAAAAAAATAAGATGCCTCATCAACTGTCATCTTTAATATTTCATAAATATTTTTTCCTTTGTACTTTATCTCCAATGTCTCTTTGTTATAGCGCTTTCCCTCACAAACATCACAAACTACATAAACATCAGACAAAAACTGCATCTCAATTTTTAGAACTCCAGCGCCTTGACATTTTTCACATCGACCACCTTTTACATTAAAAGAAAATCTTCCTTTTTTAAAACCTACTGCTTTTGCCTCAACTGTTGAGGCAAAGATATCGCGAATCTCATCAAAAAAACCAATGTATGTGGCAGGATTTGATCGCGGTGTTCGACCAATTGGCGACTGATCAACAAGATAAACCCTATCAATATACTGAAAACCCTCTAATTGAGAATACTCACCAATTTTTTCTTGATAATAACCATCAAGATGATATTTTAAAGCCGGATATAAGGTCTCAGTAATCAATGTTGATTTACCACTTCCTGAAACCCCAGTAACTGCAATTAAATTACCTAGTGGAAAACGAACCGTTATATTTTTTAAGTTATGTTCCTTAGCTCCTTTTAGAATTATTTCTCCTTGATTTTTAACCAGTTTTTTTCTTGATGTATTAATTGATCTTCTTCCAGCTAAAAACTGACCAGTTAAAGAAGTGTTTGATTTTTTGATTTCATCAAGAGTACCCGAAAAAACTACTTTTCCACCATCTTTTCCGGCTTTTGGACCTAGTTCAATTAAATAATCAGCGTTTTCAATTGTCTCTCGATCATGCTCAACTACCAGAAGACTATTACCTAAATCTCGCAGTTTTTTTAAAGTACTAACTAAAGAAGATACATCTTTTGGGTGAAGCCCAATTGATGGCTCATCTAAAACATACAAAACTCCTGTCAAACCAGTACCAATTTGAGATGCTAATCTTATCCTTTGTAATTCACCCCCAGATAAAGTCTTGGCAGCTCGACTAATTGTCAAATAAGATAAACCAACATTTTTTAAAAAACTCAGGCGACTAATTATTTCTTTTAATATCGGCTTAGCAATCTCTTTTTCATAAATAGTTAATTTTTTTACTAAATCATTTTCTAAATAACTAATCAAATATTCAATTGAATAATCAGAAAAATCAACAATGTTTTTGTTATCAATTGTTACAGATAAGACTTCTGGCTTCAATCTTTTTCCTTGACACTTTGGACAAACCTCCTCTTTCATAAACTTTTGCACTTCCAATCCAATAAAATCACTATTCGATTCATAATATCTTTTTTCAAGCTCTGCCACAATTCCTGAAAATTTCTCATAAATTGTTGTTGATTTACCAAAGCGATTAACGCCACGAACCTGATAGACTTTGTTAGTTCCATAAAGCAAAATATTAATTTTTTCTTGAGGCAGTTGACCAATTGGAATATTAAGATCGATTCCCTCATCAAGAGCTACTTTTTTAATCAACCTTGTATACCAAGTTTCATTAAAGAAAAATTTATTAAAAGGCAATATTCCACCTTCTAAAATACTCAAATTTTTATTAAATATTGAATTTTTATCAACTGTAAAAACTGTACCAATTCCCTTACAATTTTCACAAGCGCCAAGCGGTGAATTAAAAGAAAACATTCTTGGTTCAAGCTCGCTTAAAGAGATATTATCAATTGGACAAGAAAATTTTTCAGAAAAAAGTAATTCCTGATTGTCAAAATTAATAATTACTAAACCATCAGATAAATTCAAAGACTGTTCAACTGATGCTGCCAAACGAGATCTCAAATTAGCCATAAATATCCTATCTTGACTTTGTTTAAAACTTAAAGAAAAAGAATCAATAACAACTTTGATAGTGTGTTTATTAGTTTTGATCAAATTTATTTCTTCATGTAAACTTTTTTCTTGATTATCAATAATCACTTGAGAAAAACCTTTAGCCAAAAGATTATCAAAGAGATCTTTAAACTCACCTTTTTTTTCTCGAATAACTGGGGAAAAAATTCTAAACATTAGAGGAATCAATTTATTTTTTGAAAGTTCTTTTTCAATTATCTTAATTGTTTTTTCAACAATTTCATCAACTGACATTTTGCTGATTTCTCGACCACAGATAGGGCAATGAGGATGGCCAACTCGAGCAAAAAGTAGTCTTAAATAATCATAAATTTCAGTAATTGTTCCAACAGTTGAACGTGGATTATGGGAGGTAGTTTTTTGATCAATAGAGATAGCAGGAGATAAACCTTCAATTAAATCAACATCAGGTTTATTCATAATTCCCAAAAACTGCCTAGCATAAGCTGAAAGCGATTCAACATAGCGTCTTTGTCCTTCAGCGTAGATAGTATCAAAAGCTAGTGATGATTTACCACTTCCAGAAATACCAGTAATCACCACCAATTTATTTTTAGGAATCTCTAAACTAATATTTTTTAAATTGTGTTCTCGTGCTCCTTTTATTTTTATATAATCCATAAATATAAAAAAAATTTTAATAAATTAATGATAAATTTTTAATCAATAATAATTGTTTAATTATTTAAATATTGATTTATTTAAAATTGATTAAAAATTAATTATTTGTTATTAATTATCTTCCAGTTCTTTTATCTTATCTCTAATTCTAATTGCCAACTCAAAATTCAAATTTTCTGCCTGATGCTTCATCTCGATTTTTAACTTCTTAATAATTTTTTTCTTATCATAAGAAGTTAAGCTTTCTGGCTTAATTTTTTCAATTTCAAAATAATTAAAATCTCGGTCAAAAACTAAAAATTTTTCCTCTTTTTCAATAATTTTTTCTCTAATTGGCTTATAAACGGTTTTTGGAGTAATATTGTGTTTTTTATTGTATTCTAACTGATAATTCCTTCGCCTTTTGACCTCCTCAATTGCCTCTTGCATTGACTTTGTTAGCTCATCTGCATAAAGAATCACTTGACTGTTGATATTTCTGGCTGCTCTACCCATTGTCTGAATTAAAGAAGTCTTTGATCGCAAAAAACCCTCTTTATCAGCATCCAAAATCGCCACCAATGTCACCTCAGGTAGATCTAATCCTTCTCTTAGTAAATTAACTCCAATTAATACATCATAATTGCCTTTTCTTAGATTATCCAAGATATCTGATCGCTCCAAAGTATCAATATCACTATGCAAATAATTAGCTCGAATTTTTTTTTCTTTTAAAAAATTTGTTAAATCTTCAGCCATTTTTTTTGTTAAAGTAGTGACTAAAATTTTTTCTTTATTTTTGACTCTTTTTTCAATCTCACCAATTAAATCCTCAACCTCATTTTTTGCTGGTCGAACAATTATCTCTGGATCAACAATTCCAGTTGGCCGAATTAATTGCTCAGCAATACCATCAGGTTTTGAAAGATTAATTTCAAAGTCATCAGGAGTTGCTGAAACATAGATAATTTTTGTTGGAATTGAATAAAACTCTTCAAATTTAAGAGGTCGATTATCAAAAGCTGCTTTTAATCTAAATCCAAACTCAACTAATGTTTTTTTTCTGGAATAATCACCATTGTACATTCCTCGCAATTGGGGAACAGTCATATGCGACTCATCAATAAAAAGCAACCAATCATCTCCATAAGCCTCTTTGAAATAATTAAGCAGTGAAAAGGGTGGTTCGCCTGGCATCCTACCATCAAAATAACGCGAATAATTTTCAATGCCATTGACATAACCTACCTCAGCAATCATCTCCAAATCATAGTTAACTCGACGGATTAATCTTTGCGCCTCAGTAATCTTTCCTTGTTTCTTTAGCTCCTCTGATTCTTTTTTTAAATCTTCTCGAATTTTATTTTCAACATTTTTAAAAATTATTGGATCCATTAAAAAATGTTTTGCTGGGTAAATAATGATTTTTTTAAAATCACCTTTTTTATCTTTAATTATTTTTCCTGTTAATGGCTCAAACTGCTCGATTTTTTTAACGATATTATTTTCGATAATAACTCGATATCCAATATCCTCATAGGCTGGATAAATATCTAAATTTTCTCCTCTTATACGAAAAGTGCCTCTTTTAAAATCAAACTCACTTCTTTCATACTGCAGTTGAGCTAATCTCACAAGAATATTTTTTAAATTAATTTCTTGATTAACAGCAATCTCTAAAATAAATTTTCCATACTCAATTGGCGAGCCAATGTTGTATATACAAGAAACAGAAGCAACCACAATGACATCATTTCTGGTTAAGATGTTGGTGGTTGTTTGTAGTCTTAATTTATCAATTAATTCATTAATTTGAGCTTCTTTTTCAATATAGGTATCAGTAGTTGGGATGTAGGCTTCAGGTTGGTAATAATCATAGTATGAAACAAAATAAGAAACTGCGTTTTCAGGAAAAAAGTCACGAAACTCCTGATAAAGCTGACCTGCTAATGTCTTGTTGTGAGAGATGATTAAGGTTGGTAAATTAGCTTGGGCAATGACATTTGCCATAGTAAAAGTTTTCCCACTTCCAGTTACTCCCAAAAGCACCTGATTTTTGCGATTTTTTCTTATTCCATCAACTAGTTTTTTAATCGCCTGCGGTTGATCACCAGTTGGAGAAAAAGATGATTTTAATTTAAACATAGCTAAACTATTAATTTTAGCAAAAAATTAAAAAGAA
>CAYUCK010000024.1:8004-10434 GCA_964443335.1 uncultured Gammaproteobacteria bacterium | reverse complement strand
CATCGCCATCATACTCAATTCTTCCATCTTTTAAATAAATCACTCGCTGGCAAAAATTTTTTACCGTCTCCAAACTATGGGAAACTAAGACAATGGTGACCTTTTCTTTTTTAAACTCCTCCATTTTTTGAAGACATTTTTTTTGAAAACCAACATCTCCAACTGCCAAGATCTCATCAACAAGCAAAATCTCTGGTTTAGAAAAAATTGCCACAGAAAAAGCTAATCTCATAAACATCCCTGATGAATAATATTTAACAGGAGTAAAAATAAACTCCATTGGAATCTCAGAAAAAGAAACAATCTCAGAAAATTTTTCCACTAAATATTTTTCCTCAAGACCCAAAATCACTCCATTTAAAAAAATATTTTCTTTACCTGTTAACTCTGGATGAAAACCTGCACCCAATTCAATCAAAGGCACAACTCGACCATCAACCTTTATTTGGCCTTTTGTGGGATAGGAAACTCCGGCAATTAATTTTAAAAGAGTTGATTTGCCAGCGCCATTTTTACCAATAATGCCAACAGTTTCGCCTTTTTTAACTTCAAATGATATATCTTTTAATGCCTCAACTTTTTCAATAGTTTTTTTTCGAGTAAAAATTGCCTGAAAAAACTCTTTTAGGGTCTTTTGATGAAGTAGAGGATAGCTTTTTGAGACATCTTTAAAATTAATTGAGATAACAGATGGCATAAAAGTATTATACTATAAGTTAACAATTCTTACTGTTGAGGTACCACCAGTCTTTCCCCAATAATCACCATGAAGAACAACAAAACTCTGATTTTCTTTTAATTTGCTTGTTTTAAAATTACTAACCAAAAATTTTATTACCTTTTTTATTTCATTTATATCAACCAAACCTGATCTGAGAAGTGGATAAACAGCCGGATAAATTCCAAAATAAACATTTAAAAAATCAGCGATTTTTTTATTGGGACTAATGGCAAAGATTGGAATTTTTGGATGAAATCGTGATAAAGTAATGGCTGTTCTGCCTGTTTCCGTAAAAACAATAAAACCTGCCAATTGTTGTTGGTTTCTTATTTTTTGATAGATTTCAAAAGCAGCTCTGGTGATCAAATCTGTTTGATCATTGCTTAAATTTAATAGACCATAATTATCTTGCCAACTAAATCTGTTTTCATTAAATTCCAGGATTTTTTTCATCATTAATACTGCTTCAATTGGATATTTTCCTGATGCTGACTCAGCCGAAAGCATGACAGCATCTGTCCCATCATAAAAAGCATTAGCAACATCAGATACCTCAGCACGAGTTGGTAGGGGATTGTTAATCATTGATTCAAGCATTTGAGTAGCCGTTATAACAAACTTTCCAGCCTCTCTTGCTTTTTTGATAATCATTTTTTGATAATATGGCACTGATTCCCAGGAGATCTCAACTGCCATATCGCCCCGAGCCACCATCACGCCATCAACTTCTTTGATGATGGAATCAATATTATCAATGGCTTTTTTGGTCTCAATTTTGGCGATTATCTTTGATTTAACATTATATTTTTTCATCTCGTTTTTAAGATCAATGATATCTTTATCAGACCTTACGAAAGATAAAGCTATATAATCAATCTCTTTTATTGCTGCTAACTTTAATCCTTCAAAATCTCTTTCAACCAATGATGGAAAATCAAGGTCAACTTCAGGCAAATTAACAGTTTTTCGATTTTTAAGTAATCCTTGAGTCTGGGATTGTAAATAAACTTTATTGTTATTTTTCTTTACAATAAATGTGAAATATCCATCATCAACAAGAATCTTTTGGTTATTTTTTAGAATCTCTTTGATTTGTGGGTGAGAAAATTGAATATCAACACCAATTTCCAAAAGTTGATTTTTCTTAAGCTCGATTTGTTCAAGATTTTTTAAGATAAATAATCGTATTTCCGGCCCTTGAAGATCAATTAAAGTACCAATTGGTTTTGACAATTTATTGGCAACATTATTTACTTTTTCAATCATTTGACTGTGCCAACTTGTCTTATTGTGCTTAAAATTAAAACGAAAGACATCAACTCCACTTAAAATCATTTTTTCAATAACATCATTATCCTGACAAGAAGGGCCAATGGTAGCAACAATTTTTGTCAATTTCATTATAATAATTATAGCAAATATTTATGATTTTTTAACTAAAAAATATTCAAAAAAATTTTTTGATGTAAACATCTTTTTAATGATGCGTTTACCGTCCTCAATTTGAGTTTTATGGCATTGGATAGCTTTAATTTTTTCATCTAAAACATCTTTATAGTTAAAAGCTAAATCAATTTCATTATTTGAATAACCTGGTGGAAAATATATAAAATAACTTCCCACCAACTTTCTTTGCTCATGAGATAAACAATAATACCAAACTGTCAGATTATTTTTCTCAGCTACAAAACTTGTCACCATTGAGGTAA
>CAYUCK010000024.1:0-7994 GCA_964443335.1 uncultured Gammaproteobacteria bacterium | reverse complement strand
TATGTCCTGATACTCCCCTTGGTTCATAAGTTAACAGTATATCAGCTTTAAGTTTCTTAATTAACTTTTCTAATTTCAGAGCAACTTCATGATACAAATTGTTTGACAAAAATCCATCTTGGTAATTAAGAAAAAAAATTCTCTTAACCTTTAAAATTTTTCCGCTCTTTTTTACTTCCTGTTTTCTTTTTTCTCCTAAATCTTTTTCTTTTTTTCCAGTCATTTGATTGGTACCAGCTTGTCCATTAGTTAAAAAGACTTCATAAAAATTGTTTTGTTTTGCCAATTTTAAAATAGTTCCAGCTGGACCAAACGCATCATCATCTGGGTGAGCAAAAACACCTAAAATATTTTTGTTTTTTGGAAGTTTATCAAAAATCATAAAAGTTATTTTATCATATTGATATAATTTAAGGATGATTATCTTTCTTATTCGCCATGGACAATCGTATGGCAATCTCTTGGGTACAAAAAAATCAATTATTAAAGGAAGCAAAGACAACACTAGTCTAACAAATCATGGAAAAAAACAAATAGAGGTCATAAGTAAAAGTTTTGTAAGATCTGGAATAAAAGTCGATAAGATTTTTTCTTCTCCTTTAAAAAGAGCTATGCAATCAGCTAAAATATTTGCTAATTATTTTTGCAATCAAAAAATTTTGATTGACGATAATATCAAAGAAATTAACTTTGGAGATCTTGAGAGAAAGTCTTTTGAGGATGTTAAAAGTAAATACTTTACATGGTGGCTTAAATATCAATTAGATCGTTTTAATACCCCATTTCCTAATGGTGAGTCAAAAAAAGATTTAATAAACCGAGTTAAAATTTTCATAAAAAACAATCTTAAAAAAGATGGGGTTTATGTTATTTTTACCCATGAGGAGGTTATAAGAGCTTTTTTGTCAATTTTTTATGGTGATGAACAATTCTTTTTTTCTCGTGGAAATTTAAAAACTATTAAGAATGGTAAAGTTAATTCAGTATTTTTTGATGGTAATAATTATTTAATCTATCAAATTAATTCAAGCTCCCCCTATGAGTTAAAAATTAACCAATATCAAGCTTTCAAAAATTTTTTAGTTAAAAATAATTTGAAGATTTTATATTGCCAAAAAAATAACAGTTATTCAGACAATTTAGTTTTAACTGTATATTTAGAAAACAATAACAAAAAAATTATCAAACTAATTCCCAAATACAAAGAAAAAAATCTTCAAAAAGAAATTTACTTATGTGACGTATTTAAAAAATTAAATCTTCCTATCCCTTCCTGTTATAAAGTGGAGAAGTATAGTAATTTTTATGTTTATTTTCGCGATTTTATTGACAAAAGTTTAGGCGATGATTTTTTATGCGATAATGCTAAGAATAAATTACTGGCAAAATCAATGGGTGAATTCTTAAAATTAATTCATCAAAAAACTATCTTTTTAAAAAATGACGAAAAATTTAAAAAATTAACTGATTTTTATGATGCTGATACTTGGCCGGAAAAATTTGTTAATCCATGGCTGATAAATGATTTAAAAACTCTGCAAAAGATAAATTTTAGTAAAAGCGAAATAAAAAAAATTAGTACGATTTTTGAGTCATCAAAAAAAATTATTAACCAAATAAATATTGGTTTAATTTATTATGATTTTCACCCAAAAAATTTTACTGTTGAATTAGTTGACAACAAATTTATTTTGAATGGACTTTGGGATTTTGAAAATGTTTTCTGGGGTGATACTTATTTTGATTTAGCTTATACAATTAAATTATCTTTTTTTAAAAAAAAGCAATTGATAAGTAAGTTTTTAAATGGTTATTTCCGACGAAGACTAAAAAAATATGAAAAAATAAAAATTTATTTCTATTTATTGATGATTACTACTGGTTCAATTACTTACAAACTCAAAAAAGGAGGGAATTGGCAAGAAGAAGTCAAAAATCTCCAGTTTTTTCTTAAAAATTATTTGATAAATTTACCTTAATTGTCATCGTGAAGGCATTCTGATTTTTTTAAAAAATCAAAAAGACTTTAGAAATTTTTGCTTATAGTTTCATAAAAGATGCAGGATCGCGTTTTTATTTTTATAAAAATTTTTTAGACGCAACAATGCCAAGTCTCTACTATAAAAAATATTTTCCCAAATATCTAATATCGAATATCAAATATCATTCTTAATTACTCGAATATTCGTTAATTCGCATTTTTATTCCTATCATTGTTTAGCAATTTAACAATGTAATAATTTCTTTACTAACCCCGCTATATTTCTTGCTCTCTCAATTAAAAAACTAGGCGAGAAACGGATAACATCAGAATGCTTAAAATAAAGCCGCCACCAATTGACTAGATCCTGCTTTTCCTTAAACCAACCCATTTTTGATGAAGTTTTTCGATGATGATGAAAAACGGCAATATCTGACGCTAAAGCAAATTTGTACCCGGCTTTTTTAAGTCGCAGGAAAAAATCAACATCTTCAAGATAAGCAAAAAACTTTTCATCAAAACCACCCAGTTTCCTAAATATTTCAGTCTTGACTAACAAACACGCCGCAGTCAACCCATCCAACTCGTTAACCCGCAAACTCTTTAACTCTTTAAACAACTGCACTTTTCCATAATTTAAAATTTTATATCCATAATTTTCCACCCCTCCATCCGGATTAATCAAAATCGGCGCCACCGCATCAAGATTATTTTTCTTTGCTAAATTAATTAATTCTTCGATTTGATTTTTGTTTTTATTTTTTAATTTTGATTTGTCATTTTGATATTTGATATTTGATATTTGATATTTAAATTCTATATCATCATTCAACAAAAGCAACCACTCAGCCTTGGCATATTTTACTCCTAAATTATTAGCTTTTGCATAACCCAAATTTTCTTTTTGGGGTAGATATATGATGTTTTTTAACTCGTTAACCTGTGAACTCGTTAACTTTTTAACTTCTGGCTTATTATCAATGATGATTAATTGATACTCTTTTTTATTTTTAAAATAATTAACTAAATATTTAATTCCATCAGTGTTGTTTAAGGTTGGAATAATTACTGAAACTTTGTATTTCATGTTTTATATTATAATTTAAATAATGAAAAAAATTATTTTAACTACTGTTATTTTTCTTTTTTCTTTTGTTGTCTTTACCTATAAAATTTCAGAGTCTACTTCATTTCAGGGTGATTTGGCACGAGATCTTTATGAGATTTTAAAAATCAGTAATGGAGATTTTACTTTACTTGGGCCAAAAAGTAGTTTTGGCGGGATTTATACAACACCTTATTATTTCTATCTTTTTCTTCCCGTCTTTATTTTAACTGGTAAATCAATTATCGGTGTTATTTATTTTAATGCTTTTCTTTTTTCTTTTTCCTTGGCTTTTTTCACTTATTTTTTGGTTAAAAAAAATAAAAGCTTTTTATCCAGTCTATTAGTAAGTCTTAGTTTTATTTTATTTCCTTTTATTATTTTTTCTGGAAGAAATCCTGGTAATGGATTTAGCCATATACCATTTTTTCTAATATTCTTAACAATAATTTATTTTTTTGATGTTAATCAATTTAAAATCTGGCAAATTATTGCTCTTGGCTTTCTTTTTGGTTTTATAGTCTCAATGCAATTTTCATATTTACCTTTAATTGTGCCAATATTAATTTATATTTTTTCTATTTTTAAAAATAAAAAATTATTAATAATATTTATGTTTGGGTTTTTTTTGGCTTTTAGTCCTCTGATAATTTTTGAGCTTAAAAATAATTTCGTAATGTTTAAAAATACATTTATAGATAGATCCTATTTATCTTTTATTGAAAATAGAAATTTACCTGAAAATATCAATTTAAATAAGATAAATCAGCTCAGCTTATATCTAAATATTAATATTATTTTAGTTTTTATTTTTATTTTAACTTCTTTAATTCTTTTTGAGAATAAAAAAATTAGAACACTCAATTTTTCACTTCTTTTAGCATCTGTTTTGTTATTTGTAAGTCTTCGTTTTCAGTATTCTTTTCATTATCTTTTTCCTTTTTTGAGTTTTTTGAGTTTTTGTTTTTTGATAACAATTGAAAAACTTAAAATAAATAAACTTGCATTAATAATTTTGATTTTATTATTAATTTTAAATTATCCTAGAAATTATTATCAAAAAACATTAAGATCATATAAATTAGCAAAGAATAGAGTAGAGAAGTTATTGTCAAATAATTTGATTAAAAAAAATGACAAATTGAATATCTTACTTATCAGATCAGACGATGCACCAGTAAGTTCAGGTGATGAATATCGGTTTTTCCTTGCTAAATATGGTTATAATCTTCTAAATCAATTTGAATATCCAATAACAAAAAAATTGATAATTTTTAATGAAAAAATTAACACTGATATAAGAAAAATTAACAATTGGGAGCTTTCCCAATTTTCTTTATCAAAATTAAAATCAACAAAATCAATCTTGGTAGATGAAAATATGAAGATATTGGTTTTGGAAAAATGAAAAAATAGTAATATCAAGACAATGAACACTAGAAAAGATTATAATAACAGAGGTTCATCAAGAGAATTTTTACTAAAATTTTTTAGCAATCATAAATCTCAAAAAAAAAGAAATTTTTAAAATATTGCAAAAAAACACACAACTCAGCTAAATATCATTAAATCATCAAAATTTTTTAAACTAAAACTAAAATATTGTAAAATTTAGAGTAAAATTTTAAATATAAATTAAAAAATGAAAAGTAATAAGTACATAAGAAAAATACTTAAAGCTATCAAGATTCTTTTTACTCAAGGTCCAAAAGGAGTTATTGAAAAAATAAAAGAAAAGATCCAGCAAAACTATTATAATTTGACAATAAATCAACAATATCAATTTTGGCTTAAAAAAAATTATCCAACTGAAAATGATTTAAAAAAACAAAGAAAAGAGAGCAAAAAATTTAAATATCAACCGCTTATCTCAATTATTACTCCAGTTTTTAATCCAGAAAAAAAACATCTGATTGAGTGTATTGAGTCGGTGATAAATCAATCATATGAAACTTGGGAGCTTTGTCTTGTTGATGATGCCTCAACTCAACCTTATGTAAAAGATATATTGAATAAATATAAAAATTTAGATAGAAGAATAAAAGTCAAATTTCGCCAAAAAAATGGCCATATTTCTCAAGCCTCAAATGATGCTTTGGCGATGGCAAAGGGCGAGTATATCGCTCTTTTAGATCATGATGATTTTTTATGGCCAAATGCTTTGTATGAGGTGGTTAAATTAATAAATAAAAAACCAGACACTCAATTTATCTATTCTGATGAAGACAAACTTGATTATGATGGTAAAACTCATGTTGACCCGTTTTTTAAACCTGATTGGAGTCCGGATTATCTGCGATCTATTAACTATATCACTCATTTTGCTGTATTAAAAAAGAGTTTAGTAGAGGCTATTGGTGGATTCAGACTTGGGACCGAAGGCGCTCAAGACTGGGATTTGTTTTTAAGAGCCACTTTTTGGCTAGAAAAAAATACAAATCACTGTCATCCTTTAGACCCAAAAAATCCCATCCAGCATATTTCAACAGTATTATATAGTTGGCGAAAAACCCCTCAATCAACTGCCTCAGAAAAAAATATTGGAGTAGTTAAAAATTATGCTTATAAAAATCAAAAAAAAGTTTTGGAAGATGATTTAAAAAGAAGAGGATATCAAGGTCGAGTTGAACCAACAAAATATTTAGGTGTATGGCGAGTTAGATATAAAATTATTGGCAATCCTTTAGTTTCAATTATTATTCCAACAAAAGATAAATTCGAATATATTTCTCGCTGTCTTTTTTCAATCCTTGAAAAAACTACCTACAAAAATTATGAATTAGTAATCGTTGATACAGGCTCAAAAGATAAAAAAGTATGGGAGCTTTATGAAAAAATTAAATCAAGACACCAAGAAACTCAAGTTTTAAAATGGGAAAAAGAATTTAATTTCTCTAGCGTTTGTAATTTTGGAGCAAAAAAAAGCAGGGGAGAGTATTTATTATTTTTAAACAATGACACAGAGGTGCTAACACCAGATTGGATTGAGGGAATGCTTGAGCATGCGCAAAGAAAAGAAATTGGAGCTGTTGGATGCACATTAATTTATCCTGATAAAAAAATACAGCATCTAGGTGGATTATTGGGGATAAAAGGTGATCCTAAAGAAATTGGAATTGCAGGACACGCATTTCGTGGTATTGATATTAAAACATTTAAACATTTTGATGAAAAAGCGATAAAAAATTATTCATTCTGCACCGCAGCTTGCTTAATGTTGCAAATAAAAAAATTTAAATATATAAGAGGTTTTAATGAAAACTTCAAAGTTGCTTTTAATGATATTGATCTTAATTTAAAACTAATTTATAAAAATGAATTTAATTTAGTTAACCCCTTTTCTAAATTAATCCATTATGAGTCAGTTTCTATTGGATTACCCACAAGCAGGAAAAAAGAGTGGAAAAAAGAGATAAAACTATTCTTAACAAAGTGGAATTACATTCGAAAAAACGATCCTTTCTTTAACAAAAACTTTACGCGCCTAATTTACGGTCAGTGGTTTCATATCAATTACTAGAACAAATCTTTTTTTAGTAAAATATAAAAAATAATCAATGAATTAGAAAAAAATACTAAAAATGTGAAAAAATGGAACAAATTACTAATAAATGACCCTTATTATAACAAAAACTTAAGTTTAAATAGAGAAGATTTCAGTCTACGTATAAAATAAAAATTATAATCTCTCATATATACAAATTTCCATATTTGGCATTTTAATATTTTTATATCGTTCTAAACATTGATAATTAACTTCACCATTAAACATAAAATATTTTGCATTTACTTTGGTAAAAAAGTTATCACAAGGGCTAATGTTTATCCCATAATTGTCTGTAGACCATAAAATAAACTTTTCTTTTATTTTTGGATTATCAAAAAAATTAACATGAGCGTATCGATTGTAAATATTAATGTATTTTCTTTCCGGATCAAGTTGTTTTAGCATTTCAAACTGAGGATAATAGTGAACTCCTGACAATGATTTTGCTCCATTGGCTTGAGGATAATTTTCAAGAACTATTGAGCCGTAATTGACAAAATAGTATTGATTATTTGTCTCTTTGACAATATTTTTAATTTCCTTAGCCAGAGGAGTATTTAATAGAGGATCTAAACCTTTATATAAAGGATTTACTCTATAAGTACTTGCTATTGAAAATAGCAAAATAAATGTTAAAAATAATTTTTTTCTTTGGCTAAGTAATAGATACAGTAACAAAGCAGAAGATAAGCTAATTAAAAAAATTTTTAGGTTATTTTGAATAAATGTTTGGTAATTAAGTTTTAAATAAAATCCTAAATATAAATTAACAATAAAAATAAATAAACTAGAAAAAATAGTAATATATTGATAAAAAAAATCTTTTTTGATCTTAATTTTTGAAATAAAATAAAACATCAATACATAAGCACTAACTCCTATTCCAATTAAAGTTCTTTTTTGAGGAACAAGATATAAAAGAGTGATTTTTGCCATAAATTTGGGCCAAGGAAATAAATACCAAAGTAGTAAAAATAAAAAGCAAAAATTTAGCATTAAATATATCCAATCTATTTTTTTAGCTTTAATCTGGTTTAATAAAACCCATAAAAAAGCAGGCAGAGCAAAAAGACTTAATAGAAAAAAATTAGAAGCTTCAGATTGATTTTCAAAAGGACCTGATCCTTTAGCATCATCTAAAAGTTGAATATTATAAAAACCATTTAAAAGGTGAATAATTGATCCTTGGCTCTGTGCTATAAATCTTTTCCCAGGATAAACAGTATTTCGTATAATCTCGACAGTATCTTTAAAATCTAAATAAAATCTAAATAAAATTGCCAAATTAGCTATACCAATAATTAAAACTCCTATGAAAATCCATTGATAATCATTTTTTGATAGACTTTTTCTCTCATTTA
>CAYUCK010000023.1:0-11536 GCA_964443335.1 uncultured Gammaproteobacteria bacterium | reverse complement strand
CCTTCCTCAAGAGGTGTGGAGGGCGCCCAATTTAACAATTTTTTAATTTTTTCATTATCAGAATTTCTCCCTCTTACTCCTTGAGGTTTAGATGTGTCATACTTTTTATTTATTTTTTTCCCGGCTATTTTTGCAACAATATCAATGAGTTGATTTATAGAAACTAAATAATCAGAGCCAATATTTAATGGCTCTCTAATATTAGATTGCATTAATCTATAGACACCCTCAACACAATCATCAATATAAGTATATGATCTTGTTTGTTTGCCATCACCCCAGACCTCAATTGATTCTCCATCTTTAGCCAAAGCTACCTTTCGACAAATAGCTGCTGGAGATTTTTCTCTTCCTCCATACCAAGTCCCCAAAGGTCCATATACATTATGAAATCTAGCAACTCGTGTCTCTAATCCATAATCCTGATAATAATTCCAACACTGCCTTTCAGTTAAAAGTTTAGCCCAACCATATTCGTTATCACAATCTGCTGGATATGCATATTCTTCTTTTAATCCTTGAACTTCCGGCTTTTTTTGAAGATATCTTGGATAAATACAAGCAGAAGACGAAAAGAAAAACTTTTTTACTTTATTTAATCTTGAAGCCTCAAGCATATAATTATCCATAATTGTATTGTCACGAACAACATCAGCATGAACCGTTTCAATAAAGCCTATTCCTCCCATATTAGCGGCGAAATGATAAACTTCATCAATGTCTTTAGTTAACTTTAAACAATTATCAAAAATCCTTAAATCAGCTTTTAAAAACTCATCTGCATCGGATGGTTCAAATTCTGGATTTTTGATATCAGCTCCTCTTACCCAATATCCTTTGTTTTTTAAATATCTAACCATATGAAAACCAATAAATCCACCTGCTCCTGTAACTAAGGCTTTTTTCATACTTTATAATAAATGTAAAAATTATAATAAAAAAAATTATAACAAAAATTAATAAACTTTATTATTTAACTTCAATATCCTTTAACGCCTCCTTTCGCACTATTTCACTGATTTGCTTTTCTATTTTTTCAATTAATCTTAATATCATATTAATATGCTAATTTTTTTCTCTTTTAATTGCTAATTCTCTGACTATTTTCTCAATTTTTTTTCTTAAATTTTCAATCTCAACATTAATCAAATAAATCGCATAAAAAATCAAAATTATTGAAGTGTAGACAGCTAAATCAACGCCTCGACCAATTCCTATTTTTTTGGCTAAATAAGAAAGTAGGGGAGTGTAGTTTATAAAAAATAAAACAGTCAACCAAAATGAAAGCCAAACTAAAAAAAACTTTTTGCTGATATTTTTTTTTAACAAATAATTTAATGTTATTTTAAAAATAAAAAATAAGATTACAACTGATAAAATTATTTGTGAAGCTAGCATAAATTATTTAATTTTCTCAAAAATTAAATCAGTTAAAATTCTAATGGAATTAGTTATTTTTTGTCCTTTGCCTAGACTGTAATTATTATAAATCACTGTTACTGGTATCTCTTTGTATCTTAAATTATTTTTTTTTATCTGATCAATTATATCAGAAGCATGAGCCATCTGAGACTGATTAATAGAAATTTTTTTAAGAGCTTTTTTTGAAAAGGCACGAAAACCATTGTGAGTATCAGTAAGTTTTATATCAGAAAAAATATCAGTAAAAAAAATTCCAAATTTTAAGATAATTTTTTTTAATAAAGGCATATTAATTGTTTTTCCTAAAAATCGACTTCCAAGGACAATATCAGCTTGACCATTAATAATCGGTTTAATAATTTCTTTTATTTCTTTGGCTAAGAATTGCCCATCAGCATCAAAAGAAACCACAATTTCGGCATTTTTTCTTCTGGCATATTCCATCCCTGTTTCCAATGCTGCTCCTTGACCAAGATTGACAATATGCCGCAAAACAATTGCTCCCTTTTTTTTAGCCTCTTCGAAGGTCTCATCCGTTGACCCATCATCAACAACGATGATATCTTTAAATCCCTGCCCTTTAACATCCTCAATCACTTTGCCAATCATCTTTCCTTCATTGTAAGCGGGGATAAGGATGAGGGTTTTCATTTGATATTAATTTTAAAAATTAGAATAAAATTTAAAGAAAATTAAAATTTCTTAAGTTAAGTTCCTCATTTATTCTATCAAAAAATTAAAAATTATTGAGTGATTTTTTATATGATTCCTTGTTTATGCTTAAAAAAACCAATGGAGTTATTTGTTCAGAAGTATTTACTAAAACAATCTTTTCTCTTATAAAGATGTTAAAATAAAAATCCTTATAATTACCTGTTAGCAAATATATTTTTTGATTACCTTTAGAATATTTTATTAATCCTGCGGCTAAAAATAAATCTACCAACGATACTTCGCGTCCTTTTCTCCGATAAAGCCTTATTGTCTCTAAATATGTATCAATTAAATTTCTAGAAGGTAAAACACCTATTTCAAGTTCTTTAAAAATCTTATTTTTCTTTCCAATCTCATTTTCATTTACCGATCCTTTTAAAAATTCCCAATAACATAAATCAAATGTTATCAAATCAACGTTGTTGTTTTTTAAAAAGATAATAAAATCTAAATAAATCTTATTATTTATTGCTAAATTAATAAAAATGTTAGTGTCCAAAATTATGTAAGAATCCTTGATAAAGCTTTCAAAATTAAGTGGAAAAATGAGCTCCTTTGTTTGAAAATTTATCATATCCTAATTCTTTCTTTAAAATTTCACCAACATCTTCCAAAAGCTTTTTTAATTCTTTAATCTTTTCGGGAGAATATTTTTTTGGAGTTTTCGCTTTTGGTGGTAATTTATCTAAATAATTTATCATATACTTTGATTATAATGTTTTTCTTGATTAATTGTCAACTATTTAAAAAACCTTAAGGGGCTTAAAAGCGCTGCCTGAGGAGGATGTATAAATTAATAGTAACATAACATCTAAATTTTTCAATTTATACCTCAATCTCATTGTAAGCGGGGATAAGGATAAGGGTTTTCATATTTTTATTAAAATTTAAAAAATTATACTGAAAATCATCTAACTTCTAACATCTAACATTTAACAGTTAATAAATATTAAATTAACCTAATTTCTAATTGACCTAATTATTCTAAGATTAATTTTTAAATTGTTAAATTATTATTCAACGATACGAATCTTTGAATGAATGCGAATTCTGCGACTATGCGAATAAATTATTTTGATATTTGATATTAGGATATTAGATATTGAGGTAAAAAGTTTTCAGTTTTCAGTTTGCAGTTATTAAACCAAATGGTTAGTTCGCAGTTTGAAGTCTTTAATGAGTAAAAACAAAAATACGCAACGCTTGATTCTTCATTCTCGACGACTAGTTGTAACCTCAGAATGACATTTGGTAGAGACGTCCCGGCGGGGCGTCTCGACAATAAAAAATAATTTTTCCAAATATCCAATATCTTTTTTAATTGCTCGCATATTTGTATCATTATATGTTTTCTAATTTTATAAACTTATCAAAAAAACTATCTAAATTATTGATAAAAATCTCAACAAAGTTTTGATCAGCAAAAAAGGGGATTAGGTCTTGTTTTAATTCTTGTTTTCTTTTTTTTGCCTCTCTAAATTTTTTTTCTAATAATTTTTTTAACTCTTCTTTTGATTTTATATTAACTAAACTTTTTAAATAAGCAAAATTAAAATTTACACCTTTTTCCTTTAGCCAAAATATATCAAAATAATCTCTACCTTTAAAACGCGGTTGTTTTTCTTTTTCTTCCCATTTTTCTCTTGTTAAAATAGCAGCAATTTTTCCAGAAAAAATATCCTCAACTGAGTATCTTTTAATAATAAAAGAAAAATCATAGGTTGACTTTAAAGAAATCTCTGTTTTAAAATTTTTTCCCACAACACTGCTTAAGTCAACTCTTAGAAAAAGATCGTTTTCAGAAGGTTTATTTTTATCAATTTTCATACCAATTTTTTCTAAGATAGGAAATTTAAAATAAATAATTTTGTTATTACCAGATTTTTTAAAAAAAATATCATCGTATTTTATCTTTTTTTTAAAATAAAAAAGGACATCATCAATAAAACTATCAACATTAAAACCTTCAAAACCAAATACATCAAAATCCAAATCTTCAGATAATCTTGGCAAATCAAAACAGAATCTTAAAGCAGTTCCTCCCTTGAATAAAAATTTATCTGCGTATACTGAATTATAAACAAAATTTAAAACATAAAATTGAAGTTGTTCTTTTAAAAGATTGCGCAAAAAAAGATTATTTTTATCTTTATTTTTATCAACTACAATCCTTAAATCATCAATTAGCATATTCATCTTTTATTAATTTAAAAATTTTTTTCATTTTTTTTGATTGACTTAAATTGACATAAAAATAAAATTCATCCCAATCTTTATTTTTGAAACTGGTTAAATTTAATCTTAAATCTTTAATATTTTTTATCATATTAAAATTTTTAAGATAAAAATAGTCAAATAAAGCCTTTGCTTTACTAGCCATTTTTATTTTGTAATCTAAACAATAATCTTTTAGGTAATATCCTGTAAATAATTTATTTTTAACTTTTTGGTATAAAAAAGTGCCAAAATTATTGGTAAATTTTCGAGTGCTTTTTAAAGTCACTGATGTAAAAACATAAACATTTTCTGCCAGTATCCCTTCTTTTGATAAAACATATTCCAGACTTAAATATGAAGGATAATAAATAACATTAGCTAGATATTCCTCAAAGTTATCTTTGTATCTTAATGAAAAAATTTTTGTTGTATATAAACCCTTTTTTAAAGGTATAAGATATTTATTTCTTAACAATTGACTAATTTTTTTATCTAGATTTTTTCCAGCTTTTTCCAAAAGTAATCCCGCCTCTTTTTTTGTGATATAAGGTTTATTTTCAATTATTTCTATATTTTTTATTTCATTTTTTCTACTCATATAGTAGTAATTATGAAACAAAATATGAAATTTGTCAATACTATAGAAAATTCACAATATTCCTATCTTTCTTAACCTTAAAAATACCTTTTCATTTCTTTCCCTTTGTTTTTCAAGCATTTTGGCAGTCGAGTAGAGAAGACCAAGATTTTTTTGTTGATTCTCCAAAACAATCCGCCTCACCTTTAAAACAATTTTTTGATAAAAATAATCAAGTTGTTTGTCAGTTAAAAAATCAACTGGGATGGAGTCATCAAGACGAGTACCAATGGGCAGATGAATGCCATCAACAAAGGATAAATTAGAGGCAATCTCATTAACTATTTGTTCCCATGATAAAACGATTTCATCTGTTGCTAATTTTGATACCACATGATAGATATCAATTAGTCCTGAGGCTGTCACTTGATTTTTTTGCAACTGAATCACTACCTCCTGCATTTTATTCACTCCCTCAATCCCATCAAGATGGTTTTCCACCCAGATCTTTTTAATTTTATTTTTATTTTTGACAATAAAATCAAACACTTTTTTATCTTGCAAATATGGCGCATGAAATAAAAATTCAAAACCAGAAAAATTTTTGGCTAAATCTTCAGCTGATAAAATCAATTGATTAACTATTGTCATAATCAGTCGACCAAATAATCGCAAATCTTTTTCACCACCTGTTCGACCATGAAAAGAAATAACTCTGATATTATGTTTTTCTAAATTACTAATAAAATTCTGGCAACGAGATAGAGGAGCAAAGGCGATCATTTCCACTCCATCAAAAAAACCAGCTTGAAAAAAATCTTTATGAAGATATAAAAATTGATTAACATTTCCCAAAAGCCCAATACTGTCGGTTGAGATCAATCTGACAATCTTAGACATTATAAGATTATAGCAGAATAGAAACAAATATTTTTGCTAAAATATATAAATGATCATTGGGATTGACATCACCCCACTACTTTTTGAGGGAACTGGGGTGGCAAAATATACATATAATTTAGTTAAAAATCTGCTTCTACTTAACAAAAAAAATCAGTATAAGCTTTTTTTTGTCTCAGCAAAATCAAAAAAAAATTTTCCATTTTTGAAAGAATTTAAAAATCTTGGTGCCAAAATCTATCACTATCCAATTCCATTTAGGTTGCTTGAGTTTTTCTGGCAAAAACTAAATATCATCCCAGTTGAGTGGTTAATAGGTAAAATAGATGTTTTTTATGCCAATGATTATTTGCGCTCGCCATCTAAAGTAAAAACTATAACCACTATCCATGATCTAACCTGGAAGCTTTTTCCGCAGTATCATACTGAAAAAATAATTAACGCCCATAAAATAAAAATTAAAAAAACAATTCAATATGGTGATGAAATTATTGTTGACTCACAAAACACAAAAAACGACTTACTAAAACTTTATCCGCAATTTAATGAAGAAAAAGTTCATGTTGTTTATCCGGGAGTCGGAGAGGAGTTTATGAAGTCAAAAATTGATGATGAAAGAAATAAAATTTTCAAAAAATATCTCACTTTTGACTTTGAACTCTCGACTTTTAACTATTTTCTATATGTTGGTGCCATTGAACCAAGAAAAAATTTGGATATTGCCATAAAAACATTTCATCAATTAATCAATCACCAACAATTTAGCAATTTAAAATTTTTAATAATTGGCAAAGCAGGATGGAAAAATGAAAAAATTTTTCAATTAATCAAGGATTTGCATCTTGAGGACAAAGTGATTTTTGTAGGATATGTCAAAGACGAAGATCTGCCTTTTTTTTATCAAAATGCCTTGGTAACTATATATCTTTCCGAGTATGAAGGTTTTGGCTTGCCACCAGTTGAATCAGCTTATTGTGAGACGCCAGTTTTGCTTTATAAAAACTCATCAATTAAAGAACTTTTTACTGATGATTATCCTTATGCTAAAAAAGGCGAGGAATTAAAAACACTTCTAACACTTATTGAAAATAAAATCAATCCTAAAAAGTTTCTCAGGCAAGAATTCTCTTATCAAAAAACCGCCAAAGAGTTTCAAAGAATTATCAAAGAACTTTCAATAAATACTCACCCTCAATCATCTGGTTAAATCCAAGCTTTCGATAATAATCTCTTGTACCAACAGCAGCAATCACCGCCATTTTTTTCAAGTTAAATTTTTCTTTAGCCAACTCTTGCGCTTTCTCAATCAACTTTTTTCCCAGTCCCTGATGCTGAACTGGTCCAGCCTTTGATAAAGAGGTAGCTTGACCTAAAACATGAAGCTCACGAATGATTGCGCAATTTTCTAAATCCTTAATAAAAAAATTTTTTTGATCTAAGACATAAGAAGGAATCCGTAATCGCAAATATCCCAAAAGTCGATAATCTTCATCAACTGCCTCGATAAAATATTCTTGTCCCAAACTAGCTTGGTATTCAATCACATTAATTTTTATTTCTCCTTTGATCTTTTGATTGCGAATCTCTCGACAGCGAATACACAAACACTTAACTCCTTTTTCTTTAAGATATGCCTCAAAATGCTGACGAAAATTTGAGGGAAAAGTCTCAACAACTAAATCATTTTTTGTCAAATCACGAACTAATCGATTTATCCTAAGCCACGGCGGCACAACTTCTTTTTTAAACTTTTCAGTTAAACGCAGCAGATAATCCTCATCAATAGGCTTAAACTTACCAACCTTATACCAGTTGGCTAGCGGACTATTTTTGACTACTTGAGTTGGATAAAATTTGATGTTGTCTGGTTTAAATCTTTGATCAGTAAAAACTTCTTTTAAAACAGCAAAATCTTTTTCAAAGTCTGATCCCGGCAGTCCAGGCATTAGATGATAGGTGATTTTAAATCCGGCATCACGAAGAAGTCTAGTTGCCTCAACTACTTTTTCCACCAAATGACCGCGATTAACTAGTCTTAAAATCTCATCATTAGTTGACTGAACTCCAAGCTCAACCCGAGTAACTCCTAATTTTCGCAAAAACAAAATCTCCTCTTTATTGATAAAATCAGGTCGAGTCTCAATTGTTAGACCAACCATTCGCGATGTTGCTTTTTCATTGATTTTTTTTGCTTCATCTAAATCTTTGGCATTGGCATAAACTAGATCACAACCGGCAACAATTTTTTCAATGTCAGTGTTTAAACCATCAAAAACCCGCTTGACAAACCACTCTCGATATCCTTTTTCATAAAAAGAAAATGTCCCACCTTGGATAATCAACTCTATCTTATCAATCGGATGACCTGATAAATAAAACTGCATCAGGCGATCAAAAGTCTGCTTAAAAGGATCATAGGAGGCTCTAACTGCTCTCATCACGGCTGCCTCATCAGAAAAATAGCTTTTTGGTGCATCAGAATTTAGGGCGCAATAAACGCAGTTAAAAGGACAAGAGTTTTTGGGAGATGTAAAAACCGACAAAGGCACTATGCCTGAGAGCGATCTTATCGCCACTACTTTTAAAAGAGATATTAAACTTTCATTTTTTTCATCAAAATAACGTTTATAAACAAAATTTAGATGCCACAATTTTGGATAAAAATCTTTAATCTTTTTTTCTTCTAAAAAATTTTTTATGTATTGATAAAGTGATTGTCTGGATTTTATATTTTTATCTAAAAGGTATAAAGATAATTGTTTTAAAACTTTCTCTTTTTCTTTTGGATATGTTGGTGGATAGTAAAGCATAGATTTTGTAAAATTAAAAGATGACTCAAGAAAAAATTTTAATTAGTCAATTCAAGCTTACTTTGGAAAATCTTTTTAAAAACTATTATCAGCAATTTCATGATAAAAAAATTGGTGTATTTGCCTCTGGCGGTATTGACTCTTCAATCATTGCTTATTTTACCAAGATTTTTTTCAAAAAAATCACTCTATTTACCCTGCACAGTGAAAAAGGAGTTGATCTTGAATATACAAAATTATTAAATCAAAAACTCAAACAAGATCTTCAAATAATTAATATTAATAATCAAAAAATAACTGAAATAAAAGATAAGGTTTTAAAACTTTTAAAAGAAAAAAACATCGACGCAAACCCAACTCAATTATCTTTGGCTAGTGCTTTTTATCTTTTGTGTCAAAATGCAAAAGAGCAGGGAATTGAGGTGATTTTTACTGGCCAAGGACCAGATATCTTGCTTGCAGGCTACCATATGTATCAAAAAATTCCTCTGGAAAAACTAAATGAAAAAATAAAAAATGACCTGTATCTTTTGCAGATAGATAAAACAAGAGATAATGCCGTTGCTCAACTTTTTGGACTTCAGTTGATCAATCCTTATTTGGAAAAAGAATTTATTGATTTTGCCATAAAAATCCCACCTAATTTTAAAATGAGCAAAATAAAGGATGAAGTTTATGAAAAATATATAAGTCGCAAACTAGCAGAACTTCTTGATCTCCCCGAAAAGATTATTTTACGTCACAAAAAAGCTCTCCAATACTCAACAAAAATCAGAAGATATTTTTAAGATTTTTTGGAAAGTCTTTTGATATCAGCCTCAACCATCATTTTCACTAGTTTCTCAAAGCTTACCTTTGGCTGCCAACCTAAGACTTTTTTTGCTTTATCTGGCCGGGCTTTTAAATTTGGTACTTCAGCTGGCCGCTTAAATTGAGGATCAATAACAATATATTTCTCCCAGTTTTTAATACCAGCGTATTTAAAAGCTAACTCGGCAAATTCTCTGACGCTGTGGCTTTCGCCAGTACCAACAACATAGTCTCCAGGCTCTTTTTGCTGAAGCATAAGATACATTGCCTCAACATAATCACCAGCAAAACCCCAGTCTCTTTTGGCATCAAGATTGCCCAAACGCAGCTCTTTTGCAAGGCCTAACTTTATCCTTGCCACTCCATCGGTGATTTTTCGAGTAACAAATTGAATGCCGCGAATTGGTGATTCATGGTTAAATAATATTCCATTAGCAGTAAATAAACCATATGACTCTCGATAATTAACAGTTATCCAATAAGCATAGACTTTTGAGACTCCATATGGCGAGCGAGGATGAAAGGGTGTTTTTTCATCTTGATAACCATTGGTATGCTGCAAGCCAAACATTTCGCTGGTTGAGGCTTGATAAAATTTGGTCGTTGGTGAGAAGTATTTAATCGCATTTAAAAGATACAATGGACCCAAAGCATTAACTTCTGTCGTTAATTTTGCTTGATCAAAAGAGGAGCCAACAAATGATTGAGCGGCTAGATTATAGACTTCAGTTGGCCGAAGGGTGCGAATTAAATTCATAAGTGATGCCTCATCTGTCATATCACCTTCAACATAATCAACATCAGAAGTTACTCCCAAATAATCAAGATTGGAAAAATTAGGATTAGAATAGCGCCGAATTAAGCCATAAACTTTATAGCCTTTTTCCAAAAGTAATTTTGTTAAATATGGCCCATCTTGACCTAATATTCCAGTAATCAAGGCTACTTTATTAGACATAAAAAAATAAAAAAAATTACTAATTACTAAATTATACAAAAAACTTACCAAGTGTCCAATGATTTTGGGTTTGGATTATTTTTTTAAGTTATAGTTTGAGCTTTTAAATTCTTATTTTATAACTATTCTTACTTTTGACTTTTAAATCTTAACTTTATATTATATTGTTTATGCTTAAAAAGTTAAAAAATTTTGCTAGACACTCAACAAATAGTCAAATACTTATCAACTCATTTGGAAATTATCTTAATATTTTTTTTACGGCTTTTTTTGCTTTTCTTCTGGTTCGAATTATGAGTCCAAGTGATTATGGAGTGCTAAGTGTGCTTTTGGGAATAGCTTATGTTTTAGCAAACATTCTTGATCTTGGAACAACAGCCAGCATCTACTCGTATCTGCCAATACTTCTTGAGGAAAAAAAAGATCAAGCTTATATTTTTTTAAAAACTATTTTCTCTTTTCAAACATTTTTCTCTTTAATTATTATTTTTATTCTTTCAGTTTTTTTCCCATTTCTTGATAAAAATTTTTTTAAAACTAATGCTTCTGTAGTTGAATTTTATTTAACTACTTTATCAGTGCTTTTTTTTATTTGGCAAAACTATATCATTAATTCTCTTAATGCTAACAAAAAATTTTTTGAATCTAACTTTATTTTAAATTTATCAAATGTTATTAAAACTATTTTTATTATAATTTTAATCAAAATAAATTCAGTTTCCGTTGCCACAATAATTTTTACTTTGGGAATTTTAGGGCCGACAGCATTTTTTTTAATTCTTTTTTTTAAAAAATTTCAAACAATCAAAAATGTTTTTAAAGCTAAAATTGATAAAAAACAATTTTATTTCAATTACACCATCTCCTTTTTTATTGCTTCTCAGTTTTTTAATTTAGCATTAAGAATGGATCTTTTTCTTTTATCCTTTTATTTTCCTCAATCAGCTCAAGTTGGATACTACGGACTAGCACAGAAAATCATCTTAACTGTAATGGCCTCAATTATTTCTGTCACCCAAGTGCTTTCACCAAATTTTTCAAAAATGAAGACCAAAGAAGAAGTTAAAAAACAGTTGAAAACTGGGTTTTTATATCTTTTAGCTCCAGTATTTTTATTTATTCTTTTAT
>CAYUCK010000022.1:11353-11741 GCA_964443335.1 uncultured Gammaproteobacteria bacterium | reverse complement strand
AAACCTCCGATTCGGAGGTTTGACGGTACTCTACTAGAAAGGGGCCGCTAACTGCGTGCCAGAAGCGTCGGTAATACGTGGGCCCCAAACGTTATCCGGTTTTACTGGGCGTAAAGGGTCGTGTAGGCGTTCTTTCAAGTTTTGTCTCAAATCCTATGGCCCAACCATAGAAAGGGACAAAAGACTAAAAGAATAGAGTTATCTTTAGGGAAATCAGAACTCAAGGAGGAGTAGTGAAATGCGTTGATACCTTGGGGAACACCAGAGGCGAAGGCGGATTTCTGGAAGATAACTGACGCTGAGACACGAAAGCTAGGGGAGCGAAGCAGATTAGAGACCTGCGTAGTCCTAGCCGTAAACTATGCCCGCTAGCCTCGCACTACCAGTA
>CAYUCK010000022.1:11038-11343 GCA_964443335.1 uncultured Gammaproteobacteria bacterium | reverse complement strand
GGGGGGATAGGTGTAGCGAAGGTAACCCGTTAAGCAGACCGCCTGGGGAGTACGACCGCAAGGTTAAAACTCAAAGGAATTGGCGGGGAGGCACACAACCAGTGGAACATGTGGTTCAATTCGATACGAACCGAAGAACCTCACCAGGGCTTGACATGCTATCGTTTAGTCGCCCAGAAATGGGTGATGATCCGCAAGGATGATAGCACAGGTGCTGCATGGCTGTCGTCAGCTCGTTCCGTGAGGAGTACCCTTAAGTGGGACAACGAGCGCAACCCCTATCCTGTGTTAAATCTGTCACAGGA
>CAYUCK010000022.1:0-11016 GCA_964443335.1 uncultured Gammaproteobacteria bacterium | reverse complement strand
GAGGAAGGAGGGGACGACGTCAAGTCAGCATGGCCCTTATGCCCTGGGCTACACACATGTTACAATGTGATGAACAGCGGGCTTTGCCAAGCGGTAACGCTGAGCAAATCCCCTAAATCATCACTCAGTAGGGATTGAAGTCTGCAACTCGACTTCATGAACGCGGAATTGGTAGTAATTGCGGGTCAGCCATACCGCGGTGAATACGTTCTTGCCTCTTGCACACACCGCCCGTCAAGCCAACAAAGTCGGTGATACTTAAACCCTCCGATTTGGAGGGGAAAGTATTGCCGGCGATGGGGGTTAAGTCGTAACAAGGTAGCCGTTCTGGAAGGAGCGGCTGGATCACCTCCTTTCTTTTTTTTCCTAACCCGTTTAATAAACTAAATTTAGGTTGAGATTACAAAAAATATTTGATAAAATTGTAGCGTTAGCATTCAAATCTCTCATCAATAAATTAGTAAATCCTCATATTGTTTTAATAAAGCCATATAAAAAATTGTCTTTAAAACGATAATAAATGGCACAAATTTGTCAATATTTAGAAAGATATTAAGATATTAGAAAAAAGTTTTCATTTTTCAGTTCGCAGATTTTAGTGAATTTTTATTTTTTAGTTCGTTTTTTTAATGTTTAAAAACTGAAAAATAAAAACTGCGAACTTGATTAAATGTTAGATGTTAGAAGTTAGATGTTAGGTGTTTCTTTCTAAATTACTTAATTACTCCACTATCTCAATCTCGCTTCCTGGTTTTGGATTATTGAACTCATGAACACCTGTTGTTGGCTTTTCTTCAGTAAAATAGCGCCATACAGTTATTTCCAGAAAACGATTATCTTTTTTACCTGAAGAGCCAGGATAAATAACTAGCTCACCTGGTACACCTCCAAACAAACTGGGAACTAATTTAGCTTTTTTTTCAATCTTATTAATCTTAATTTTTAAAATATCACCGTATTCAAACTTTCCTTTAAAATCTTCTTGAGTAATGGTTGTCTTAATATTGCCAAAATTGTCAATATGACCAATAAAGTATCCTTTTAGATCTGGAATTTCATCAATGCTAACTTCCTCTAACTCTAATTCATCTTCCATATAGTCCATTAAATGAGCGCTGATTCTTGAGTAAAGATCGCGTGAATGAAATTGACCCTCTTCGTTTAATCCCTGATAAACAAAAGCTTGTTCAATTCTATCTTTAATTAATGAGTAATCATATCCAGCGTTTGGACCTGTAATATACAAACCTGATTTTAATTTTATAATAAAAGGCTTTGCCCCTTCAGCTTTTTCTAAACCTTTATCTGAGTGAAGCCGAGGATCTGTGTTTTGAAAAATTACTATTTCTTGAGGATGATTAAAACGCTCAATATCCTCAACTAATTGATTAAGTAAAAATGAGGTGTGAATTGTTGAAGGAGTTGACGAAACAAAAGTAATATCAGCATTAGTTGGATCTTTTAAATATCCAAGCGTAGCAATTTTTACCTCAGCGCAACTTAACGAATCCTCAGCTAAATCAGCCAGAACAATTAATTTTTTCATATTATATTATTTTAAGAAATTAACTGATAAATTATCTGCCAAATCATCCAAGGTAATAATTCCATAAATATGTTTATTTTCATCAACCACTGGCAGAGCATAAATTTTATATTTTAACATTTTCTTTAAAACTAATTCTTTTGGAGTGGTGAAATGAACAACAATTATATTTTGAATCATAAATTTATAAACTGGTGTATCTAGATCTTGCAAAATTAATTCATGTAGATTAAAGACGCCGACTAATTCTTGTTTTTGATTGATTACATAAATATAGTCAAGAAAGGAAAAATCTGCAGTTTGTTTTTTAATTTTATCAACGACTAGTCGAACACTATCATCAGGATTAACTGTTAAAAATTCCGTGGTAATTAAACTACCAATTGGATTTTGCGAATATTTTAATAGCTTTAATATATCTTTTTTAGTATTTTCATCAAGTAAATTAATAATCTCTTCGCGCTTTTTTTTCGGTAATGTCAAAATGACATCAACTGCTTCATCTGGATCAATAAATTTTATAAATTTAGCGGCAGTTTCTGGTTTAAAATGTCGAAATAAATTCGTTTGATAATTAATGTTTAAGTTACTAATTACCTCTGCTGCTTTTTTTAAATCCAGCATTTTTAAAAATTTTTTGGTATTAGTTATGTTAGTTTTTTCCAAATAATCAGCTAAATCTTCTGGTCTTATTTTTTTTAGTTTCTCTTCTTTTTTCTTAAGTTTTACTTGACCACGAGTTAATTCTAATGGCTGAATATCGGCCCAAGATAAAAATCGAGATCTTAAACGAATATTTAATTTGCTTAAAAGATTGTAGATTTTATGCCCACCAAAAAGTCTAATTCTTCTTAACAATCCTACTAACCCTATATCTACTCCAGCAATATAAAATTTGTTATCTATCTTATTGATAGCTACATCATTGACTCTAACAATTTTATTACCTTTTAAGTCAATTATTTGCTTATCAAGTAAATTTCTCACTAAATATAGTTCATTTTCCTCGAGAGAATAATTAAGATAATTTTTTTTAATAACTATATGATTATTAATCCTTAAAATATTTTCAGATGAAGTAATAATTTTTTCACCATGGTTGTTTTCAATAACAATTTTAGTAATCAATGAGTTATCAGAAGCCAAAAAAATAAGATCTTTTAACCGACCAACTTCAACTTCATCCTCAGTAAAAATTTTTTTATTATTTAATTCAGAAAAATAAATCATAAAGTTTTTATATAAAAGTTATTATGCACTGTATAAAATTTATTATACAATATTATATAATTATTTAATATTAATTAAACAGCATTAATGTCTTTAATTAATTTATTTATGTAACTTTTTTATTATGGTATAATTTTATTAAGGGCACGTAGTTTAATGGTAAAACACTTCTCTGATAAAGAAGAGACCGATAGTTCGATTCTATCCGTGCCCACCAATTTAATCTCAGTACCTTTTTAAAGCAATTTCAATTAACTGCTTTAACAACTCTTCGTAATTTATTCCGGCTGCTCTGGCAGCTAACGGAAAATATGAGGTCATTGAAACTTCAGGTGGGATAATTCCTGGTGGACTATTAACTTCCAAAACATAAGGATTTTCTTGTTCATCACATTTGATGTCAATTCTACACCAATCACGGATTTCAAGCGATTTCCAAGTTGATAAACAAATTTCTCTAAGTTTTTTTTCTAATTTTTTATCAATAGGAGCTGGGCATTGTAAGTAGTTTTTAGATCCGTTGTTTTCTTCAAAATACCACTTAACCTCAAGAGAATCAAAAGGTAGATAGTTTTTTGGGAGTATTTTATGATTTGGTTCTATTATAGGTAAAATCCTAGGCGGGTTTCCCATCATTGCGACTGAAAATTCTCGACCTTTTAAAAAAGGTTCAATTAAGACTGGTTGATTAAATGTTTTAATTAATTGTTCAATTTTTTTATATAATTTCGAAAGATTATCAACCACACTATCGTTTGTGATTCCAGCTGATGATCCTTGAGCAATTGGCTTTACTATTAGTGGAAAGCTTAAATCTTTTATCAATTTTTCTTTAACATTTTTAATCACCTGAAACTTTAAAGTTGGTATTTTATTTGCGATTAGAATCTCTTTAGTTTTCGCTTTATCTAGAATAATCGCTTCAGTTAAGGGTCGACTACCAAGATAGGGAATTTGCAACATTTCTAAAATCGCTGGCATCTGGGCTTCACGATCAAGTCCATAAATACCTTCAGCTACATTGAATACTAGATCAATTTTTTTTCTTAATCGATAGAGTTTAAAATAAGCTTTTTCATCTGCCTCAATAGGAATTACTTTATACCCTAAATTTTTTAGATATTTTATTTGCCAGTGGGTAGTTTCTGGATCGTCAAAATCAGCTTCAAGCTGGCTGCGTGGATCATCTGGGTCAGGGTAAAGGTGGCGCTGGTTATAAAGAAGTACAATTGTTTTCATTAATTTTGTCTCGCAGAAGCTAATTTATAAATTTCTTCTTTGACCTCATCTAAAGTTATTTTAAAAATTTTATTAATCTTTTTCTTCCATAGATTAGGAATTAAATAATCTTCATAGATTCCATAATATTTTTCAACTAAATCATTAAAATTTTTTTTAACGTAATCAAACAAAAGAGTTTTTCTAAATTTTCTTATCAAAGGATAATTATATCCTCTAAGATAGATAAGATAAAAAGCTAAACCTTGTTCAAATACATTAAGACCATAAGAATCCCATCCAGTTCCCTCTGCATTTTGACCGAAAACATTATAGAATTTTTCTTTATCTTCCATCAACATATTATCCTCAAATCCAGATTCCTTATGAGGATCTATTCCGTTAGCTAAAAGATAAATATATAATCTTGCACATTTTGTACAATGACCACACCATCTTTTTAATCTTGAATTTTCACCTCCTGTATGTTGCTCTGACCAACAAGACATTAAATGCTTAAAGGTATCATCATAATATCTTTTTTTTAAAATTCCAATTATAGCTAAGTCGTTTAATCCCTGTAAAAATGTAAAAACAAAAACTTCATTTTCAGACAGAGATTGAACTAGCAACGATAATTCTTTGGTGGCTATTAAAGATTGCTCCCAATCTGGAATAACTTTATAACCATTTCTGTCAAAAAGGTAATCATTGTTACTTTTTTCATTAGATACTATTATATATTTTGCCTTAAAATAATAACTAAATGGTAATGAAAATAATACCCAGGAGGTAATTGCCATTTCCCATCCAAACCAACCATCACCTTTTTCTCTTAAAACGCTAAAATCATTATCAATAATAAAAACCTTTTCTTTATGTTTTTTTAAAAAAGAGTCAAATAATTTTAATTTATGAATAGCTTCGAAGCCCTCATCAATTGGATCATTAAACCAAATCAAAATTGGATCTAATCCAAGTTCTTTAGCTAAATGATATGTCAAAAAACTATCTTTACCAAAAGTAAACAAAATAATAACGCGATTGTTTTTTGTTTTTGGAAAATAAGTTGCCCTATCATTTAAAAAATTAAATTCATAATCAGTATTGAACATTATTTTTAAATAATTCTGCTCAATAATATTACTATTTATATACGAATAGGCAGGTAAATAACGTAAGAAAAAATATTGTGCGTAAGAAAATGTTTCTGGTAAAGCGGTGTTATAGATAATTTTTAAAGGCTGGTTATAAATAAAAGGCAAATGAGAAGTAAAAATATATGATAAATTATCTACTAATCTTCTTTTATTTGAATTGTTATAATTTTTCCAGATGTCACCTGGGTAAGTAAAATTTAAATTTTTAAATAATTGATTTTCTTTAAATATTTTAAGATTTATTTTTTTATCATCAAAAATAGAACTAACTTTTATTGAAAACTTTTTTAAATCTTCTGTTGTCGTTTCAGGTGGGGGTTTTTTTTTATTTAATTTTTTTTCAGATTTTTTCATTTTAATAAAAAAAATTATTCTATATTTTTTTCAAATGTCAAGAGGAATAAAATAAATAATTGTAATCAGGAAATTAAGTTAATGAGTAGTTGAAAGAAAATTCTTATGGCTTTAAATCCATTGTAGATAAAATGTTTAAGCTTTATTTATTATTGCTATCAAAATTTTTTTCTATAATAAAGTTATGAAGAAAAATTTAATTGAATATTATCGTAATTTCTTGCGTGATTTTGGTCATGCAATTGCCAATCTGTTTATTTTTTTACCATATTTTTTTTCCATACTAACATTGCTAAAAACTTTGTTTTCTCCTTGGAAAAATTTAAAGATAAAAAAAACAACTCCAGGATTTTCATTTTCAGAGTGGTTAGACATTGCTTTTTTTAATTTTATCTCCCGTACAATTGGCTTTTTTATGAGGTTTAGTTTAATTGTGTTTTATCTTTTATTTCAAACAATTTTTATTATTTTTTTGCCATTTATTGCTCTAATTTTATTTTTACTTGTGCCATTGCGCTACCTTTTTTATCTTTTTGAAAAAACTCCCATTGAGAAAAAAAATATCTTAAAAGAAGAATTTTTGTCAAATCATCTTTTAGATGAAAAAAATCGATCATTAGTTAAGCAATGGTTTGAAAAATATTATCAAAATCATTTACAAAAACAGGCTTGGTGGAAATTAGAAAATCTTTTAATGATTCCGCCTTTAGCTCGTGATTGGCACTATGGCTACACACCAACTCTTGATCAATATTCTACCGATTTAGCAACCACGAGTTATCTTAGTCACATTAATAATATTGTTGATCGAGAAAAAGAGATCAATCAGATTGAATTAATTTTGTCAAAAAATGCTCACGCAAATGTCTTAATTGTTGGTAAGGAAGGAGTGGGAAAACATACGATTGTTGATGCTTTAGCGAAAAATTTTTATCTTGGCAAAACCAATCCAAATCTCATCTATAAGCGAATCTTAAAAATTGATATGGAAAAAATCGGTCAAACAACAATATTGGATGAAATATTAAATGAAGCCTATCAAGCTGGCAATATCATCATTTTTATTGATAACTTTGAAAATTATTTACCTCATCTTATCTCGCTTGAAAAGTACGTTGGCTCAAACAGATTGCAGATAATTGGCATTAGTACGCCTTTCTTTTATGAAAAATTTATCTTTCCCAATGACAAAGCCAATAAACTTTTTGATAAGGTCGATGTTTTCGAGGTTTCAAAAGACGAAGCCTTGATAATTCTCATGGAAAAATTTACTGAATTTGAAAACTATCACCAGGTAATTATCCCTTATGAAACAATTAGAGAAACTATAGAAAAAAGTGAGTTTTATTTGACCTACATTCCTTTTCCAGAAAAAGCCGTTGACCTTTTAGATAGCGCTTGTGTTTATGTCAAGCAACATAAAAAAAATCAAAAAACCCCTATGGTTTTCCCTGAAGATATCGATAGAATTTTAACAGAAAAAACTCATGTACCAGTCACAATTACCTCACAAATGAAAGAAAAACTTTTGTCACTGGAATTACTTTTAAAAAATGAAATTTTAGAACAAGATGAAGCAATCAATAAACTTTCCTCAAGTCTGCGTCGTTCATTTTTACTAATTGGCAAAAGAAAAAAACCTTTAGCCTCTTTTTTATTTTTGGGTCCAACTGGTGTTGGCAAAACTCAGACAGCCAAGGCTATCGCTAAAGTCTTTTTTTCCTCAGATAAATCATTAATCCGCTTTGATATGTCAAATTTTCAATCAAAATATGATATCCCTAAATTAATCGGTGATATCAACACCAGAGAGCCTGGTCTTTTAACTGTGGCTATAAGAGAGCATCCTTATGGAGTCTTGCTTTTGGATGAGTTAGAAAAAGCTGATAAGGATTTATTAAATATTTTTTTGACTATTGTTGATGAAGGTTATTTTACTGATGGTTTGGGAGAGCATGTTGACTGTAAAAACTTGGTAATTATTGCCACCTCTAATGCCAAAGATCAAAATTATTTTTCGCCTGAGTTTTTAAATCGATTTGACGGCGTCATTACCTACAGTCATCTGTCGCCAAAAGCCACTAAATTAATTGCCAAAAAAATTATTGAAGATTTTAGTAAAGAAATTTTTAAACTCTATCAAGTAAAAGTGAAGATAAAGGAAGAAACGATTGATGAGCTTGTTAAAAAAGGCTACCATCCAGATTATGGAGCACGATTTATGGAAAGAGTCATTCGTGATGAATTAGAGGATAAAATCGCCCAGTTGATTTTGTCCGATCAAGTCAGGCAAGGTGAGGTTATTTTATGATCTTTTTTGTTTTTAAAATCTCAATGATTTTTTGATGAATTTCCTGAGGTGACAATATTTTTTTATTGGCATCAGCACAATCAATTTTTACCCAATTTTTATTTTTTCTTGCTAATTCAAGATACATTTTTTCAGAGGCAATTCTATGATTTATATCTGCCTCAGCAATATCTTTTTTTCCTTGTAAATAATGCCTCAATCCTTTTTTTTGACTAAGTTCTAAACCTATCTGCCAAGGAACATAAAGATAGATGACAATATCTTCTTTTGGCATTTTATTGACCTTATACTCTAAGTCATAAAGCCATTTTAAAAACTCATCTCTTTTTTTTTCATCTTTAAATTTTGCTCCTTGATGAGCTAAATTTGAAGTCGAGTATCGATTACAAACAATTATTCCGCCTTTTTTTAAGAAAAAATCCATTTCTTGCTTGACTGATAAACGATCCAAAGCATAAGCTAGTGAGGCTAAATATGGCGAAACCTCATCAATACTGCCGAATTCTCCTTGCAAGAATTTAGCAACTGTTTGACCATGAAAAGTCTTATAATACTGAGGAAAGTCAAAATATTTAACCAAATATTTTTCTCGTTTTAAGTATTCAATCAAAAGCTTACTTTGCACAGTTTTTCCTGAACCATCACCACCGTCAATAACGATTAATTTACCTTTTTTTGATCTTTTGATTTTAATAAGGGCAACAAAATCATTGATGATAAATGGTAACTTATCAAAATCATAGCGCTCTAAATAAAAATTATCTGATGGATTACCTAAAATCATAGGCGAAATTAAATCCTGATTGTTTTCAAAAACTAAACCTAAAACTGGTTTTTCCTGAGTTAAGGCATAGACGATCTCGCCGCCAACGCCATGGGAAGGCTTAGTTACCTCGGCAACAATAAAATCACTTTTATCAATGAGGGTTTTCTGACGAGTAAAAACTTGCCGTGGCTTCAGTTGTTTATCTTCAGCTAAAAGTTTTTCATTGACAATCTGTTCACCAGAGGTCAAAATTAACCGGTGCATTTTAAGCTGGCGAATTATTGTTTTATAATTTTCCTTATACTCTCCGTTAAATGAGGTTGATGCTGTAAAGTAAACTTTAAGCATAAGTGTTATTATGACAGAAAATTAAATTTATATCAATACAAAAATAATTAATAATGACAATAAATAGTCAAATAATAAAATAAAAAAATAAACAAATAAATAAATTAAATAAATGAGGGAAATTAAGAAACTAGGAAAATTAAATGACTAAATAAAAATAAGTTTGTGATCTTAAGTTTCTAATGAAAGAATATAAACTTAAAGCTTAAAATTCATTAAAAACTAAAAACTTTTTTCAAAATATCCAATATTAAATCTCCAAAAACTTTCTTCACTTTAATTATTACTTTAAGCATAAAAATCTACTAAAAATTTGACAAATCAATGTTTTCTTGATAATCTTTATTCATATGGATAAAAAACTAATGGGTTTTTTGGTTACTTTCGTTTTAATTTTTAGTTTATTTATCAGCTACGTCGTTTTTAATAAACAAATTGCTACCTTTACCCGGGCAAGTGAAGAATTAGTTCCATCACCTCAATCATCACTTATTTTTGCCTGGCCGCTAAATGCTAAAGCTGATGGGAAAAGTAAAGTTACTATTAATGTTTTTGTGAGAAATGCAAAAAATGTTCCTTTAGCCAATAAGTTAGTTACTTTAAACACTGATTTAGGTAATTTTGAAAATAATAATTTAACTACTGATAAATCTGGAAAAGCTACCTTTTATCTCGTTTCAGATCAGACTGGATTAGCTAAAATTACTACAGTAGTTGACAACACAATTCAACTTAATCAAACAGTTAGCATAAAATTTGAATAATCTTTTATATGAGAAAAAAAATAACTAAAGTCATTATTCCTGCAGCAGGCTACGGCACGAGATTTTTACCACAAACAAAAGCCATGCCCAAAGAAATGCTGCCAGTTGTTGATAAACCAGTTATACAATATGTAGTTGAGGAGGCAATTGAATCTGGCATCAGTAATATTATCATCATTACTGGAGCAAATAAGCGAGCTATAGAAGATCATTTTGATGAACCTTCAGAAGAATTAATTCAAAATTTGATTCAAGGAAAGAAATATCATCTTTTAGAAGAAATCAAAAGAATTTCTCAAATGGCTAATTTTATATACATTAGACAGAAAGGACCATATGGTAATGGTGTTCCTGTTTTAACAGCTGAACCTGCTATTGAAGATGAACCTTTTGCTGTCCTTTGGGGTGATGAGTTCATCTATTCAAAGCCTCCAAGATTGAAACAAATGATTGAAGTTTACGAAAAATTAGGAGGCATTGTTATTTCTGGTGTTAAAATCGAAAACAAAGAAGATGTAAATCGTTATGGAATTGCTGATTTAACCCATGTTGAAAAAAATATTTATAAAATTAATAAAATCATTGAAAAACCAAATCCTAATGAAGCTCCCTCAAATATTGCCACTCATGGAGCCTATATTTTACCACCTGAAATTTTTAGTGCCTTGAAACGAACTAAACCTGGCAGAGGCGGGGAAGTTTGGTTAGTTGATGCAATTAACTTACTAAAAGATGAGGGTATACCTGTGTATACCGTTGTTATTGAAAACAGCCGATACTATGACACTGGTAATAAATTTGAATATTTAAAAACTGTCGTTGAGTTTGCCCTAAATCACCCTGAGATTAATAGCGGTTTTAGAAAGTTTTTGAAATCATTAAAAATCTAATTGAAAAATATAAACTCCAAATATATAATTTATAGATTATGATTAATGAAGACAAAAAAATTCAAGAACTTTTTGATGCCGGATGCCACCTGGGACATAAAAAAAATAAAGTGCATCCAAAAGCAAAAAAATTTATTTACACTTATCAACATGGTGCCTCAATAATTGATCTATCAAAAACTCTAAGCCTTCTTGAAAAAGCAAAACAATTTGTTTCCCAATTAGCAAAAGAAAAACAAACTTTATTAATTGTTGGTACAAAAAAAATCATCGCTAATTTCATTGCTGAAATTAGCCAAAAAAATAATCTCGCATACATCAATAACAAATGGCCGGCTGGTCTATTAACCAACTTTGAAACAATGACTAAAAACATTAAAAAACTAAATGAGATGAAGAAACAAAAAGAAGAAGGAGCTTGGCAAAAAT
>CAYUCK010000021.1:0-12269 GCA_964443335.1 uncultured Gammaproteobacteria bacterium | reverse complement strand
CAGAAATAAACTTTCTTTTTTTGATCAAACTCAAGAATTTTTCTGGCAACAGCTTGAGCAAGATGGGTTTTGCCAACACCAACACCACCATATAAAAACAGAGGATTATAGGCTGAGCCAAGATTGTTGACAACTGCTTGAGCAGCTGCATAAGCGACTTGGTTGGTTGAGGAGACAGCAAAGTTTTCAAAGCTATATTTTTTATTTAATCCAGCTTTTGCAAAAACATCATCAATGGTTGGCTCAAATGACAAAAGCGGTGGAGTTGGGGCGTTTTTTTTAGGGGTTGGTTGCAACACTAGGCCGACTTTAACTTTTTTTTTAAAAAAATGATAGATAGCTTCTTCGATTTTGTCAATTCTTGGTTCAAGGTATTTTTTAATCCCTAGATTTTCGCAATTGATAATCAATTCATTATCAGTAATTTTTTCAAGTTTAGTATTTTTCAAAACAAAGTAAAAAACAGATGATTCACCTTGGTTTTCTTTGATTTTTGTTAAAAACTCATTCCAAAAAGAGTTTAAGAAAGACATATTTTTTGTGGATAACTTATCCACAAATAATAAACAATTTCACAAATATTGTCAATAGAAAAGTAAGGTTATTAATTATAGCTCACCAATTCCTTGTTTTCTTTGGGCTTCTTGTTTTATAAGCTGAAGATATCTTTCGGTTGAAGAAAGTCGTTTATGTCCTACTAACTTTGCAATATACTCAATTGATGCTCCTTGCATCAGCTGGTGAGCAATAAAAGTATTACGTAAATCATTAACAGTAGCATTTTCAATTCCAACCTCTTTAAAGCATCGACTAATAATCTGCCTAATATTTCTAATAAGTAGAGGTTTTCCAGTGCGAGTGATAAATAAGTGGTTGTCTTTTGATTGAGGACGAACTTTTAAATATTCTTCAATAGCTTTTTTTAAGGCTTTATTCATTGGTACATCTCTTGTTTGTCCTTTACTATAGCCTCTAATATGAATAACTGAATCATCAATATCTTCTATTTTTAAATTAGCGAGTTCGCCTATTTTCATTCCAGTTTGAAGAAGAGTTTCAACTAATGCATAAGTGCGGGAATCTTCTTTAGCAAAATCTCTTAAGGCTCTATACTCTAGTTTAGAAAAAATTCGTGGTGGTGTTTGAGTATATTTAGGATGATTAACATCAAGAGAAGGATTATGATCAATTAATCCCTCTTGTTTTAAATATCGAAAAAAAGTCCTGATAGAATTTAGTTTTCTTGAAGCAGATTTTTTTGTATAACCATCAGTTATTAATTTATTAATGAATCCATTAATTTGCTCTTTTTTAACTTCTTTAATATTTTGAATGTCTTGAGCAGCTAGATAGCCAATAAATTGCTCTAAATCTTTTTTATATGCCATGATAGTAAAATTTGATTTGTTTTGGTTTTGAAGATATTTGGTAAATTTTTCTATTAAAGACGGCATCAATAAATTATCCATAACGACCTATAATATATCATAAGATTAAAAAAAATTCAATAGGTAAGGAATTTATTTGAAATTATAATTGTTTTTAAAATAATTTTTAGTATAATTAAATATATAGGAGATTTTTTTTTATGGCAAAAGCAAGCAATATCCATCCAATGGAGGAGCTTCTTAAAAAAAACAAACCAAAAAAAATAAAAAAAGGAGAAGAAATTGAAGCAAAGATAATGTCTAAATCTAGGAAAGGGTTAGTTTTTGATATTGGTGGTAAGTCCTATGCTATGCTCGGTGAGCTTGAGATAAAAGAGGTGCCCACTTATCTTCCATATTTAAAGGTTGGTGATAAAATAAAGGTAAAAGTTATCAGTGAGGAATCAAAAAATGGTTATCCAGTTGTTTCTTTGCGCAAATTTTTTGAAAAAGGCAAGTGGGAGATTTTAAAAGAAAAAAAAGAAAAAGAAGAAGAGATTGAGGTGGTTTGTGGAGAGTATGGCAAAGGAGGAGTTTTTGTTGATTTTATGGGAATAAGAGGAGTGATTCCAAAAATTCAATTAACAGAGCCTTTTATTAATGATCCAGAAAAACTAAACGGTCAAAAAATAAAAGTAAAGATACTGGAAGTTGATAAAGAAAAAAATCGCTTGGTTGTCTCTCAAAAAGCAGCCGCCTTAAGAATTTCTCAGAAAGACTTAAAAGAAAAATTTGATTCAATAAAAGAAGGTCAAATTTACAAAGCCAAAGTCCTTGGTGTTTCTGAGTTTGGGGTTTTTTGTGAAGTTGAGGGGGGGGTGGAAGGATTAATTCATATTTCAGAGATCTCTTGGGAAAAAGTCTCTAATGCAGCAAGCTATGTAAGGATTGGTCAAAAAATTGATGTCTATGTGGTTGAAAAAAATGAAAAAGATTTTAAATTGAATCTTTCTTTAAAAAGGCTTACTCCTGACCCATGGGAAAATATTGATGAAAAATATCCAAAAGACAAAGAGGTTGAGGGTGAAGTCGTGCGCAAAGAAAAATATGGATACTTTGTCAGGCTTGAGCCAGGAATTGAAGGATTGATTCATATTTCAAAACTTAAAGGTGATGAAAATATAAAAATTGGTCAAAAAATCAAATCCTTTGTTGAAAGAGTTTCAATAAAAAGCCGAAGAATGAGCCTTGTTCTTCCTCAAAAAGAAAAACCATTGATGTATAGATAGCTTAAATTTAACCTATTCTATTAATTCTTTTTCCTCAGGGGAGGCAATTACTTGGAAGCCAACATGGCTGTGGCCGGCAAAAAAAAGTCCTTCACCAACACCCGCTTGAAGCAAAAAATGTTTTTCACCACCAGTTAAGAAAAAGACCTCAGCAATTTTTTGAACAGCTGCTGTTGATTGCTTTAGAATGATTTGTAGAGATGAATTGGTGATAATGGCCTTTCCTTCATCAGTTGATAAAAAATCTTCAACATCCTGAGTAATTGTTGTTAGGCCAAATTTATATTTTCGAGCTCGCTTGGCAAATGAGTGAAGATATGCACCTGAGTCTTTGTTTTTGATTAAATACCAAGCCTCATCAACAACTAAAATTCGCTTTCTTGGATCGCGACGGACTTTGTTCCAGATAAAATCAAGGATGATGTACATTGCCACCGGCCTGAGATTTTCTTCAAGATCTCTTATTCCAAAAACTGTCAGTTGATTTTTGATATCAAAGTTTGATCTTTGATTAAAAATACCACTGGCTGAGCCAGCGACAAACTTTTCTAAGCGATCAGCCATTTCTTTTCCCTCAGCAGTCTCCATGCCAATAAAGACTTTATAAAGATCTTCAAGAAGGGGGGGCTCATTATTAAAGGTTTCTGGATCTTGAGTAATACCTTTTTGTTTGTAAGTCATTACCAAAGCTCGATCAAGTAGAGCGTCTTGAGAGGGGGTCAACTCACCCATAATCACTCTCATTAGAGAGTGAAGATCTAAGATTTTGTTTGATAGCTCATCAGGACCAACATTAATTTTTGCCAAATCAAAAGGATTTATTTTATATTGAGATGATGAGGAAAAAACGATAAACTCACCGCCCATAGTTTTGGTAATTTTTTCATATTCGTTTTCTGGGTCAATGATGATCACCTCAACCCCCATCATCAAAAGCCGCAAAGTTTCCAGTTTAACCAAAAAACTTTTTCCACCACCAGATTTACCCAAGATTACTGAGTTAGAGTTTTCTAAAGTAAAGCGATCAAAAATAATAAGCGAGCCATCATGTTCATTAATTCCATACAAAATTCCTTCGTTTTTGGTTAAAGAGGCAGTGGCAAAAGGAAAGGTGGTGGCAAGAGAGGTAGTGTCCATATTGCGCCAAACTTCAAGTTTATCATAGAAAATTGGCATTGTTGATTTAAAGCCTTCCTCCATCTGTAACGTTGCTTGGCGAGCAATTATTAAAAGTGAAGATAAAACTGAGTCAACTTCTTTAGTAAGATGATTAAGTTCTTCAAGTGAGTCAGCTGGGATTGTAATGTAAAGCCCAAACTGAAAAAATCTTTCTGCACCCTTGGCGAGCTCAGCTTGAAGAGATAAAGCATCATCTAAAGCTACCTGAACTGCTGGATCAACAACTTTTCCCGCTTTAATATCATTTTCAATGGTTGCTTCCATTTCAGCAATTTTTCTTTTTAAATCTTGTAAAACACTTTTTGACTCAGTTGGATAAATATACATTGAGATATATAAAGGACGATCAAAGGTGATAAGTGAATAAAGCCAATTAGCAGAAACATAGCGGGGATAACCAACAACATACAAGGTCCGATAATATTTGTCATCAATTTTTAAATGATTAAAATCAACCTCAACAAAAGATGGAGCGATAATGTCTTTTATAGAAGTAAGGCCTTTAGCGATAATACCAGCAAAATTTGATTGTGATTGATTATTGGTTTTTGACTTAGCTGGTGAAAAAAGATTAAAAATATTCATGGCGACATAATAGTATTAGTATAACTATCTATTAGGGCTAGTTGTCGACCTGTTGATGATGGATTATAAAGATTATAATAAAGCTCAACTAGTGCTTGTTTATCTAAAACAGTAGCATTGAGGCCAATTTTGGCTAAAAGTCGCACTAAATTATCTCTTTTTGGATAAAGTGAAGCTTTAGCCCTTGATATTACATATTCTTTATTTAGTGATCCGTGACTGACTCCGGTAACTCCTAGCTCAAGTGGCGAAAAAGGAATGACAAAGAAAAACCTTTTTTCCAAAACAACATTTTTTTTAACAATGTTTTTAATAAACTCTTGATAGCTTATAAGTTTTGATTTTAAAAGTTGATTTTGTTGATTGTTGATTTTATTGTTAAGATAATCCAAATATGCAGAAATGTCCATTTTTTTTGAAATAATTAAAATCTGCACTGGAAAAGATAGTGAGTTTAAAAGTCCAGCATAAGAATAGATCATTGAGGTTTGCTCTTCAGTTGACAGCAGCCAAAAATTCACTGCCCCAACTTCAACCACACAAGCGGCTGAGTAGTCTTTTAATAAGACAACATCATCCTTTATTTCCTCAATCTCAATAAAAGATTGAGTTGAGGCTTTAATTGGTGAGGTTGGTTTTTGTACTGTCATATTAGATCATTTCCTTTGATTGAATTGTTATTGGTTGATTCATATTGTTGATCTTAATTTTTATTGTATCAAAAAAATATTGCCCTTTTGGGTCTTTAATTTCCAAAAAATAATCTCCGTTTGGGAAAGGATTAAAACTGGCAAAAATACCATAAGAATTAGTTTTTAAGATGCGTAGTGGTTGATCAGTGTCATCTTTTTTTATGTAGATTAAAATGCCAGCCAATGGTGTTTGTTTAAAGTTTTTTACAATACCGCTGATGAAAGGTTGTTTTGGAACTTGGGTGTTTATTTGATCGTGATTAAGTTGGGATGAGGTTGGTTTATTTTGATTTGTGTTGGTTGTTGGTTGTTTTTTTGGCAATAAAAGATCTAAAGGGCTTGATAATAAGGTATTTAATTGATTTTTTTGTTGGTTTTGAGGTGATGAGGGTTGATTCCTTGATAATAAATAATTATTAAGTTTTCTTTGAGCGTCAAGGTGGTTGGCAACAATTTGAGATGATGAAGAATAGGATAGGTTTAATAAAATTTCTGGTGGTTTATTTTCCTTTTTATAAGTGTATTGAGTTGGTGAGGTGAGTCTTTTTACTAAATTTTTTATCCAAACATCAAGTGGGCGATCATTAATTGGTAAAAAAGCCAGGGCTAAGCCAATTGCGCCAACAGCAATGCCAACCAGATAGTTTAAAAAAGGAATTGGTGTTATAAGAAAAAAAACAAAGCCTAAGCCAAAAAAAACCAAAAGATAGATAAACTGTTTTATAGTTAAAAAACCAATCAGTTTAAATTCAAAAGTAGTAATTTGTCTTGGGATTGGATGTTGATCCATAATTTTAGTATAATATAATATTCTAAGCAATTTTTTTATTTTTTTGGGCCGGTGGCTCAATGGCTAGAGCGCCTCCATGGCATGGAGGAGGTTGTGGGTTCAAATCCCATCCGGTCCACTAAACCTTATTAATAAAATCTTCTTCCAAAGCCCCAAAGTTTCATTTTTGTAGGTTAGATGCAGTTGAAGGAAAAATAAAAAGATTTATTATTTTATTGGGATATTCGATATTAAGATATTGGATATTGGAGAAAAAGTTTTAAGTTTTAAGTTCGCAGTTTTTAAACAAACAGGTTTGTTCGCAGTTCTCGATTTTTAAACAAATTCAAGTTAGTGGTTTGAAAACTTATATGTATATTTTCGAACTAAAAACTGAAAACTGCGAACTTATTTTCCTAATTACATTTATTTGTTTTTTTATTTGTTTATTTTATTATTGATTATTAATTATTTTTTATGATAGACGAAAAGATAAACTATGTCTTTTAAAAATTTACCAGCCAGTGAGAGGCCAAGAGAGAGATTGCTTAAATATGGGGCAGAGGCTTTGTCTTTGACTGAGCTTTTAGCTTTAATTTTTGGTCAAGGGACAAAAAAACGCAATGTTTTACTTCTTGCTCAGGAGCTTTTATCTTATTTTGGCTCGCTTGAGGCTTTGTCTGAGGCTTCCCTTGAAGACTTAAAAACAATAAAAGGATTAGGAATGGCTAAAATCTGTCAGCTTAAGGCCTGTTTTGAGATCAGTCGAAGATTAAGTCAACCAAAAATCACCAAAACCAGACTCAAAGAAAATAAAAACTTTGTTTCGCCTGAGGATATCTATCTTCAGGTTCGCTCAAAAATCATTAATTATCACAAAGAGCATTTTTTAGTCATATCTTTAAACAATCGAGAAAAAATCATTGCAGTTGACACGGTTTCAATTGGGACTTTAAACAGCAGTCTTATTCATCCAAGAGAGACTTTTGAGGTAGCGATTCGACATCATGCTGCTCAAATTATTCTTTGTCACAATCATCCATCAGAAGAATTAACACCTTCTGAAGATGATATTTTGGTGACTAAAAAGATTGTCGCTGCGGGAAAAATACTTGGGATTGAGGTGATTGATCATTTGATAATCTCCAAAAAAGGCTACTTTAGTTTTGCCAAAGAAAAATTATTGTAATTTTGTACAACTTGGCAACATTTTCAATTTAGATTATTATTAAAACATATGAAAAAGGTTAATGTCTATTTACTGCGAGAGAATTTAGCTAAATATTTGGCTGAGCTAGAAAAAACCGGTGAGACGATTGTGGTTTATAAATATAAAAAACCAATAGCTACCATTAATTTACCAAAAAAAGTAAATAAAAAATTTGATTACAAAAAATTTTTTGGATTTATGGGGAAGACTGGAGAAACTGGAGTTAAATATGAAAATAGAATAAGACGAGGAAAAAAAGAAAAAGATTATATGAAAAAATTAAAAATGGGAATCACTTAATATGAGTTTTTGGTTGACACAAACATAATAATTGATTATACAAAAGGCGTTAAAGAAAAATTAGAAGAAAGTTTAAAAAAACAAAATGACCATCTTTTAGAGTTCTATGTTAATCCAATAATAATTACTGAATTTTTTAATGACAAAAGTTTAAAAAACAAGAAAAAGTTAAATTTAGCCCTAGAATTTGTTGAAAATTTTCAAATAGTTAATATCGATAAAGAAACAGCAATGATTGCCTCAGAACTTTTAAGAGAAAACAAGGTTAATTTTTTAGCTGACGCAATGATCGATGTCACCTGTCTTCAGTATTCATTTTATCTTTATACCAACAACAAAACTGATTTTAAGAAAGTAAAAGGGCTAAAATTTTATAAAGATTAAATTTCTTTTAAAAAATTTTCGAGAATTAAATAATATTTTTCCAAGCTTTCAATTTCCACATACTCATTGTCTGAGTGCAGTCCCGCGCCAATTGGACCAAAGGTGACGCCTTCGGCTCCAAAGCGATTAAAATGACGGATATCAGATCCGCCATGCTTGACAATGATTTTTGCTTTTTTACCTGTGATTTTTTGTGTAGTTTGTGCTAAAAGTTTAACATAGCGATTTTTTTCATCAGTAAATTGAGGCGGTTCAAAAAGAATCACCTCAGTCTGACCTAAATTGCCAATAATTTTTTTGATTTTTTTCAAAAATATTTCCTTTCCTTTTTCAAAAGAATTGCCTTTAAACTCCTCAGGAATATAGCGTATATCAAAGGAGATGATGGCTTCATCCGGGACTTTATTAAAAGTTTGATTTGGGTTCTCAATTCGTGCTAAATTAAAAGTAGTTTGCCAAGCCTCTTTTTTTGGTAGGGGATAGGTTTTATAGATTTTGTTTAAAATTTCATTAGCTAAAAGCAGAGCGTTTTTGCCTTGCCAAGGATAAGCACCATGAGCCGCTTTGCCTTTAGTTTTTATCTTCAGCCACAAAATTCCTTTAGCTTTATTATTTATGCCAAAGTTAGTTGGTTCACCAGCAATGACAAAATCAGCTTTTGCTCCTTTTTCTAATTGATATAAAGTTCCTTTAAAGCCACCGACTTCCTCATCAGTTACCAGTTGTAAAGCCATAGGATAATTTATTTTTCTTGCCAGTTCCTTAAAAACCAAAATCTCAACCGCTGCGGCTGCTTTCATATCAATTGCTCCTCGACCATAAAGTTTGCTATCTTTTTCATATGGTTTGTATTGTTCGTCTTTGGCTGATACCACATCTAAATGAGCATTTAAAATCACCCTAAATTTTTCTGGCCGTTTTTTTTGCGGATAAACTAAAAGTGAAGGAATGCCGTCTTTTTCAAATCGCTCAATTGTGAAGTTTTTTAATTCTTTTTCTGCCACTTCCAACACTTCCTTCAGCGCCTTTTTGTTGCCGGCAGTTGAGGGGATTGAGATTAGGGATTTGGATAAGGATAAGATTTGGCTTAACATAAAAAATTAAAATATATTTTTTAACTTTTTTGTCTAAATTATTTGAATAAAATTAATTAATTTATACCAAATTTTTTGAGTTTTATCAAATTTAGCCAAATCAAGGATTTTGTGAGTAAATAAGATTTTTTAAAGAAAACAATCAATCCATTTTTAAGCTTAAAATTTAACAATTGTCAAATTAATTCTTTTAATATCGAATTAGGTATTTTATAAGAGTTTTTTAGGTGACTTCGGTTTTATTAGCTATTTTGTCGACGCATGTTAAACTTTTTAAAAGTTTTTTGATTATTAGTAAATTTTATTTATTTTTTGCAAAAATTTATTTTTATAACATTTTCAAAATTATTACTTTTTATTATTTTTATAAGTTGAGTTGAATGAGTAAATTTAAAATTTAAAATGCAGAGATGTTTTTTATTTTCTATATAACTTAATCATACTTCCATACTTTTTTTTAATTTTTTTGAATTCTTCTTCATCATAGAAATTTAGCTCTTTTTTTCCAAAAATTTTAGCTACGTTATATACAAACCTGCTTACCATATCAATTTGATTTAAATTAGTTATTTCAGTCGCGCTCCCAGGAACGACTTTTTTTGAAGTTAAAGCAATTCCTATAACAGGAGCTTTTGTTACTGTTGCTGGTTGAAGAATGCTATTAATATGATAGATTTCATTTCCATAAGGTGTTATGTCTTGCATAGTAATTGGAACTACTGCAGGTGCTTGACCTGTAATCCATTCCATAATATTAAGTAAATTTTCATTTACTTTTAATATCCATCCTTCTTTTATGGTTGGAGTAATAGCGAAGTAATTATTATTAATAATTTTATTACCTCTTGTTGTATCAATAGACAAAATTGCGTCCATGTTTTTATCTACATTAAATTTATTCATTGTTTCTAATGATACAGGGCTACCCATAAAAGGAACTGGTTTATGTGGAGCTGTTGGACTATGAGAACTTAAATGAGTAGTAAAGATAAAATTACCCTTAATATTTTCACCAATAGTTTTCATTCTAATTATTTTTAATGCTACACTTAAAGTTACTAGTGCGCCATCTCCATCAGAAACGAATCCTAATTGTTCTGGTCTAGCTCCAACCCCCCCAAGTTGACCAATGATTCCTAGAGTTGGACTATTTTTATTATTATCTTTAATATTTATTTTTATAAAATGGGTGATTCCTCCACCTATTGGAGGTTTGGTTTTTTTTGATTCATCAACTTTAGTTATTGTTACTTTTACAAAAGGATTATGACTAAAAAGTTTGTAAATTTTATCAAAATCAATATTCGGTTTTTCAATTATTCTATATATATCTAATATTTCATCTATTAACATATTTTTAATTTTTAAATTGTAAATAATTTTACTCAAAAATTCTAGTGAACCTTAATTCAGCAGGGTATTCACCGCCTTCAAAAATATATCTTAAATATGCTTCCAACTTAGGAAATATTAAAGTTGAAAGACGAGCTATTTCTTGTTCTCTATTTTCTTTGTCTTTATCCGCTTGAGCTACCCGTTTTAAATATTCTCTAAAATCAGGATCAAAGGTAAATTGAGTTGCATACATTACGATTAAATTTTGATTTACTGGAATAATTCTTGGAGAAGGTATTTGTTCTACTTGTTTTTGTGAGTATTGGGTTTCTAGCAAAGTTCTTAATTCATCAGCACTCTTCTCTTTTGTGGAGATTTGATATAAGATTGTGCTATATTCTTCTGTTAATTTTTCTTTAAGAAAATCTATGTCAGATGATTCTGAAAAATTACCTAAATTCAATTGAGTAATAAACGCATTTATTTTATCATTAAATTGTGGAAGTTTTGAGGAAACTAAACTTAAAAATTCCAACCAAGATGCTAAATCTTTTCTATCCGTTTCACTTAATAAACCAATATTGGATCTATCAATAGTGTCTAATCCTTGTCGTTTTATAAAAGATTTTAACATACTTCTTATTCTATCAAAAACATAATTTAAGGTTTCTTCACCAAATTGACTGTTAATATTATTTTTGTCTTCTAAGATTGATAAGATTGTGGACAGAAATTCAGCTGGTTTTTTTAACCCCTTTATTTTACTTTCTAAGCTTTGTAATTTATTTTTTAGTTCTGTATTAGGTTGTCCGCCTTCTAAATTATGTCTTCTTTGATGTATTTCAGTATACCCTGATAAATAAGCTAAATGTTCTGATAAATTACCATTTCTTAATATTCTTGGGTCTTTTTCTAATTCTATTAGTGTGCTACTAGTTGTTGGAAAAATTCCCTCCATATGAACTATTTTTCCACCATAAGATAAATCAAAAAAACCACTTGGTGCGCTTGAGTTATTTTGGGAGGATTGTGGTATCCATTTACCAATTGCTAAACCTGCTTGGAACGGATATCTTTTTAAAAGTTCTCTTTGTCTTTCGTTCGGTTGATTTCCTAAAATTACAGATTTAAGCTCCGCCATTGTAGCATCCCAATCATTATGATCAATTTGTTTTATTCTTGCTGCAATATTAAACTTTTGAAGCATATCGGGAGGAACACCGTGATTTGTTATCAATGCATTTTTAACTAATTCTAATAATTCAGGACCAACATAAGTATAAATTACTTGAGCAATTCCAAAATTTGGATTGTATTCTAATCCCATCTCTTCAAACCATCTTTGCAATGGGCCATTTGAAAGTTCCAGCTCGGAAAAATTTACTGGATATAATGAATAATTGGGATTACCAGAAGCTAATTTTGCTCTTCTTTCAACTGCCTCATGTATTCGTTTGTAGGCTTCAGTGGTTTTTTTCCTTCCATCTGGTACTCTATATTCATCCTCGATTCTATCTCCCCAAAGACCATCTTCGATGAAATGTACGCCCATATTTCCAACAGCCGATATGGCTCCGGTGATGTGAGTAATTGTAGGAGCAAATTCTAATAAAAATTCAGCGGTCTCAGCTATTTGGTCAGGTTGCTTTCCTTTTTGATAATTAATCATTTTCATTCCCCATGTTTCAATAGCACAAGATCCACCTAAAGGCAAAGGAGTTGATCCGGACTCTAATAATCTAGGATTGATGCATCTTAGCCTAAAACTATCAGGCCCTAAAGATATAATTAATGAATCTAACTCATCTAGCTTAATTTGTTCAGGAGCTAAAGGATTTGGATTAAGTATAAGATAAAGTCGGTTATTAGTAAGCCAATTCGTCGGTTGATCAAAATAATCACTTGCTCGTCCTTTTCCAATTAGATATCTTATAGCCATATGAGTACTTAATAGTTCTTTAGCTAAATTTTCATGATTTATTAAAATTTCTGGATTTGCCATATATATTTTAATATGTTGAAAATTATAATTTAATAAACTACCACCCATCAAAAAATCCCCCCC
>CAYUCK010000020.1:0-12794 GCA_964443335.1 uncultured Gammaproteobacteria bacterium | reverse complement strand
AAGCCCGAAATCCAACCCCAATAACATTACCTTTTATGTAAAGATGAGCTTGTTTAAGCATAGATTTTTTATAAGAAACTTATAATTGCGGATCAATTGCTTTTGCCTTTTCTAAATATTGCTGAGCTTTTTTTTGATCTGCAAGTTGTTGATAATTTTGAAAAAGACGATATAGCACATCTCGAGCATAAGGATTTTTTTCCAAAATTTGTTTAAGTTTTATAATCTCTTGTTTTTGTTGGTTCTCCTCATAAAAAACTAGTTTTGAAAGTGGTTGCTGGTATACTTCTTCAAAATATTGTAGTTGCTGAGTGAAAAATTGAGTGTCTTTAATTTTTTTTAGAAATATTATAGTTGAGTTTTTGTCAAAATTAATTATCTTTTCAAAAATAAAAGGAAGGCTTTGTGAAGCAAAAATGTTAGACGTTAAAAAAATACCGGCAAAAAAAACTGCAATAAATTTAATTATTCCAACTTTATTTAAAAAAACTTTTGTATTTTGCCTTTTAATATGACTAATTTTTTTTAATTTTTCAATAATTGTCTTGGTTTTATCCATATTTTTATTATATACTTTTTATATGAATACAGTTGATTTTCAGATTTTAACAGATAAATTAATCACAATTAGTTTGGCTGTTTTTGCCTCGCTTATTGCTGCGTTTTTGACTTTTATTTTGATTTATTTAGTTGTTATTTATTTTCGCTTTAAAAAAAGAGAGCAGATCTCTTTGGAGATGGTAACTGTTGAGGTCAGACTACCTAAAGATAACGAGATTAAAATTGATGTCGCTGAGCAAATGTTTTCTTCTTTTTCTTCCTTAAAAAAATCTGGTTTTTGGTCGTTTTTGGAGGTGGATGATGTGCTGGCTTTTGAGATTGTCGGCAAAGAAGCAGAAATTAGATTTTATGTCTCTGCACCAAATAAAATCATGGATTTAGTGGAAAAAACAATTTACAGTTACTACCCAACTGCTGATATTAGAAAAGTTACTGAACCAAATATTTTTACTGAAAATGGCAAAGTAGCTTTTGCTGCTTTGGTGACAAAAGAAGCCCCATATATGCCAATTCGCACCTACAAAGAGTTGCCGACCGATTCATTGGCAGCAATTACTTCAGCATTATCAAAAATGGGAAAAGACGAAGGAGGGATTATTCAGATTTTGATTAGACCAGCTTCTGGTAAATGGAAAAGTGAGGGAAAGTCATATGTTGCCTCAACGAAAAAAAACGAGGCTAATCCTGAAAAAGCTACTTTTAAAACTGACCCCAAGACTTTAGATAAAATTGATGATAAATCTTCGCGGCCCGGCTTTGAAACCGCAATAAGATTTGTGGTAGTTTCACCTTCAAAAGATATGGCTGAGCTGCATTTAAAAAATATTAAAACAGCTTTTGCTCAGTTTTCCTCTGATCTAAATAGTTTTACCTCAGCTAAAATGCCAATTAAAAGTACTTTTATGATTAATTTTATTTATAAATTTTTTCCAGTGGTTGAGATTCCGTTTTGGCCTTTTGGAAGGACAATCTCTATTTTAACAAATGATGAATTAGCCAGTATTTTTCATTTTCCCAATAAAACTGTTGAAACTCCTCATATTCAATGGTTAAAAGCAAAGACAGCCCCAGTGCCAGCTGAAGTACCTCAAGGTGGTGGAACTTTTATTGGTTATGGGTATTATCGTGGAGTAAGAAGACCTGTTTATATTGGCTTTGAAGATCGTCGGCGTCATACCTATATTATTGGAAAAACCGGCACTGGAAAGTCAGTTTTGCTTGAGGATATGGCAGTTCAAGATATTAAAGCTGGTTATGGAGTTTGTGTGATTGATCCTCATGGAGATTTAATTGACAATATAATTAAATTTATTCCTCCTCAGCGAGCTGAAGATGTCATCTATTTTGATCCATCAGATACAGAGCGGCCAATGGGGCTAAATCTTTTGGAAGCTTATAATGAAGAGCAAAAGCATTTTTTGACAACCTCAATTATTAATTTAATGTATAAGCTTTATGATCCACAGCGCACTGGTATTATAGGTCCACGATTTGAGCATGCAGTGAGAAACGCAATGTTAACCGTGATGAGTGAGCCAGGGACAACTTTTGTTGAAATAGTGAGGGTTTTGACTGATCCCAAATATGTTCAAGAGCTTCTTCCGAAAGTCCAAGATCCAATTGTTCGCCGTTATTGGACTGATCAAATAGCTCAAACCTCAGATTTTCACAAGAGTGAAGTTTTGGATTATATTGTCTCAAAATTTGGCCGTTTTGTCACCAACAAAACAATGAGAAATATCATTGGTCAGTCAAAAAGTGCTTTTGATTTTCGAAAAGTGATGGATGAGGGAAAAATTTTATTAATTAATTTATCCAAGGGTAAGCTTGGTGAAGAGAACTCATCGTTTTTAGGTTTGGTTTTGATTCCAAAAATTTTAATTGCGGCTATGAGTCGTCAAGAAATACCTGAGGAAAAGCGCCGAGATTTTTTTCTTTATGTTGATGAGTTTCAAAACTTTGCTACTCCTGACTTTGCCACCATTTTATCTGAGGCGCGAAAATATCATCTGAATTTAACAGTTGCCAATCAGTTTATTGGCCAGATGGACGAGGAGGTAAAAAATGCGGTTTTTGGCAATGTGGGTACTTTGATTACTTTTCGTGTTGGTGTCACTGATGCCTCTTATATCCAGCGTGAGTTTCAACCAGTTTTTGGCGAGTCAGATTTAATCAATATTGAGAGATTTCATGTTTATATGAAAACTATTGTTGATAATGAGCCAGTACCACCTTTTTCTGTTGATTTGACTAAAGATTATAAAAAATACAAAGCTATGGCTAATGAAAAGGTAGCACAAGCAATTATTCAATTGTCTCGATTAAAATATGGCCGACCAAAAGAAATAGTTGAAGCCGAAATTGCCAAAAGAGCAAGACTTTGAGAATTAAAAAATAATCAAATAAAGAAATAAAACAAAGATATTTGATATTAGGATATTAGACATTGGAAAAATAATTTTATGTTGTCTCAATTTAAGGCTTTTTTATATCAAAAAAAATATTTAACTGACAATGTTTGTCTTTTTAGTTTTAAATTAAAAGATAAAAGTTTAGATTTTATTCCTGGGCAATATTTAATGTTAAAAATTAATGATAAATCTAGACTTTATTCAATTGCCTCAAGCAATAAAAACAAGAATCAATTTGAACTTTTAATTGAGTTGGTTGAAGGAGGTTTAGCTTCAACTTATTTAAAAAATCTTAATCAAGAAGATGAAGTGATTTTTTATGGTCCAGCTGGTCAGTTTACTCTTAAAAACAATGATTTTAAAAAAATTTTTTTAATAACTGGTACTGGAATTGCTCCGATTCGATCAATGCTTTTATCCAACAGTCAATTTTTAAAAGATAACAGTTATTTATTTTGGGGGTTTCCTTATTTAAAAGATGTTTATTTGTTGGATGAATTTAAACAATTTAATTTAAAAATTTGTCTTTCACGGGAAAAAGATCTGTCAATGATCAAAGATGAGGATAAAAAATATTTTGCCTTAGGCCATGTTGATGAGGTGATGTTTGATCAATTTAAAAATGAGGATTTGAATAATTTTGAGTTTTATCTTTGTGGAGGAAGAGTTATAGTTGAGTCATTAAAAGAAAAATTACTTGCCAAAAACATTGCTAATGAAAAAATTATTTTTGAGAAGTTTTAAAAAGTTAATTTTATTCCTTTCTTTCAAAATAAGCCTTAAGTAAATCACGAGCAATTGGTCCAGCCACATCAGATCCTTGGCCACCTTCCTCAACCAAAACAGTAACAACAATTTCTGGCGCCTCATATGGGGCAAAAACACTGATCCAAGCATGAGGGATGCCAGAGGGAAGATGAGATTCAGCTGTTCCAGTTTTACAGCCAGTTTGAATTTTTATCAAATTAGCAGAATCTGTAGATAATTTTTCTTCAACTTTTAATTTTGGATTTTGGACTTTAAAATCAAACAATGGCCAGCCAGTGCCACCAATTGAACAAGCTTGTCTCATTCCTTCTTTTACCAAATCTAAAGTCTTTGAAGATATTGGTAGTTTTTGACAATTAGTTTTTTCATTTTTTAAAAGTTTCGGTTGACAATAAACTCCATCATTAGCCAATACACTGATGGCCATATTCATTTGTAAAGGAGTTGTCTGCAGATATCCTTGACCAATAGATAGATTATAAGTATCACCCGTGTACCAGCGATCTTTTATTACAGTTTCTTTCCAAAAAGGTGAAGGAATAAGGCCTTCTGACTCATTAAGCCCAATATCAGTTTTTTTTCCTAATCCAAAAATCTCTGCCCATTTTTTAATTTTTAAAACTCCAGTTTTTTCACCAGCTAAATAAAAGAAAATATCATTGGAGCGCTTAATTGCCTTAACAACATCAACCATTCCATCAGTTTTTCCGTATTGTAAATAATACCAATTACCAAAAGTTGAGGAGCCAGATTTAATAAATCCTTTATCTTCAAACTGAGTTTTATCATCAATGGCTTTTTCCTCAAGAGCAGCTGTGGCAACAATTAATTTAAATAGTGATCCTGGCGGATAGACTCCTTCGGTGGCTCGATTAAAAAGTGGCTTATTTTCATCCAAAAAATATTTGCTGGGATTATTATTATCTTCAAAATCTTGAGGATCAAAAGAAGGAGAGGAGACAAGAGCGAGAATCTCGCCAGTTTTTGGGATTGAGGCGATGATGGCTCCTTTTTTATCTTTGATTAGATCGTAAGCTTTTTTTTGTAGTTCTAAATCCAAACTCAATTGAATTTTTTCGCCATCAACAGGTGGGATGATTATGGTTGTTTTTAAGATTTTGCCGCGAGCATCAGTTTCAACAAGTTTTTTACCAGCAATGCCTTTTAACTGGCAATCATAAATTTTTTCAACACCTTTTTTGCCTATTTTATCGCCAATTTTTGCTTTATAAAGACATTTGTCATCATTTAGATCATTTTTATCAGCTTGTTGTCTATAACCAACAACTGGCGCAGTCGCTAAACCAGCCTCATAAATTCTTTTTGAGATAATTCGATTTTGATTTTTTTGAACTTCCTCAAAAGGCGTCTCCAGGTTAGGGTCAAGATTTTTAGCAATGACAAAGCCTTTTCTGTCAATAATTGTTCCTCTTTTTGGTTCAATTAGAATCTCTTTTAAGCGATTATTTTCTGATAAAAAACGATAATAATTACCTTTAACAATTGTTAGTTGAAAAAGACGAGCAAATAAAACAAAAATAAATAAAATAATTAAAAAAATTATTCCAAAAAAATTAAGTTCATTATTCATATTAACTAACAAAATAACCTTGGCTAAAAAAACCAAGTGCTAAAATATGAAAAATTAAAAACAAAAAAATGATTATTAGTTTTAAAAGTTTATTTTTTAGATTAGCTAAATAAACAAAAGTACTTAAAGAAAAAAGAGAGTAGCGGGGGATTGAGGAAAATGTACCAGTTAAAGTTGGCAGAATGATATTAATAAAAGAAAAGACAGAAAGGGAAAATAAAAAATAATTTTTGATTTTAAATTTTAAATTTTTAATTAATAATAAATTTTTAAGATCTAGAAAAATCAAAATAAAAATTAACCAAAAGATAAAAAACTCAAATAAAGAAACAAAGTATTGAAAGTTATGATTAGCTGTGAAAAAGATTTTTATATAGCGCCAAATTACTTGGGGTAAAAAAATCAAATGGGTTGATCTGTTTGCGCCAAAGGCTGGTTGGGCATTTAAAAACATTAAGGGATCGCCAGTTGTCTGCCAGAGATAAAAACAATAAAGAGAAAGACCTAAAATAGGAAAAAAAAGATAAGTAATCAAAAGAGGAAGTTTTATTGTTTTTTTTGTTTTCAAATAGAATAAATTGATAATTAAAAAGACCACCAAAAACACGCCAATTAATCGGGTTAAAGAGGCAAAAAAACTAGCAATTGCTGCCAGATGAAACTTATTTTTTTTTAAAAAATAAATAAAAAGAGAAAAAAATAAAAAAAACAATCCTTCAGTATACAAAGCGCCAAAATAAAAAGAAGTAGGGAATACTAAAAGAAAAACTATTAGATAGAGAATATTTTTTCCTAAATCTTTTTCAAAAGTTTTTTTTAAAAAATAAAGACCAACTAAAAAACTAATGTTGGAAACTAAAAGACCCGTTAGAAGATAGTTATTGATAAAAATGTTAATGATTCTTATTAAGATTGAATATAAAGGAAAAAAAGCTTGTTGCCATTGGCTATAGCCGTTTTTGGCAATTAAAAGATAATGAACTCCATCAAAATTAGCCAGTTTTTTTAGCCAAAAAGGCAACTGATATTGGTCTAAAATATCTTTATAAGGAAAAAAACCAAGATAAGGGATAAATTTACCGGCTAAAAAAATGATTAAAAAATCTACAATTCGCCAGAGAAAAAAAAGACTAAAAATCATAGGTTAATTATATAAAAATTATTTATCCTCAGGTGTATTTTTGCTATAATTTTGTCTATGAAGCTTGATAAAAATTTAGTTTTTAAAATTGCCAAATTATCTCAAATTCCAATAAGTGATAAAGAAGCAGAAGAGTTGCTTAGTGGTTTTAACAAAACTTTGATTGTGGTTGATGAGCTTTTTAAAGTTGATACTCAAGGAGTTGAACCAGCTCATCAGGTGACTTCGCTTGTGAATGTTTTTCGAGAAGATATTGTTGAGGAAAAAAAGATGTTAACTCAAGATGAGGCTTTATCCCAAGCTAAAAATAAACATAATGGTTATTTTGTAGTTGATCAGATTTTGGAGGAAGACTAAAAATGAGTAAATAAATAAATAATTAAATAAATAAATGATATTTAATTTTTGATATTTTCATATGCTTAATACTTTAACTTTAAAAAAAACCCTTGAGCTTTTGGAAAAAAAAGAGATTAGTTTAGATGATTTATATCATGATTTATGGGAAGCTTATCATCAAAAAAACAAAGATTTAAATATTTATCTTTCAGTTGACAAACAAGCATTAGAAAAAGCAAATGAGAATCAAGATAAACCTTTAAAAGGTTTACCTTTTGCAGTAAAAGATAATTTTTTGACTATTGGCTTGCCAACCACGGCTTCATCAAAAGTCCTTGATGGTTATTTGCCTCAATATGAATCAACTGTCACAAAAAAACTAAAAGAAGCTGGAGGAGTGGTTTTTGGCAAAACCAATATGGATGCTTGGGCTCATGGCTCATCAACAGAAACCTCAGACTATGGACCAACAAAAAATCCAAAAAACCCAAATTATCTACCCGGTGGCTCATCAGGTGGCTCAGCTGCAGCGGTTGCCGCTGACTTAGCCATAGCTTCTCTTGGTACAGAAACTGCCGGATCTATCCGTCAGCCAGCTTCATGGTGTGGTGTAGTTGGTTTAAAGCCAACCTATGGAAGGGTTAGCCGGTATGGAGTGATTGCGATGGGGTCATCACTTGACTGCCCTGGACCAATCACAAAAACAGTTGAAGACAGCGCTATAATTTTAAATTATATTGCTGGAAAAGATGATAATGATGCAACCACCTCACCTTTGCCAGTTGAGGATTACACAAAAAATTTAAAAAAAGGAGTAAAAGATTTTAAAATTGGTATAGTCTATGTTGATCATGAAGCTATAAAAAATACATTAGCAGCTCAAAAAACCATTGAAGCAGGAAAAATTTTTGAAAAATTAGGGGCTAAGGTTGATTTAATTTCAACTTCAAAAAAATTAGAAAAAGATAAGATCTTATCTCATGAATACGCGATTTCAGTTTACACGATTGTCCAGCGAGCTGAAGTCTCAAGTAACTTAGCCCGTTATGATGGGATAAGATATGGTAATCCGCGAAGTTTTTTTGGGCATGAGGCTAAAAATCGGATTATGCTTGGCGCTTTTGCCTTATCAAAAGGATACGCTGATAAATATTATCATTTTGCTCAAAAAGTAAGAGGATTGTATGTGGAAAATTTTAAACAATTATTTTCAAAATATGATCTTTTGATTTCACCAACCTCACCTTCTTTTGCTTTACCACTTGGTGCCTCAGCAGGCGATCCGATGTTTGGTGAGCTGCAGGATATGTTGGTTGAGCCATCATCTCTAGCCGGAATCTGCGGGCTGTCAGTGCCGATGTTTAAAGATCAAAAAACCAATCTTTATTTAGGACTAAATATCATGGGAAATTATTTTCAAGAAGAAAAAGTTTTGCAAGCTGGTTGGTGTTTTGAGAGTGAGATAAAAAAGGATTTAGTTTAATTAAAAATTAACTTAATTTTTATGGACTATCAACCAATTATTGGTATGGAGATTCATATCGAGTTAAAGACTAACTCAAAGATGTTTTGTGGCTGCAAAAACGACCCCTTTAATGCACCAAAACCCAATATTTATACCTGTCCTGTTTGTTTGGGGCTTCCTGGAGCTTTGCCTGTTGCCAACAAAAAAGCAATTGAGTGGACGATTATGCTTGGGCTAGCTTTGGGTTGTCGTATTAATCAATTTTCTAAATTTGACAGAAAACATTATTTTTATCCAGATTTACCAAAAGGCTATCAGATTTCCCAGCATGATCTACCATTTTGCTTTGATGGAAAAGTTTTAACAAGTGAAGGCGAGATAAGGATTCGCCGGATTCACTTGGAGGAGGATACGGGCAAATTAGTTCACGCAACCGCTGGCGGAAAAAAAGTTTCGCTTATTGATTTTAATCGATCAGGAGTGCCCTTAGTTGAGATTGTTACTGAGCCTGATATTCAAAGTGCCTCCCAAGCTAAAGAGTATGCTAAAAAGATTTATCAAATCGTCCGCTATTTGGGTATTTCTGAGGCTGATATGGAAAAAGGTCAGATGAGGCTTGAGGCTAATGTTTCATTAAAAAATCAAAAAGACAAAGATCTTCCAAATTATAAAGTTGAACTGAAAAACATCAATTCATTTAGATTTTTGGAAAAGGCTATTGAATATGAGATTGCAAGACAGAAAAAAATTATCTCTGATGGAAAAACTCCTCTTCAAGAAACCCGAGGTTACAATGCTCAAAAAAATATTACTTATTCTCAGCGCTCAAAAGAGGAAGCGGCTGATTATCGATATTTTCCTGATCCTGATATTCCACCAATTAAAATCAGCGATGATTGGCTTGGAGAAATTAAAACAAACCTTCCTCAATTACCTGAGCAGATATTAAAAACCTGGCAAGAAAAATATCAGTTAAAAAATAAGGATTTAGATCTTTTGTTTGATAAACCAGAGGAGACTCAATGGCTCGATTTACTTTTTCAAGAGGCAAATAAACAGGGGATTGATTTAAAAAAATTAGCCAATTATTTAATCAATAAAAAATTGCCTGTTAATCTTTATGTTGATCAAGTTGAAAAAGTAATTAATGTTTTTAAAAATCAAACAGCTGTAGCTGATATTTCAGAAGATAAATTAAAAGAAGTAGTAAAAAAAGTTTTATCTGCCAATCCCAAGCCAGTTGAAGACCTCAAAAAGGGCAAGGCCAACGCTCTAAACTTTCTTATCGGTCAGGTGATGAGAGAGTTAAGACAAAAGGTTGATTTTGAGAGGTTAAGGAGAGTGATTTTGGAGTGTGTTTGATAATCTTAAAGGCGAGTCCGTCCATTATCAAAAATCCAAATTAGGCTGTTGAGGACTTTTTAAAGACAAAAATGGATTATTTGGTGATTGGGGAGTTTTTGGTTTTGAAAACCCACTGATAAATCTCTAATGTTTTTTTGGCGGTTTTTTCCCAAGAGAAAAATTTTGACCGTTCATATCCTAATAAGGAAAATTTTTCTCGCAGATCTTTATTTTCTAAAAAATTTTTCATAGCTGGTACTAGTTCTTTTGTGTTATTAACAAAAACAGCTTGATTGTTGGTTGTTTCTCTAAGAACAGGAATGTTGCTACAAATAATTGGTGTTTTTGTTTTCATTGCCTCAATTAATGGAAGACCAAAACCCTCACAAAGAGAAAAATAAATTAAAGCCTTGGCGCTATTGTAAAGATAATTTAAGTCTTCATCTGAAACATAATTAAAGATTTTTATATTTTTTTCTTCTTTTATCTTTATTTTATTTGGTCCGGCAAAGATTAAAAGGGTATGAGGATATTTTTTAAGGATTTTTTTAAAGGCAGAGATAATTTTTAATGGTTGTTTGCGTGGCTGAATTTCGCCAACGACTAAAAAGAAGTCACGGGTGATATTAAATTTTTTACTCAAATAATTTTTTACTTTATTTTTATTACCAATATATTTAAAAACAGAATCAGCTGCCTCGTAGGCAACAACCACTTTGTTCTTATCAAGGAAAGGATAATATTTTAAAAGCATTTTTTTAACAAAAAAAGACGGGACAACAATCATATTGGATAATTTCAACGAACGTGAAAAAAATAATTGAAAAGCAATTTTTGATTTTAAACCAAAAGTTTGGGAATAAGTTTTAAAACAAAGATCATGAACAGTATTTATAATTGGGATTGTTTTTTTCCAAGGAGCAAAGTTTTGGACATGGATTAAATCAGGTTTGTATTTTTCAATTGCTTGATTAAAACCAAAAAAAATTCGATAAAAGCCATTTTTAAATTTTGGAGTAAAAATCGTAAAACTTTGGAACTCCTTAGGTAATTGATTTTTTGGTAAATTGCAGTAAAGAATAATATTTTTAGGATCAAGAAATTTAGCCAAATTCAAAACTAAGTTTTTCCAGTAACGTTCATTTCCGGTTTCTTTTTGCCCAAGCATATGGGCATCAAGAAGGATTTTCATATATAATAAAATTTATATATGCTAAAAAAAATTGATAACTGGTTTTTTAATTTTTTTCTCATTGGTATTTTCTTTTTTAAAATTCCTAGTTTTTATATTTTACCTTTTTTAAAAACAAATTTTTTAACTTCTCAAGCCTTAGCAAGAATAATTTTTATTTTAATCTTTTTATTTTTTTTATTTAAACTATTTACAACAAGAGAAACAAAAGAATATTTTTCAAAATTGAAAAAATCAGTAATCGTTTTTTTAATTCTTTTATTGTTTTTTATTCAGTCACTGTCGGTTTTACCCGCTGTAAATATTTTGAGTTTTTTATCTCGCTATAAAGATGTAATTATTGGCTTAAATTCTTTTTTTCTCTTTTATTTTTATCGAAAAAAATCAAAAATCATTATTTTAATTTTTTTGCTTTCAACGATCATCAACGGAGCTTATCAATCTTTTTTAGTTTTAGACTCTGGCTTTAAAAACTTTTTATCTACTTTTATTTATCAAAAACATTTTGATTTAGTTTTAGCAAAACTTGAAGAACAAGGAAGGGTATATATTGATAGTTACGACGAGATTTTAATTCCTTTTTTATTTACCGATAATCAATTAAATCTTTTTTTCAAAATTTTTATTTTTCTAATAATAATTTTTTTTGGTTTTTTTTCTAATATTCGTTCACGAATATTAATGATGGTCATTTCTTTATTCTTGTCTTTTATTTTTATTAAAAAGCTGGGTTTCAAAAAGGTTTTTTTATTTGTTTTCTCACTTTTTATTATTGGTTTTATAACGGATAGGATCGCTTATAGTTTTTTTAATTACTCTTTTGTTAATCGGGTTTTTTTCCCTGATGAGATGATAGACGTAAAGCCAATTAACTTTAGAGGTGAGCAATTAAAAAACTCAATCAATATCGCTAAGTTTAGTTTTTTAGGTGCTGGTTTAGGAAACTATTATGATTTATTATCCAATCAAGAAAAACATGGTCAATCGCTTCTTTCTAGATTTAGTTTGTTAAATACTGGAGCGCAAGAATACCCTCATAATATCTTTGGAATGATTTTAGCCGAGTCAGGGTATTTAAGTTTAATTATTTTCATATTTATATTATTTTTGTTTATTAAAAAAGACTTAGAAATTATAAGATCTGATGATAATTATAAAAAATCAATAGTTATTTCTTTTTGGTCTCTTTTTTCATATGGCTTATTTAATCCAATTATTCCTGGATCTTATCAAGTTTTATTTTGGGGTTTAAGGGGGCTTTTAATATGAATTTAAAAAATAAAAAAATTCTTATTACTGGTGCTTCTTTTATTGGTGTGCATCTTATTAATAGATTAATTAGAGAAAATGTTGGTAAAATTCAGGTCGTTAATTTGACTAATAAAGCAAAAAAAATAATTCAAAAAAAATTTGGCAAAGAGATTGAGTTTTATGCGAGAGATTTAAGAGACATTAATCAAGCAAAAAAAAGCATTAAGGGAATGGATATTGTTTTTCATTTAGCAGCTGATCATGGAGGCCGTGGATATGTAGCTTTAAAACAAGGAAATACAGCCAGTAATTTTCTTCTTGATGGAGCAGTTTTTAAGGCTTGTTTAGATGATGAAGTTGAAAAAATTTTTTATGCCTCATCAGGTTGTGTATATCCTAATTATTTACAAAATACTCAAGATGAAGTTTATTTGAAAGAAAATGATGTTAAGGCTCCTTATGATGCTGGGAGAATTTACATTAAAAACTTATTACAAAGACTTTGGTTTAAAATCAGCTATTGGCCGGTTTTTTACCGTTTATGGTCCTTATGCAAAAGAATCACATGCGGTAATGGCAACAATTGCTAAAGCTTTTATCAAACAAGATCCTTTTGAGGCGTGGGGCGATGGAAATCAAATTAGAAATTGGACGTATGTTGATGATATTGTTGAGGGAATAATTAAATTAGTTAAAAAAGTTGATGATGCAAAAGCAGTTAATCTGGGGAC
>CAYUCK010000019.1:0-12852 GCA_964443335.1 uncultured Gammaproteobacteria bacterium | reverse complement strand
CTTATCAAATAAGTTTGCCTATTCAAACATTTATTGAGCCAATTTTAAAAGAGTTTATTTATGAAATTAAGAGGTTTATAGATTTTACATCTAGCACAGAAATTGTTATTATTAATTATGGAGCTGCATTTCCAGCATTACCAATTTTAATTAAAAGTAATCTAAATTTAAAATCATCCATTATTGATCCTTCATCAATAATTAAAGCTAAATTTGATATCAATAACATTAAATCAGATTTACCTTTTTTTATCTCGAGTTTTGGGGGTAATTTAAGATAGTTTATGAAAAAAACGAAAAAAATTAATCTAATAATTAACCATGAAGATTACCGAAAATACGAGCTTATTTTTCATAAAATCAAAATAGTTTTTTACATATTTGCATCAATATTTATTCTCTCTTCAATAATTTTTTATATCATAATTAAAAATCAAATTGACAATGAAAATAAATTAATAAAACAAAAGAGATTTCTTCTGGAAATCACTAATCAAAGAGTTCAAGATTTAGCAAAATTAAACTATTTACAACAAAAATATCAAGACTATAAAACCTTCATAAAAGATGACGCATTTTCAGCTTATTATTATGATTTATTGAACTCTGCTATTAAAAAAAGTAGTGAAGAGGCTGCTTTAAAAACATTTAACATTGATAAATCCAGAGAAGTAAGCTGCAGTGTGATTTTTTCGGAGTTTACAAGTTTAAGGGGTTTCTTAAAATTTATTGAATCATCTGATTTTTTAAACAATTTTGAATCTATAGTTTTAAAAAGCTACAATATTACTGGTTCTTACGAAAATAAAAAAGAAGCTTATGAACTAAATTTTTCTGGCAAGTTTAAACCCTTAGACTTAAATTATGAAAATTATTAAGATTAATCCTTATTTTAGACAGTTAATTAAAGATAATTTTACATATATTTTAGGTTTTATTATTATACTTTTTCTCTCGTTTTCAATTTTATTTTTTGGACTAAGAAGAGTTAGTAACATCAACAATAATATAAAAAAGCTACGAGATGAAATTGCTATTCTCAGTAGTAAAGCTGAATTAATTAATATAGCTATTCCTGCACAAGAAAACCTAGATGAAGACATCAAAATTCTTAATCAGCTAATACCAAATACTGAAGATTATTTTAGCATAATCTATGCTTTAGAGAAATTATCTCAAGAGACGGGTTTTATGATTGTAGATTATACTGTAAATATTGGCACTTCCACACCTAACAAGCTTAAATTAACAGTTACCGGTCTAGGTGACGCTGATTCATTTTTAAAATTTTTACAAAACTACCAATTTGGTGGTGGAAGATTAATCACTTCAGATAATATACTATTAAGTCAAAATTTAAATGGCACCGTAAAACTAGATTTAACTTTTTACAATAAAAAAACAGACATAAAATCGGATCAATTAATACAACCAGACAAAAATCTTTTTAAATTTATTAATAAAGTCAAAAGTAAGATAGGTGTTGACTACACTAATTTAAAAAACAGCAGTGATAAAATTGATTATCCAGCCAAAGATAAACCTTTCAATTAAATTCAATTAAATCGATTTTTTTTATGTTTAAGAATTTTTGCTAAGCCCTCTGAAATAACTGCTCCATTTTTTAACCAATAATTTAATTTATCAGCATTAATATTTAAAGTTGTTGGCTCAGTTAAAGGGTTATAAAAACCGATCTCATCTAAGTATTTACCATTTGCTTTGTACCTTTTATTAACAGCTACAATCCGATATTGAGGTTTTCTTTTTTTACCAATTCTATATAATCTTAAAGATACTGCCATATAAAAATAATTTTATCAGAAAATTTTTAATTTTTCAAAAGCTTTTTTAGCAGCTTTTTCTTCTGCATGTTTTTTGCTTTGACCAAAACCTACTCCCAAAAGTTTATTATTAAAAAAAACACCAACTTTAAAAACTCTTTTATGCTCTGGGCCAGTTTCTTCTAATACACTGTATTCAGGTGTTTTTTTGTATTTGCCTTGAAAATATTCTTGTAATTTTGTTTTATAAGACAAGTATAGTTTATTTCTAACAATGTAGTCAAGTTTGTCTTTAAATAAAAAATTAATTACAAATTCATAAGCTGTCTCAAAATTTTTGTCTAAGAAAATTGCGCCAATTAAAGCCTCAAAACAGTCAGCTAAAATATTAATATTTTGATAACCATTATTTTTTATTTCTCCTTTTGATAAAAGTAAGTATTGGTTTAAATCAAGTTTTAAAGCTGCATCAGCTAGACTTTGAGTTTTCACAATTGATGATTTGATATCAGTATAATCTCCTTCTTTTAAAAAAGCATATTTTTTAAACAGATAAACGGATGTAATCAATGATAAAACACTATCACCCAAAAATTCTAATCGCTCATTTGAGGGAAGCTTAAAGTTTTTGTGTTCATTTAAATATGATCGATGAACAAAAACATTAAGCAGTAAATCTTTATTTTTAAAATTTAAGCCAATTTTTTTCTCAAGTTCTTGAAGATTTTTGTTCTGATTCATAGATTTTTCCTAAAACAGCATTGATAAAAGCATATGATTTTTCACTACCATATTCTTTTGCTAGCTCAACTGCCTCATCAATAATCACTTTAACAGGCTCTTTTTTTTCAATTAAAAGCTCGTATAAAGCTAAATATAATATTGCTAAGTCAATTTTGGCAATTTTTTCAACTGGAAATTTAGGAGCATATTTTTGAATTTTCTTGTTAAAAAAAGATTTATGCACTAAAATATTTTGAGTAATTTCAGAAATATTAGGTTGATCTGAAAATTCTAGACTGAATATTTCTTTAAGTAACTTTACCCTCTTTTGGTGACGAGGATCCATATTATTTTTGACAATGTTTACACTGACGATGAGGTAGCTTCAATTTGCCACAATTAGCGCACTTAACTAAATTAATTGAAAGAGACTTTGATTTGGATCTTTCTCTTTTTCCTGTTCGTTGAGTGGAAAATTTTCTTTTAGGTAACGGTGTCATAAAAGATAATCTTAAATATTAATTTCTTTAAAATGATATCATAAAATTAATCCTAAAACAAGTGTTAAATAAATGAAAAATATTCAGGGTCATATTTTATTTGAGCTAAAATTTTAAATTATTAAGATTTTAAGGGGTAGTATTTGGGCTTGAGACTCCCCAGATGCATCTAATTCTTGTTTGACCATCTTTGGCAAAACATTGGGTGTTGCAATTGAAATTACCTGCTGGCATCAAGGATGTATCATATGGAAGGACTTGTAGATTATTTTCAAGACATGCATATAGTTTATACCCGTTATTAACACTATCATAGTCGTATTGATATGTTTTTGATGAAACAGGGTCATTTGGAACTCTTTTCATATAAACTTTTCCATTCAAAGAAAATTCATTGCCAAAAACAAAACCAGATCCTGGTGCTTTAGTCGGATAAGCACGATTATCTTCATAATACATCTCAAGGGCTCTTTGAATTTGTTCTAAATCACTTTTTCGCCTAGCATCTCGGCTTTTTCTCAATGATGTAAAAAAATTACCTAGAATTAAAGAAGATAAAAATCCAATTAAAGCGATCACAACTAACAGTTCAATTAAGGTGAAAGACTTTTTCATCAAATTATTTAATACACCAATAACAGTTTAAACTGCTTCCGCCTTGAGATTTACAAGAACCATCAGTTATCTCAACACCAGTTTGAGTAAATTTTGTATTTGGATCATTGATAAAAGATTTTGCAGTCGGTTTAAAACAGACAGTAACCGTGGCATTAGAATTATTTCCAGTTACAAATATTTTTCCCAAAGTACCACTACCAGCTAAAGCAGTAAAATCTTGCTTTAATTCACCGGTTGAAACAATTTCAGCAATAGTATTAGTCAATTCAGATAGTCTAGCACCATTTGGCTCACCAGAACCTTCTCTTAATTCCGAACAATCAGCGTTTTTACACCAAGGCATAATATTTTTGATAGCATAGTATCTTATCACAGCTCCATGAAATTCAGAGACAGTATTTCTGACTCCTGTGTCAGTTCCTTTTTTTAATTGTTCAAAAGGATCAAGAGCAGCTAGCAACCCAACAGCTAATGCGCCAAGTAAGGCGATAACAATTAAAAGCTCAATTAAGGTAAAACCAATAAACTTTTTCATATAATTTAATTATTATTAAGTATTTCGTATTTGTCAATAATAATTTTTTTTATTATCTAATTTAACTTCGTATTAAACATTTTAAATACCTTGACTTAATTTATAAATTCTATTAATCTTATTTTATGACTCATAAAAAAATTATTGTCTGGTTTGAGGAGGTTGACAAAAATGACGTCAATCTTGTTGGTGGAAAAGGAGCAAATTTAGGGGAGATGGTCAATGCCGGTTTTCCGATACCTTATGGATTTATCATTACTTCAAATGCTTATTTTAACTTTATAGAAAAAGCTGGAATTAAAAATAAAATCAGCCAAATATTATCACACATAAACTATGAAAACCCTGATGAGCTAAACCAAGTATCAAAAAACCTTCAAAATTTAATTTTAAATTCGTCATTTCCTGAAGATCTTTCCTATCAAATAATATCTTTTTACGATAGTTTATTATTAAAAGAAGAAAAATTTATTAGTAAAAAATTAAGCATAGTTAAGCAGGCTTTATTAAAAACAAAAAACCTATATAGACCACCTCTTGTTGCAGTACGCTCATCAGCTACTGCAGAGGATCTGCCAGGAGCATCATTCGCAGGCCAACAAGAAACATTTTTAAATGTCCGCGGTGAAGCTCATCTACTGCAAAAAGTCAAGGAATGCTTTGCTTCCCTTTTTACTGCCCGTGCTATATATTATCGACACAGCCAAAATTTTGATCACAACAAGGTTGGTTTGGCAGTTGTAGTCCAGAGAATGGTTGAGTCGGAAAAATCTGGAATTGCTTTCTCCATTGATCCTCTTACCAATCAAAAAAATAAAATCATTATTGAGGCGATTTTTGGTCTAGGTGAATACATTGTCCAAGGCAAGGTAACACCAGATCACTACGAAGTTGACAAAAAATCCTTTATCATCACAAAAAAAGAGATAAAAAAACAAACTATTAAACTTGTTAAAGCCAATGTAGAAAATAAAGAAGTCAGATTAGGCAAGGAAGGCAGTCGACAAAAACTCTCAGATGAAGAAATTATTCGTTTAGCTCTTCTTATTACTGATATTGAAAAGCACTATTACTTTCCTCAAGATATAGAATGGGCCATTGAAAAAGGAAAAATTTATATTGTTCAATCAAGACCAGTAACAACAATTAAATCTACCAATAATGTTGATAATTCAATCACTTCAACAAACAATGGTGATTTAATTCTTATTGGCTCACCTGCCTCACCGGGCATTGGTACAGGTCCTGCAAAAATAATTTTTTCACCAAAAGAAATTGACAAAATTAAAAAAGGTGATGTATTAGTAGCTCCTCAAACTAATCCTGATTATGTGCCTGCAATGAAAAAAGCTAGTGGAATAATTACAGAAAAAGGCGGTCGGACATCTCATGCAGCCATTGTCTCACGTGAGCTTGGTATTCCGGCAGTTGTTGGTGCTGAAGGGGCAACAAAAATCATTAAAAACGATGAGGTGGTTACTGTCAATGGGTCAACTGGGGAAATCTTTAAGGGGAAGATTGTAAATCAGGCATCATCTCATCACGCTAAAAAAATAAAAAAACTAATTACTAGTACCAAAGTTTATGTAAATTTAGCTGAGCCAGATCAAGCTAAAAAAGTCGCTCAAATGGATGTTGATGGAGTTGGTTTGCTTCGGGCAGAGTTTGTGATTGCCAATATCGGTGTTCATCCAAAGCAATTTATTAAAAATAAAAAAGAACATATTTTTATCAATAGATTGTCTGCGGATTTGCTAAAATTTGTTGCTCCATTTTCTCCTCGACCAGTAGTTTATCGAGCTACTGATTTTAAAACGAATGAATATCGCAATCTTGCTGGAGGAGAAGAGTTTGAACCTCATGAAGAAAATCCAATGCTTGGTTTCCGTGGCGCATATCGCTATATTACCAATCCTGAAGTCTTTAATCTTGAGCTTGAAGCCATAAAAAAAATCTGGCAAAAAGGCTATCGAAACCTACACCTGATGATACCATTTGTTCGTATGCCATGGGAGTTAATCAAGATTAAAGAATTAGTGACAAAATCTGGTCTATTTTCTTATCCTGAGTTTAAGCTTTGGATAATGGTTGAGGTGCCATCTTGTGCTTTAAACTTAGAGGAATTTATAAAAATTGGCATTGACGGGGTTTCAATTGGCTCAAATGATTTAACAATGATGCTTCTTGGAGTTGATCGTGACAGCGAAAATGTCGCTCCTTTGTACGATGAAAGAACGCCAATTGTTTTGTCAGTACTTGAATATATTGTCAAAACATGCCAAAAACATCGAATAACCGTTTCCATCTGTGGTCAAGCGCCATCTGATTTTCCTGAGATTACTGAAAAATTAGTTAAAGCTGGCATTACAAGTATTTCTGTTGCCCCAGATGTTGTTGAGCGTACAAGACAATTAATTTTTGATATTGAAAAAAAACTTTTTTCATCTAAAATGACTTCATAAATAACTGACTTTTTTATACAATAAAATCATATGGCAAGTGTCATAAAACAAATTATTGCTCGAGAAATTATCAATTCCCGTGGATATCCAACAATTGAGGCTAAAATCATCACTAGTGATAGTTTAGAAGTCAGTGCTTCGTCACCATGCTTTGATCGTTTATTTGATTATCAAAATTTTGAACTTCAAGATAATGATCAAAGTAGATTTTCTGGAAGAGGTGTTTCAAAAGCTGTTTATATCATTAATAATCTTATATCACCAAAACTTCAAGGAGTTAGTATTGACAAACAGTTAGAAGTCGACAACTGGCTTAATCTAGCCGATAACAGTAAAAATAAAGAAAAATTAGGAGTCAATACCATAAATGTTATTTCAAGGCTTATCGCTAAAATTAATGCTAAAGCCAATGGAATTTCTTTATATCAATATTTAAACCAATTGTTTAATAAAATCACTCACCAATCATTATCAATCGAAAAAATTCCCAACCCAATCCTTCCACTAATGAGAGGAGGTCGACATAGTCAAGCTAATCTAGATTTTAAAGAGTTTCAGATTATACCTTCCTCTGCTTTTTCTTATTCTAAAGCTTATCAAATTGGAGTTGATCTATACCATTTAATTCGTCATCTTTATAATTTTAATTTTGAGCTAAATCTTGACGTTTTGGTTGCTCTTAAAGAAACTATTGAAAAAAAAGATTTAAATTTAACACAAGATGTTTTTTTTGGAATTGACTTTGGTGCCTCATTCTATCATCAAGACAATCGTTATCTAGTTAAAGATCGTCAGCAACCAATTACTGTTGAAGAATATACCAATTTTCTTATGAAATCTATTTTTGAAAAATACCCAACTCTTATAATAATTGATCCTTTTTCAAATGAAGATTGGTCAAGTTGGCAAAAATTTAGTAAAATCGTGCCTCAGGAAACTTACTTAACTGGTGATGAATTAATAGGCTCAAATAAGCAAAGACTTGAGAGAGCGATTAAAGACAAAATTATCTCTGCGGTCGTCATCCGTCAAAATCAGGTTGGATCAGTGACTGATACTTTGAATTTACTTGATCTGGCAATCAAAAATCAGATAACCTATATAATCGCTTCGGATTTAGAAGAAACGAATGATGATTTTATCGCTGATTTTTCTGTTGCTGTTGGTGCTGAATTTATTAATTTTGGTCCACCTGTACATGGCGAAAATGTTGCCAAATACAATCGGCTGCTTGAAATTGAAAAAGAAATCAAAAAATAATCGTTATAATTAATTTTTATGATTGGAAAAATTAAAGGAACTTTAGTTGAAGTTGATGGAAATCTTGGCTTAATTGAGACTGTTGGCGGTGTTTTTTATTATGTCTTTTTAACACCAAACACTATTTCTCGTTCTCCAACCCCATCAACTAACTTTGAGATTTACACCTATCTTCATGTTAGAGAGGATGCTTTAATCCTTTTTGGTTTTGAGAAAAAAGATGAATATCAATTATTTAGGATGCTTCTTGATGTATCAGGTGTTGGTACAAAAACTGCTTTTAACATCATCTCATTTATCTCACCAGAAAATTTGATAACTGCAATTGAAAATAATGATGCAGATGCATTAAGCCAAATTCCAGGTCTTGGAAAAAAAACCGCTATCAAAATCATTCTTGAGCTATCATCAAAACTAAAAACAGATTTCCAGATGAAAAATTTAGTTTTATCTGAAATTGATAAAATGTTTATTCAAGCAATGGTTTCTCTAGGTTATAACTCCTCTGAGGCAAAGAAAATGCTTTTAAAAATTCCCAAAAACTTGTCTCTTGAGGAAAAAATCAAAATGGCTTTAAAAAATTATGAAAAATAATTATGAAGAAAATTTACGGCCAAAATACCTTAAAGATTATGTCGGCCAAGAAAATGTTGTAAAAACACTCAAACTATTTATTGAAGCTGTCAAAAAAAGAGGCAAGCCATCTGAGCATATTTTATTTTATGGACCACCAGGAATCGGAAAAACTACTCTTTCCTACATTGTTGCTAATGAACTTCAAGGTGAGATTAAAATCACCTCAGGCACTACCATCACAAAAACTGGAGACATTGCTGCAATTTTAACTAATTTAAAAGACAATGATGTTTTGTTTATTGATGAAATTCACCGCTTGCCAAAGCCTGTTGAGGAGACATTGTACCCAGTGCTTGAAGAATACGCTTTGGATATTATTATTGGCAAAGGCCCATCTGCGCGCACTGTTAGGCTTAATATTCCACGGATTACCATCATTGGTGCGACCACAAAATTAGCTTTATTATCAGCGCCTCTTCGTGATCGATTCGGCTTAATTTTGAGAATTGACTATTACAATAATCAAGAATTAACAGAAATTATCAAACGATCAGCCTCGATACTAGGTTTACCAATTACAGATAAGGCAGCATTAATGATAGCCCATCGTTCAAGAAAAACTCCAAGACTGGCCAATCGAATCTTAAAGCGAGCTCGTGACATCTTAGAGGTAGAAAAACACAAACAAATTGATGAAAAATTACTGGAAAAGCTATTTAACCTTCTTGAGATAGATGAAATTGGTCTTATTGACATTGATAAGCAGTATTTAAAAGTGTTAGCAGAAAGATTTAATAATCAACCTGTAGGTGTGGAAACAATTGCCTCAGCTTTATCTGAGGATGTGCGAACAGTTGAGGAGTTTATTGAGCCCTATTTGCTTCAAATTGGTTTTATTAAAAAAACTGCTCGAGGAAGACAGTTGACTAATAAGGCCCTGAATCATCTAAAGGTAACCTTGCTTTGAAGCTGATACAAAAAATCTTAAAAATACTTGTCATGCTCTGCGGGAAAAACTTAAAACAGCGAACTTATTTCTTTATTTGTTTATTTATTTATTTGATTATTTGTTTATTCTAAAGTGATCCCAGGCCGAATCGAACGGCCATCTAATCCTTAGAAGGGATTCGTTCTATCCGTTGAACTATGGGATCTTTTGAGCCTGCTCGCGGATTCGAACCGCGGACTTGCTGTTTACAAAACAGCTACTCTACCGCTGAGTTAAGCAGGCAGAATATCTACTGGAGTGCCTGAGGAGGGACTCGAACCCTCACGGCTTATGCAGCCACAGGATTTTAAGTCCTGCGCGTATGCCAATTCCGCCACCCAGGCTAAATTAGGAAGGTGGTGATCCCGAGGGGATTCGAACCCCTGATTCTCTGGCTGAAAACCAGATGTCCTAGACCGCTAGACGACGGGACCTTGTAAGAATTATAACAATTATATCATAAAAAGAAAACCTATCCAAAATTTTATAGATAGGTTTTCTTTAAAAAATAGCTTTATCCTTGAAACTTTCTTTTTAAATCCTCAAGTAACTCTTTAGCTACATCTTTACCTCCCAATCCAAATGCTAAACCGCCAGCCAAAGCTAACATTGCCACAATACCAGTAAAAAGAATTCTGACTAAATCTTGAGCCACACCAAGTTGATTTAAAACCACCAAAGCGGTAAAAAAATTAATTGCCCACTTAGAAAAAACCGCTAAGGTATTGGCAGATTGGGATCCTAAGGTTTTGACACTATGACGCACCAAATCACTGGTTAAATTAGCAGCCAAAAGACCAACAAAAGCAATCACCACCGCAACAACAACATTGGGCAAGTAATATAAGAAATCATTTAAGACATTAGTTGCTTTTGATAATCCCCAGATCTCAAGAGTTGGGATCAAAAAAACAATGATCAACATCCATTTAAAAATCTCTGTTAATACCTCCACCCAGATCTTTATTTGGCCTTTTGGAAAAATTTTTGTTTTGTGAACCAAATCATCAACTTTTAAAAAATGAAAAAGGGTGACAATCAAGTGTTTTAAAATACTGGCAATTAAGACACCAATGATTAAAATTAGTATTCCAGCAAAAAGATTTGGTAGGAAGCTGCCTACACTGCGAAAAAAATTAACTAAAATCATATTAACAACATCAATCATTTTTTTCACCCCCTTTCTAAATATCTATATTTTCATAAAATTTTAAATCTTCATTATCTCCACTTAAAATTATAGAAATGATATCTATTTTAAGTTTATAATCATTAAATTTTGATTTCAATAAGAAAAATTGAGCGGCTTTTTTTAAATGATCAATTTTCCTTTGATTAACTGCCTCATATGGTTGACCTTTTTTAGTGTTGGAGCGCGTTTTAACCTCAATGAAGTGTAATTCGTTGCCTCTTTTAGCAATAATATCAATCTCACCCAGTTTTGTTTGAAAATTTTTTTTTATGATGAAAAAACCTTGATTTTTTAAAAAAGAAATAGCTTTTTCTTCGCCAATCTTACCAAGATTTTTTTGGTAAAGGCTCATTTTGTTTTGGTTTTATAAAGTTTAGCTCTTAATTGTTTGTCTGATAAATTCCGGATAAAATAAGCTTTTGCTTTTTCATATGAAGATTTTTTAACTAATTTAATTGATTCGATATATGGAGATAATAAAGGTATAATTCTTTCAACTCCAATTCCTGATTTGCTAATTTTTCTCACCGTAATCATCCGTGTTTGATCACTATTGCCTTTAATTTTTATCAAAATTCCAGAAAATGCCTGAATTCTTTCCTTATCACCTTCTTTGATTTTATAATTTATAGTTATCGTATCACCAATCTTTAGTACTTTATCCTTATATTTAATTGAGTTAGCCATAAATTTAATTATACCTAATCTTTTTAATTTAAACAAGAGAATTTTTGACAGTTTCTTGCAAAAACCTTACAAAAACTGGATGAGGTTTAAGTGGTAATGATTTATACTCTGGATGGCCTTGAGTGCCAAAATAAAATGGGTGAACTTCCTTTGGCAGTTCAATTATCTCTGATAAATTTTCAGTAACAGAACGAGCGCTGATAATTAATCCGGCTTTTTCAAAATCTTTTGTGTATTGATCATTAAACTCATAGCGATGTCGATGACGCTCTGAAATTATCTCATCTCGATATATCTCATAAGCGATTGTGTCTTTTTTAACTTTAGCCTCCCAAGCTCCCAATCTCATCGTTCCACCATAGGCTCGGCGTTTCATAATTCCTTCTTGTTTTGGCATTAAGTGAATCACTAAATGTTGGCTCTTGGAATTGTTTTCTTCAGTATCAGCATCTTTCCAACCTAAAACATCTCGCGCAAATGCTACCACTGCCAACTGCATTCCATAACAAAGACCAAGGTAAGGAATCTTATTTACTCTTGCATACGAGGCTGCGCTGATCATCCCTTCAGCTCCGCGCTCGCCCCAGCCAATTGGAACTATTATTCCATTAGGTCTACCAATTATGGATGGTCCTTGTTTTTCGACTTTTTCAGCATCAATCCAGACTGTTTTTACATGAACATTTACCTGCCATGATGCATGATCTATAGCATCAAATAAAGCTGCGTATGAATCACGCAACTGATAGTCGCCAGTGCCAAAATATTTACCAACAATGCTAATGGTAATTGTTTCGTCTTTTTTTTGATAAATTCTATCGACTAATTTTTTCCAGTCAGTTAAATCTGGTTCCTTTTCTTTCAAGCTTAATTTTTTTAAAATTTTTTGAGCTAGATTTTGTTCATTTAAAATTAAGGGTACTTCATATGGGTGTTTTGTATCAGGATTGGAAATAATGTTTTCTGGATGAACATTACAAAATATAGCAAAACGATCAAGCCGTCTTTTATCTAAATAGTTTTCTGAGCGAGCAATGATAAAATCCGGCTGAATTCCCATTGAATTTAAGGTACGCACTGAAAGTTGAGTTGGTTTTGTTTTTGGTTCACCAAGATGCTTTGGAGTGGGTACATAAGAAACATGAATATGAATAACATCTTTGGGGTATTTCAAAGTTAATAGTCTTGATGCTTCGTAATAAAAAACATTTTGATATTCACCCGCAGTGCCACCAAGCTCAATCAAGACAATATCAGCATTTTTCTTTTTTCCAAGTGATTGAATTCGATTAATGATCTCATCAGTGACATGAGGAATCGCCTCAACATCCTCACCATTATATTCAAATCGACGCTCTCGATCAATGACTGTTTTATAAATTTGGCCCATGGTGACAAAGTTATCTTTGCCCATTTGCTCACCTAAAAACTTTTCATAAGTGCCAATATCCATATCAGCCTCAGTCCCATCTTCACACAAAAAAACATCACCATGCTCAATTGGATTAATAGTGCCTGCATCAAGAT
>CAYUCK010000018.1:976-13681 GCA_964443335.1 uncultured Gammaproteobacteria bacterium | reverse complement strand
AAAAATATTAATCTAATTTTTTTGTTTCTTTATGTTCTGTATGCTTTCTACATTTACGACAGTGTTTTTTTAACTTTAATGGCGTTGTCATGTTGATTTTATTTTTTTCAGAGACATAATTAACTGACTGGCATACTTGACAAACTAAACCAATTAATATTCTTGAACCTTTTTTTGCCATATAATATTAATAAAATTTATAACTTTAATAATCATAATTAATTACCTAACAAACTTATCATAGTTTCTCATAACTAATTGAGCCTCAATCATCTTATAACTCTCCAAAATTACTGAAACAACAATTAAAATGCCCGTCCCACCAATAACTAAATTGTCTAATCCAGTAATCTTTGAGATTAAAACTGGCAAAATAGCAATAAAACCTAAAAATATTGCACCAATACTTGTGATTCTGTATAAAACTTTCTCTAAATACTGTTTTGTAGCTGTACCTGGTCTAATGCCAGGAATAAAACCACCATGTTTTTGAATCTCATCGCTTATTTTTTGAGGATTAAAAACTACCATTGTATAAAAATATGTAAATGCAACGACTAACAAAAAATAAAGAAAATTATATAAAAAGCCCGTTGGTGAAAAAAATGTCACTAAGAATTCTCCAATTGAAACTAAGGTACTGTTTTTAAAATTAGCCAAAAAATTACCAATTAACTGTGGAAAGAGAACAAAAGATACGGCAAAAATAATCGGAATTACTCCAGCTTGATTTAACTTTAATGGTAAAAAATTTGAGGCTGCTTGATAAACACGATTCCCTTTAATTCTTTTGGCATAATAAACTGGAATTTTTCTCACGGCCTCATTTATAAAAACGATTGAACTGATAACAATTAAAGACAAAACTAAAAAAATAAGAAAATTAAAAACTGTTTCTTGATTTATAATAGTTGATGTCTTAGAAATAACCACTGGTAACCGACCAACAATTCCTGCAAAAATTAGTAAAGAAACACCATTACCCAAACCATACTCAGAAATCAGTTCACCAAACCAAACTAAAATAAAAGTTCCAGCCATCAATGTTAAAATAAAAGAGAAAAACTCAAGAGGCGATACAGTATTAATAATATTTTGATTACTTAAAAAAATAAAAATACCAATTGCTTGAATTATAGTTAAGGGCAAAGTTAACAATCGAGTATATTGATTAATCTTGAATTTTCCATATTCACCTTCTTTTGACAAAGCCTCAAGTGATGGAACTATCAAGGTTAAGAGTTGCAAAACAATTGAAGCGTTAATGTAGGGATTTAAACCTAAAGCCATCACTGAAAAATTTATCAAAGTTCCTCCTGAAAAAATATCCAGAAGGGACAAAAATTGATTGTCGGCAAAAAGAGCACGAAGTTTATTCAAATCAATTGTTGGCACTGGTAAAAAAGCAAAAAATCTAAAAGCTAAAAAAATAAACAAAGTAAATATTACTTTTTTTCTTAACTGTTGATCTTGAAAAATTTGATTAATTTTTTCGATTATTTTTTTCATAAAACAATTTCTTTTTTAATTTTCTGTTTATTTTTGGCTTGTTTTTTCCTTTACCTCGAAGAAGAGGAAATCTTTTTACCATTCTTCCTTGACCACCCTCAAAATGAAGCGGGATGTTTTCACGCGCTTTCTGATGACGAGTAGTTCCTCTACCTGACTTTGCACCTTTGCCACTACCTAAACCTCGGCCTAATCTTTTTTTTCGACCAAAAACCAACCTTGGTAGTTGACTTAGAAAATTTATCATAGATTTAAGTTTTTTTTAACTTTTTTAATGCTTTAATAAAGGCATAAGTATTAACGATTTGATTTCTTGAGCCAATAATTTTTCCTGATGCATTTTCTACACCAGCCAAGTCAAGTAAAACACGGCCAACACTACCAACCTTTAAACCAGTTCCCTCAGGTGCAGGCTTAATCAAGATTTTTGCCGCTTTGTATTTAATTTTTATTTGATGAGGAATAGTTTTGTTTTTAATATGAACTTTTATTAGATGTTTTTTTGCATAATTGATAGCTTTATGAATCGCTGGTGGCACCTCAAGCGCTCTTCCCAAACCAATTCCAACTTGACCATTGCGATCACCAACAGCAACCAAAGCTGAAAAAGAAATATAGTTTCCACCTGGAATTTTTTTGGAAACTCTTCTTATTAAAAGAACTTTTTCCTCAAATTTTTTTTCTTCTTTCATTTTAAATTAAAAATTTTTAACTATAATTTTTAACTTTGCTTTTAACTTTTAATTATATAACTATCCCACCCTCTCTTAAACCCTCAACCAAAGCCTTAACTCTGCCTTTATATGGATAAATATTTCTGTCAAAAACTGCTTTATTAATGTCTTTTTCTTTAAGTTTTTTGGCTAAATCTAAACCAACTTGTTTTGCTTGATCAGTTTTTTTTGCTTTTGGCAATTTTAAGCTTGATGAGCTAACAATTGTGACTCTTTTTTCATCATCAATTGCTTGCGCATAAATATAACGATTTGATCGAAAAACACTTATTCTTGGAACATTAGCTATTCCTTTAATATTTGCGCTCACACGTCTTTTTTTTCTTAATTTTTTATCTAAATTAACCTTTATCATAGGAAATGAGTTTTAAGCTGCCCCTGCAGCTTTAGCCTTTTTACCGGGCTTAATTCTTAATTTTTCACCTTCATATCGAATGCCTTTTCCCTTATAAACATCGGGTTTTTTTAACATTTTAATTTGATAAGCCACTTCACCAACTAGTTGTTTATCAATACCAACAACTGTCACTTTATCATTACCTTCAACTTGAAACTTTATTCCCTGAACTTTTTTAAAAACTACTGGGTGAGAATAACCTAATTTAAAAACCAAGTTTTCACCATCAAGTTTTACATTGTAACCCGTACCAACCACTTTTAAGCTTTTTTGCCAAGGTTTTTCAACACCAATTACTGCATTATTAATCAATTGTCGATAAAGGCCATGGACTGATTTTGTTTTTTTCTCATCGTTGCTGCGCTTAACCAATATATAATTGTTATCCTTTATTACTTCTAAATTTTCTGGCAAAACATACCTCAGCTCACCATGACTACCCTTAATTGTAATCTTTTTTCCCTCAATAGTTATATTAACCGATGCTGGAATTTCAATTGGTTTTTGACCAATTTTTGACATATTTTTACCAAATATTAAATAATAACTCACCACCAACTTTTTTTAATTTTGCCTCTTTGTTAGTAATAATCCCAATTGGTGATGAAATAATTGAATAACCATAACCACTCATCACTGGCTTTAAATCTCTATAGGAAACATAAAATCTTCTTCCTGGTTTTGAGAAAATCTCAACATCAGTTAAAGCTGGCTGACCATCTTTGTAAAGTAATTCAACCGTCATTTCGTTGAATTTGTCTTTATTTAAACTATATGATTTAACAAATCCCAATTCGATTAACTTTTTAACGACTGCCTCCTTAAATTTACTATAAGGAGAAACAATTTTTTCTCTCCCAGCCAAATAACCATTTTTAATTCGAATTATAAGATCAATAACAGAGTTTTCCATAGTTTTAGGTTGCCTCAACAACTTTTTTGGTCACTTTTCCATGACTTCTAAATGTTCGAGTCGGTGCAAACTCACCTAATCGGTGACCAACCATATTTTCTGAAACTAAAATTTCAATAAATTTTCGACCATTGTGAACAGCAATTTTATGACCGACAAACTCAGGGGCAATTTGTGAATCACGTGCCCAGGTTTTGATCACTTCATTAGTACCTTTTTCTTTTTGTTTTAAAATCTTTTTTAAAAGATTTTTATCAATATATGGTCCTTTTTTTAGTGATCTTGCCATAAGTTTTTACCAAGAAATTTTTCTAACTCCAGGTATCTCACCTTTTAATGCTTTTTCGCGAAAACAGATCCGACACATCCCAAAACGACGCATATAAGCTCTTGCTCGACCGCAAAATGGGCAACGGTTACGATGTCTTGTTGAGTATTTTTGTTTTTTTAAAAATTTAACCTCATCTGATTTTTTTGCCATATTATTTTTTAAATGGAATTCCCAATGCCTCAAAAAGTTTTAATCCTTTTTGATGATCTTTAGCATTGGTAACAACAGTCACTTGTAACCCTCTGATTTTATCAATTTTATCAAAATCAATCTCTGGGAAAATAATCTGCTCAGTAAAACCCAAATTTAAATTACCATGTTGATCAACACTTTTTTTGGAAATACCACGAAAATCTCTTAATCTTGGAATAATAATTTTAACAAGTTTTTCTAAAAAATCTTCCATTTTTTTACCACGCAAAGTTACTTTTACACCAATAGGCAATCCTTTTCTTATTTTAAAAGCTGATACCGAAACTCTCGCTTTGGTAATAACTGGCATTTGTCCAGTAATTAATGCTAATTGTTCTTTTATCTTATCTAAAACTCCTTTGTTAACAGTTGCCTCTCCCGCGCCAACATTTAAAACAATTTTCGTCACTTTAGGTACAGCCATAATGTTGGATATTTTTAATTCTTCCATTAGTTTTTTTCTAACTTCCTGTTTGTAATAATCTTTAAGTCTCATAGTTTATTAAAAAAACTCATATTTTACTTTGACATTTTTTGCAATAACGATATTTTTTATCCTTTTCAAATTTATAACCTACTCGAGTGACTCTTCCACATTTTGGACAAATTAAAGCAACCTTTGAGACATCAAGAGGTCTTGGGATCTCAACTATACCTCCTTGATTGGTCTCTGGATTCTTTTTTAAATGTCTCTTGTAAAGATTAATTCCCGGAATCAAAACTTTATTTGCTTTTCGATAAACTCTCTCTACTGTCCCCTCACGACCTTTATCTTTCCCAGAAATAATTTTAACTTTATCACCTTTTTTTATTTTCATAGTTTTAATAAATTTCCTCAGCTAAACTAGCAATTTTTGAAAATCCATTATCTTTAACTTCTTTGGCAATTGGACCAAAAATTCGGGTTCCTTTTGGATCTTTAGTATCTTTTCCAGCTAAGATCACACAAGCATTGTCATCAAATCTGATGTAACTTCCATCTTCTCTTCTTTTTTCTTTTTTAGTTCTAACAATTACTGCTCGATGGATTTCTCCCTTTTTCACTGCTGAATAAGGAATTGCCTCTTTAACCACTACATTAATTACTTCACCCAAATAAGCAAAACGTCGATTTCCCTTTTTTGGCATTCCAATCATTGCAACTTTTTTTGCTCCAGTATTATCAGCAACATTTAAAATACTTCTTAATTGCAACATATTATTTTTGATTTAATTTTTCAATAACTTGAAAATGTTTATCTTTAGATATTGGTCTTGTTTCTTGAATCTTAACAATGTCTCCAATCTCAAGTTTAAAATCATCATTATGTGCTTTATATCTTTTATGACGAACAATAACTTTTTTATATAAAGGATGAGTAATTTTTCTCTCAACCTCAACGACTACAGTTTTCATCATTTTTGTTGAAACAACCTTTCCAGTCAAAATTTTTTTCATAGATTAAATATTTTAACTTTCAAACTTCTTTTGAGAAATAACAGTTAATAATTGAGCTAAATATTTTCTCTTTTTTTTTAATAAATTAGTATCTTTTGGTGGATTAATCTTCCAAGATAATTTAATCTTAACAATTTCTTTTTTTACTAGATCAACTTCTTTATTTAGCTGTTCAATTGTTTTTGATTTTAAATCTTTAATAATTTTTTTCATAGCTCTTTATAGACAATTTTTGTTTTTGTTGATAACTTTGAGGCAACATTTTTTAAAACTTTAGTTGCCTCATCTTTATTTAAACCATCAATTTCAAATAAGACTCTTCCTGGCTCAACTGCGGCCACATAATAAGCAACATCACCCTTACCTGCACCCATAGTTACTTCTGGCGGTTTCTTAGTATATGGTTTATCAGGAAAAATTCTGATCCAAAACTTACCAATTTTTCTTGTTGCTCGAGCTAAAATCACTCTGGCAGCTTCAATCTCCTTATCCTTAATCCAACCAGCCTTTACTGCTTTTAAACCACAATTTCCAAAATTTAACTCATTACCTTTTATAGCTATTCTTCGCCATTGACCTCGAAACTGCTTTCTATATTTTTGTCTTTTTGGTGCTAACATTTTAATTTTTAATTTCTAAATTAATGACAAATCCAAACTTTAACTCCAACATATCCAGATTTTGTCAAAGCTGGATAGCCAGCGTAATCAATCTCTTCTCGAATTGTTGATGTTGGAATTGTTCCTTGAAAATATTTTTCACGTCGCGATATTTCGGCTCCGGCAATTCGCCCTCCAAGTTGAACTTTTACACCTTTTGCGCCTGCCTCCATAACTCGATCCATAGCATTGTGAACAACTGATCGATGAGGAAAGTTTCTAACTAATTTTTCAGCAATTGATTGAGCTACATAATAAGCATTAAGATAAGGTTTTTTTACTGGCTCAATTTTTATGTCTAACTTCAATTCTTTACTTTTTTTATTGGTCTTAATATAAGAGACAATATATTTCTTTATCTCTTCAAGACCTTTACCACCACGACCAATAATCATTCCTGGTTTAACAGAATAAATAATAACTGTTAATTTATTAATCGCTCTTTCAATCTCAACTTGAGTCACTGAAGCAAAAGCCAATTTTTTCATCAAAATCTCTCTTATTTTAATATCAGCATGTAGGGCCTCTCGATAGTTTTTTTTGTTAGAAAAAAACCACCTTGAACTCCAATTATAAATAATTCCAAGCCTTAAGCCTCGTGGATGAACTTTTTGTCCCATAATTTAATTTTTAATAAATTATTTATCCTTATTAACTTTTTGATGATTTTAAATTTTTAACTTCATTTTTTTTATCAGCAACCAAAACGATTTTAATATGGCTTCTTCTTTTAATAATTGGTTTTACCATTCCTCTTGATCCGGGTCGATAGCGTTTTAGTTTTTGACCTTCCTCAATTGTGAGAACTTTAAATTTTAACAAATTCTCATCAATTTTTAAAGTCTGTTTAGCATTGGCAATGGCAGATTTTAAAGCCTGATATAAGATTTTAGTGGCTTTTTGACTACCATAAAAAAGTTTTTCCATTGCCTCAACTGGAGTTAATTTTTTTACCGCCTTTAAATAAAATCTTAGTTTTTTAGGTGATATGGCAATATTTTTTAAATAAGTCTTTGATTCCATATTATTTTCTTCGTTTAATAATTAATTTATCACTGGGTAAATTTTTCTTTCTTGTCTTTTTACCTCGCGCTGGTTTTCCCCATGGAGTTTTTGGATGCATACCCTCACCACTTCGACCTTCACCACCTCCATGAGGATGACTGCGAGGATTTTGAGCTGTACCTCTAACTGTTGGTCGAATTCCCATTAATATTTTTCTTCCAGCTTTACCAATTTTCTCATACTTATGTCCAATATTCCCTACCTGACCTATGGTTGCCCAGCAATCAGACAAAACTCGCCTGATCTCGCCTGATTGAAGCTTAATCTGAGTATATTTTTCCTCTTGAGCAATAATCACAGCTGCGGTACCTGCACCTCTTGCTAATTGACCACCTTTACCAGGATACAACTCAACATTATGAACTGTAATCCCAATCGGGATGTTTTTTAAAGGTAAAGCATTACCCACTTTTATTTCAGCTTTTTCTGAAGCAATAATTTTATCGCCTGGTTTTAAACCTTCAGGTTGAATAATATATCTTAACTCACCATCTTGATACTTAACTAAAGCAATATAGGCATTGCGATTTGGATCTTTCTCAATTCGCACTACCTCTGCCTCAACATCTCTTTTATCTCTTTTAAAATCTATTATTCGATAATATCTTTTTTGTCGACCACCTTGGTGCCTGACTGAAATATGGCCTTTATTATCTCTGCCTGAATGTTTTTTTAAAATCTTAACAAGAGCTTTGACTGGTTCTGCTTTTTTATCAACTAGTTTTTCCATAGATTATGTTTGAGGAAAAATATCAATTTTTCCTTCTTTTAACTTAACATAGGCAATTTTTTCATCTGGGCTTTTTTTAGTCAGCATTCTTCGACCAACTCTTTTTTTCTTGCCCTTTCTTGTCATTAAATTAACTGATTCAACTTTTACTTGATAAATTTTCTCAATTAAATCTTTAATCTGAGATTTGCTTGCTTTCAGATTAACCTTAAACAAATAAACTTGGTTTTTTGCTAAATTTGTCGCTTTCTCTGTCATTACTGGACTTTTAATAATATCTTTAATATTCATAAAATTAATTTTCTTTTTTCAAAAAATGTTTAACAAAATTATCAATTGCACTTTCCAAAAAAATTAATTGTTGATTTTTTAATACTTCATAGGTATTTAATAATTTAGCTTCAACAAAAAACACATTGTTTAAATTTTTTCCTGCTAAAACTAAATTATTTTTTTCTAGCTTTGGTAAAACAAATAAGACTTTTTTATCAACTAAATTTAAATTTTTTAAAATTTCCAATAATTCTTTAGTTTTGGGTTTGATTTCTAAAATTTTATCAGTAATTGCCATTATTGATTTTTCTTTTAATTTCAAAGATAATGCAGCCAGTAAAGCTTTTCTCTTTTGTTTTTTATTAATTTTTAAAGAATACTCTTTTGGTTTTGGTCCACCAGCAACTCCACCACCGACAAAAATTGGTGCTTTTATATCGCCATGTCTTGCTCTTCCTGTGCCTTTTTGACGATAAATTTTTCTTGTTGAGCCAGCTACCTCAGCTCTGGTTTTTGTTGAGGCTGTACCTTGCCTTTGATTAAATAAATAAACTCGAATTGCCTGAGCCAAAAGTTGGGGCTTAGCTTCTTGAGAAAAAATCTCTTTAGGCACTTCTAGCTCTGATTTTTCTTTACCTTTAAGATCATAAACTGGTAAAGATAAACCAGTTTTTTTTGTTGACTTTTCAGAGCTAATTTTTTTGGTCTCTTCAACTTTTACTACCATATTAATTATTTTCTAATTTCTATCAAACTACCATTACTACCTGGCACTAAGCCTTTTAAAATCAAACCATCATCTTTTACTTCAACTACCTCCAATCCTTTGATAGTCACTCTTTTTCCACCCATTCTTCCAGCCATTCTTTTTCCTTTAAATACTCTTCCTGGAGTAGTTGTCATACCAATTGATCCAGGAGCTCTTAATCTATCTGATTGACCATGAGTTTTTGGACCGCCAGCAAATCCATGTCGCTTAACTACTCCTTGAAAACCTTTACCTTTTGATGTTCCTGAAACTTTGACTTTTTCACCTGGCTGAAAAAAAATTGTAGGTTTAATTTGATCGCCAGTAAAAATTTTCATTTCGCCAATTTGAATTCCTTTTTTTCCTGACTCTTCAATCAATTTAATAAATTCGTTTTTTTCATCTAGTCTAAATTCTTTAAAAAAACGAAGCGGGGTATTTATCCCCGCTTTTTTTAATTGGCCTTGAGTTGATTTTTTAATATTTTTAATTTGGCCAAAACCAAGCTTAACAGAAAAGTAACCATCCCTGTCAAGGGTTTTGACATCAACTAAAAAACATGGATTAGTTTTAATAAAGGTAGTGGGAATTCTTTTTCCCTGGTTATTAAACTGTTGAGATGAAATTGACTTTTCACCAAGTATAAAACCTGTAGTCATATTTAGGCAAAAAAAATAGCCCCAGATTGGGGCCTTTTCCAATCCGGAAAAATTTTAATTTTTCATTCCCGTACAAAGACAATTAAGCATGCGAATTAAATTATACATTAATGATCAATAATCGTCAAATGATTTTAAAATAAAACTCACATCTTTACTTCTACTTCAACACCAGCAGGAAGCTCTAAATGCATCAGGGAATCAATGGTTTGGTTAGTAGGATTAACAATATCAATTAAGCGCTTATGAGTTAAAAGCCCAAAATGATCTCGAGCATCTTTATCAGTAAAAGGTGATTTATTAACAACAAAAACTTCTTTTTTTGTTGGCAATGGAATTGGGCCTACAATTGAAGCACCAGTTCTTATGGCCGTATCGACAATTTTTTGTGATGTCTCATCGACTAAACGATGATCATACGACTTCAATCTGATTCGAATTCTTCCTTTTGGCATATTAAAGTGCGAAAATGTAGGGAGCCTAAAAAGGCTCCCTAAATTAAAATTTTTTAATTTTATTTGATAATTTTAGTGACAACTCCAGCGCCAACTGTATGACCACCTTCTCTTATTGCAAATTTTAAACCTTGCTCTAGAGCCACTGGGTATATAAGCTTGGCGGTGACTTTAACATTATCACCAGGCATCACCATCTCAACACCAGCTGGCAAAGTTACTTCTCCAGTGATATCGGTGGTTTTGATATAAAACTGTGGTCTGTAACCATTGAAAAATGGTGTGTGTCGTCCACCTTCGTCTTTAGTCAAGACATAAACCTCAGCTTCAAATTCTGTGTGAGGAGTAATTGATCCAGGTTTAGCAACCACCTGACCTCGCAACACATCAGTTTTTTCAATTCCTCGAAGAAGTAATCCAACATTATCTCCAGCCCTTGCCTCATTAAGTGTTTTTCTAAACATCTCAATTCCCGTAATTACTGTCTTTTTAGTTTCTTTAATACCAACAATTTCCACTTCATCATTTAGTTTGATTATTCCTCTTTCAACTCTTCCAGTTACTACTGTACCTCGACCAGAAATTGTAAACACATCCTCAATAGGCATTAAAAATGGTTGATCAATGGGGCGTACTGGTTCTGGAATGTACTCATCAACTTTATTCATTAATTCTTCAATAGCTTTTATTGCCTCTGGATCATCTTGTAAGGCTTTCAAAGCACTACCGCGAACTACTGGCACTTCATCACCCGGAAATTTATATTTTTTAAGTAGATCCCTTACCTCCATCTCAACTAAATCAACGATTTCTTTATCAGCAACCATATCAACTTTATTCAAGAAAACAACAATGGCTGGTACATTAACCTGTCGAGCTAAAAGAATATGCTCTCGAGTCTGTGGCATTGGTCCATCTGGAGCAGAAACCACTAAGATTGCTCCATCCATTTGAGCCGCACCTGTGATCATGTTTTTAATATAATCAGCATGACCTGGAGCATCAATATGGGCATAATGTCTTTTATCTGTCTCATATTCTGAGTGATGAAGGTTAATGGTGACACCACGAGCTCTTTCCTCTGGCGCTTTATCAATTTCTTCATACTTCAGGAATTTTGCTTTTCCTTTTTTAGATAATACATAATGGATCGCGGAAGTTAAAGTGGTTTTTCCGTGATCAACATGACCAATAGTACCGATATTAAGATGTGGTTTAGTTCTTTGAAATACTCCTTCTGCCATAATAAATTTAAATAAATTAATAACAAAGAAAATAAAAGCCTAAATCTAGGCTAACTTATTTTACTGTTTTTATAATATATGTTTCTTCCCAAAAAGTCAAGGACATTTTGATAGTTTTCAGTTTTCAGTTCGCAGTTTTTAATGAATTTTTAGTTCTTAGTTTGTATTTTTTAAACATTTAAAAACTACTTGTCCCGTTTATGACGGGAAAAACTAAAAAATACGAACTTTATCTCTCCCTTAATTACTTAATTTCCCAATTTCTTAATTACTTTCATTTATTTTTTTATTAGAGATACAAATAATTTGAGAGATAAGTCTAAAATTATAAATAAATTCTAAAAAGCAAACAGTCTCTTTTTTCAGTTTTTGAAATATTTGGATGGATGATATAATCTTTTAAGATTTTTTCAAACTTCATCCCCAATTTAATCATTACTTTTTTTGAGGCTTCATTTTTTATGTCACAAAAAGCTTGAATTTCTTTAATTTTTAATTTTTTAAATAAAAAAGAGATCATATATTTTAATATTTTTGTCATATAACCTTTGCCCCAATAAGCTTTTGATAAAGCATATCCTACTTGAGCGATGCCTTCTTTTTTCAATAAAACCTTAAAAAATCCAATAAGCTTATTTAAATCTTTTTTAACAATCACATAATTGTATTCTTTGTTTTGATTCCATAAACCAATAATTTTTTTTAAAAAAATCTTTGTTTCTTTTTCGTTTTTATGAGGTGTCCAAGTTGTAAAATAAGCTACATCTTTATCTGAAGCATAATTTAAAAATAATTCTTTACTATCTGACAATTTTGGTTTTCTTAATAAAAAGTTATCTATTAATATTTGTTTTGGAAAAGCTGGCATGATTTTATTTTATACGATATAACTTAAAATACGGATTCAATTTATAAATAACAATTTTACACCTAACAAGTGTTATAGGTTTACACCTGTAAATACATAAAAAATTAAAAAAATATATAATTATTATTTACCCCATTAAATCAATCTAAAATAAATAATCTTACTTATAAAAATGAGCCGATCGTACCAAAAAAACCAGAAAAATAAAGTTAGTTAACTAAGATTATAAATTATTAAGACAAGATAATAATAGTTTTTTAGTTTTTATTATTGTTTATATATAAAATTATTAAATTATAGATATTAGATATTCGATATTGGATATTAGGAAAAAGTTTTTAGTTTTCAGTTTTCAGTTTTCAAACAAATTTCAGTTCTCAGTCTGAAAACGAAGATAAATTCGTAGTTTTTAGTTCGCAGTTTTTATTTTTTAATGAATTTTTAGTTTGTAGTTCTTATTTTTTAAACGTTTAAAAACTACTTGTCCCCC
>CAYUCK010000018.1:0-966 GCA_964443335.1 uncultured Gammaproteobacteria bacterium | reverse complement strand
GGGGGAAAAACTAAAAACTGTGAACTTAATAAAATTAAGAATGTTTTTTTATTTACAAGAGATATCCATTTTGATCCTACTAATTTAGGTTTTAAGTCTAAAAGTGTTGAGGAGTCAATAAATTTTGTTTTACAAACGAAAAGCAGTAGTTGTTCAGCAAAACATTATCTCCTTGGTTGGCTACTTCAATATTATGGTATTAAAGTAAAATATTTAACCTATCCATTTTATTGGCATGACTTACAAATTTCCTATCCAGATAACATTAGCCAACTTCTTCCTGAATTACCAATCCAATATCATTTAGCACTATCGGTATTAACTGATAAAGGCGAATGGTTATTAGATGCGACTTGGGATAAAGGCTTACTTTTTGCCGGATTTCCTGTGAATGAATTGGATAACATGAGGTTGGGGATTATTCCTTGCGAAAAACCAGTAGTTCACTTATCAGCACAAGAAAGATGGGATTATATTGAGGAGTTAAAAAAAACAATGCCAAAAAGCAATGTAGTCTTTTATTTTTATAAAATGATGAGCGGTTGGTTAAATATGATCAGATCTTCTGTGCCAATAAGCAATAGTAATTTTCCCAATGTCTTACCCTCTGATTTATCCAAAACCTAATTACTTTAAACTTCTTAAAGAAAGCAAATAGCATTTTTTTGTTAAACATAAAATGAATAATTCCTTTTTCCTTACCTTCTAAAGGGATATAAGTATAGGGAGCAATTATTTTTACTGGTAGATTATTTAGTTTTGTTTCTCCTAAAATATTTTTTCTTCCATTGATTTTAATTACGGTTATGAAAATATAGCCGTCCTTCTTTAATATTCGATATATCTCTGAAATAATATACAAGATTTGTTCTAGAGTTCCATGATTGATGGTTCGTAAAGAGATTACGGCGTCAAAATAATTGTCTTTAAAGGGAAGTTTATTATACATCGAACCTTGAAGAAATT
>CAYUCK010000017.1:3299-13861 GCA_964443335.1 uncultured Gammaproteobacteria bacterium | reverse complement strand
AAAATTCCTACATCATTTTTAAAAAAAGTAACTATTAAACCCTTTGATAAAAATAAACAAACCCCAATAGAAAAAATTTCTAATATAATAAGCTTTATCACTTTTTTATATCTTTTGATTTTTATTAAAAAATCAAAAATTTTCCAATAACTATGGAAAAATTAAAAAAAAATACTTTGACCTCTACCTTTTCTCTCTTTTTTCAATCTGGATACTCGGCTTTTTTAGGTTTTGCCGCTAATTTAGTTTTGACAATATTGCTTTCGCCTAAAATTTTTGGCATTTATTTTACTGTCTTATCAATGATTGCTATTTTAAATTATTTCTCAGATATTGGTTTAGCTGCCTCACTGATCCAAAAAAAAGACATCAACGATAAAGAAATCTCCACTGTTTTTACGGTGCAACAAATATTAACTCTAACAATCATCACCATTGGATTTTTTTTAACTGCTCCAATTATTAGATTTTATAAATTACCTCTTGAGGGACAATATCTTTATTGGGCACTCCTTTTTTCTTTTTTTCTTTCATCGCTTAAAACCATTCCCTCAATTTTGCTTGAACGACAAATTCTTTTTCAAAAAATTGTTTTTGTTCAGATGATTGAAAATACTTTTTTTTATTTAACAGTTATTATTTTGGCAATCTTAAACTTTGGTCTAAATAGCTTTACTTATGCAATGATTTTGAGAGCTTTAATTGGAGTAATCTTAATTTACAAAATTTCACCTTGGAAAATCAAAATCACCATTGATTTTTTATCATTAAAAAAACTGCTTTCATTTGGAGTTCCTTTTCAAATTTCCTCATTTTTGGCACTTTTAAAAGATGATTTAATGACGCTTTATCTGGGAAAAACTTTAGGCTTAACTACTTTGGGATATTTAGGCTGGGCAAAAAAATGGGCTGAGGCAGTTCTTCGAATCATTATGGACTCAATAAGCCGGGTTCTTTTTCCTGTTTTTTCAAGAGTTCAAGATGATAAAGAAAAATTAAAATTACTGGTTGAAAAAATTATTTATTTTCAGTCAATGATTATTATCCCAGTGATTTTGGGAATGATATTGGTTATGGAAAAAATTATTTTTTTAATTCCCCGATACTCTAAATGGCAGATTGCTCTTCCTTACTTTTATCTATTTTCAATCTCAGCTCTTTTATCATCTTATTCAACTCCATTTATCAATCTTTTAAATGGTTTAGGTAAAGTAAAAATTAGTTTTTATTTTATGATTTTTTGGACAGCTGGCACATGGATTTTGACCCCAATTTTAATAAAATTATTTGGAGCAATTGGCTTCCCCATAACTTTGGTAATTTTGTCATCGTCATTTATTTTTGTCCTTGCGACAACCAAAAAATTTGTTGATTTTTCTTTTATCAAAAACTTTTATCCCTTTTTGATTTCCTCATTAATTTTTTTTATCAGTCAAAAATTTTTACCATTTAAAGATAATAATTTTTTAAATTTGTCTCTTCTGATTTTAAGCAGTATAATAATTTATCTTGCTGGTTTAAATATAATTTTTAGAATTAATATTTTTGAAAAAATAAAGAATTTATGGATGAGTTAACTGCCATCATTGTTGTCAAAAATAATCCGCCACTAATTTTTAAAACTATTTCTTCAGTTGAGGATTTGGCTAAAGAAATTATCATTGTTGATATTGGAATAGATATCAATTTAAATAAAAAATTATTAAAAAATAAAAAAATAAGAATTATAAAAATTAGAAAAGAAATTCTTTATGTTGAGACAATAAGAGAAGAGTCAAAAAAATACGCTAAGACTAAATATGTTTTTTTTCTTGATCCAGATGAGGAATTACCAAACAAACTAAAACAAACTATCAAAGAAAAACTTTTTCAATATGATTATCTTAAAATTCCAAGAAAAAATATCATCTTTGGAAAATGGATTCAATACTCTCGCTGGTGGCCTGATTATCAAATTAGAGTTTTTAATAAAGAAAAAGTCATTTGGCCAAAAAAAATTCACCAACAACCTGAAGTTAATGGTCAAGGTTTTGAAATAACACCCAAAGAAGAGTTTGCTTTAATTCACTATAATTATCAAAACTTAGATGAGTATTTAGAAAAAGCCAGACGTTATGCTAAAATAGAGGCAAAACAAATGATTGAGGAAAAAATATCATTTGATTTTAATCAAACGATTAAAAAATCTTTAAATGAGTTTATTAGTCGTTATTTTGCTTTTCAAGGATACAAAGATGGCCTGCATGGTTTTATTCTTTCTTTTCTGCAAATGTTTTATTATTTTTTAGTTTATTTTTACTATTTAGAATCAAATCAATATAAAACAAATGAAAAAATTCAACCAGATTATTTTTTTAGACAAGCTCTAAAAGAGACACTTCACTGGAAAAAAAATAAAAGTTTAAAAGAAAAAATCATTAAAAATCTTCTTTAAAAACATGATTGGGCTTATAACTGTTAATTATAATCAATACAAAATAACTACAGATTTTTTAGAATCTTTATCTAAAGTAAAAAACGCTAATAAATTAGAAGTTTATATTGCTGATTTTTCAACAAAAAAAGAAAATTTTAAAATTGACAAATATCCAATGAAGATAATTAATGTTTCTTTACCCAATAAAGGCTATGCTTTTGGAATCAACCAAGGAACAAAATATTTTTTAAAAAAAGGTATCAAACAATTTTGCGCCATCAACAATGATATTTATTTTGATAAAAATTTTGCCACAGAATCTGAAAAAACTTTTGAAAAAGCTGATATATTTGGCGGAAAAATATATTATGCTCCAGGTTACGAGTATCATAAAAATCGCTATCAAAAAAAAGATTTGGGCAAAGTATTATGGTATGCTGGTGGACAAATTGACTGGAATCATGCTTATGTTTTCCACCGCGGTGTTGATGAGGTCGATAATGGTCAGTACAATAAATTTGAAAAAACTGATTTTATTACTGGTTGTCTGCTTTTTTTTAATGAAGCAGTGATTAAAAAAATTGGTTTTTGGAATGAAAAATATTTTTTGTACTATGAGGATACTGATTTTTGTGAACGCGCCAAAAGAGCGGGTTTTAATCTTTACTATAATCCAAAAATAATTATTTATCACAAAGTCTCCCAATCAACTGGCGGTAGCGGCTCAACTCTTCATCAAAAACATCAAAGAAAAAATCAATTAATTTTTGGTCTAAAATATTCTCCTTGGCGAACAAAACTTCATTTATTAAAAAATTATTTATTTAAAAAACAATGAAGCTTTGGCAAAAAATTTTATTTGTTCTGGCTTTATTTTTTTATATTTACTTTCGCATTGTACCAATTATTCATCAAATTGTTCCCTATACATATGATCAGGGTCGAGACTTTTTAAAGGTCAAAGAGATTGTTGAGAATAAAAAATTAACATTTATTGGTCCAACCACAGGGCTGGAAGGTATTTTTCATGGAGTCTGGATATATTATTTTTTAACCATTCCTTATATTTTATTTAATGGCAACCCTATTGGATTTTATTATTTTTTATTTCTTGTTAACTTAATTTTTATCTTATGGTTTTTTATATTTATCAAAAAAAAATTTAATAGCAATCTCGCCTTGTTATTTTTATTAATAGTTTCTTCTAATAAATATTTTGTCACAGAAGCATTCTCGCCCAGTAATGATCATTTAGCTTCTTTATTCATCTTATTATTCATTTATTTTTCTTATCAATATTTTTCTAAAAAAAGAAAAATTTATTTATTTTTAACTGCTCTTTTTGCTGGATTTATTTTTGAATCAGAAGTTGCTTTTGGATTATTTTTAATCCCAGCAACATTTATCACCTTTTTGTTAATTGAAAAAAAAGAGTTTTTTAAAAAAATTCACTTTTTTATCTTAGGATTAATGCCAGCATCATTACCAAGGATTTTATTTGAGATTAAAAATAATTTTTTACAAACTAAAAATTTCATTAAATACCTAATAACAATAAATCAATTCTCAATTAATTGGCAACAAATTTTAAGTGAACGATTTAATCTATTTTTTAATTATTTAAATGATATTTTTAATTTTCAATTAATTTCTATAATTATTTTTTTATTAATAATTTTTATTCTTATTACCACAAACAATTTTAAAAAAACCAAAAATAATTGGTTAAAATTTAGTTTGTTAGCTTTATTAATAATCTTTATCTTAACGCTCATTTACAAAAAAACCCCTTTTTACCCATATTATTTAAACGGTATTCAATATTTTTATTTATCTATTATTTTACTGATTTTAAATAATAAAAATAATTTAACAAAGTTTATTATTACCATATTACTTGTATTTTTTTTTATTCATAATCTAGTCAATTTTAAAAATTCATTGATGAACAAAAAAATTCCTCTTTTGGGATTGCGTGCTGATAATCAAATAATAAATTATTTTGTTAAAAATGAACCAAATGACTATTTTTGCCTGCGCATCTATACTCCTCCTGTTATTCCTTATACCTATCAATATTTGCTATCTTATTATGCTAAAATGGAAGCTATTAAATATCCAAAGGGAGAATTCTATAAAAATCGCTGTTATTTTATCATTGATAAAGAACTTTATCAGTTTAGAGTTGATAAATGGCGGCAAGAAAACACTCCTAGGAATGCCAAGTTAATAAAAAAAATTACTTTTGAAAATGGCAGTAATATTGAAATATGGGAAAAGAAATAAAATATTATTTTAACTATAAAAGACTGTTAATATATATTTTTTTAGCAGCATTAATAATAATTAACTTCAATCGATCTAAAAAATTATTCAAATTTGATTATTTAACCAATTACACTTTCAATGAAAAAGAGTACGAAAAACTTTATTTTAATTCTCAATGGGTAATCCCAGAAAGCAAGAATTCAATTGGTGATGATATTTTATATACTTATGCCGGATATAAGTATATTAGTGGTACTGATCCCTCCCTTTTAAATCCTGAACACCCTCCTTTAGCAAAAAACTTAATTGGTTTATCAATAATTTTTTTTAAGAACCAATATTACTATTCTTTTATAAGTGGACTATTGGCAATTTTTTCATTTTATCTACTTTCAAAAAAAATCATCAAAAGCACTATAATAGCTTTTTTGACCTCAATGTTATTATTTTTTGAACCATTATTTGTTGCCAATTACTTTAGTCCATTATTAGATCTTCTTATGTTTGCATTACTTAATTTTTATTTTATTCAAATTATTGACTTCTCAAAAATTCAAAGTATTAAAAATTTAATTTTTGCCCAAGTTTTTCTGGGTTTAATTATTAGCACCAAATTTTTTTTAATAGCAATACTAATAATTGTCAGTTCATTCATTTTTTTGTTTTTTAAAAATTATAAACTATCAATAAAATATCTACTTAGCTTAACCCTATCTTTTTTAATATACATAGTTAATTATTTTCAGTTCTTCATAAAAGGTAAAAACATTGTTGATTTCTTAAAATTGCAAAAATTTATTTTTAACTTTCACATTCATGGAAGAAAAGACATCATTATTTTTAATGATTCATTTTTTAAGTTAATTTTCTTGGGCAGGTTCTACTTGGATAATAAAAAGCTTATCTCAATTGAAAATCATTATTCACTACTTTGGCCATCGTCTTTTTCAGGTTTTATTATTTTTCTAATTATGAATTTTAAAAAAATAACTAAAAAGCAAGAATCAATACTGCTATTCTGGATATTTTTTTACTTTATTCTTATAAACAATTCTTTTGTTAATAGTAGATATCTTATTTTAATACTTCCCTATTTTTATCTTTTTTCAGCTAATTTATTAAACAAAATTATTAAATCAATTAAAATATAAGTATATATGTGTAATATTTCAGCTTTAATTTTTACTACCAAAGAAAATAAAAAAATTAATCAATCAATCAAAAATGCTGAAATTCTTACTAATAGTGTTATTCCTGTTTATCCTGACTCAAAAATTGTTGAAACAGTTAGAGAAAAAGGCATAAAACAAGCAAAAACAAACTGGATTCTAATTTTGGATGCTGATGAAAGAATTACTCCAGAATTAGCAAAAGAAATCAAAGAAAAAATTAATTCAGAAAGTAACCAAATTGGCGCCTATAAAATTCCTCGTAAAAATATTTTTGCTCAAAAAAAGTGGTTAAAATTTGGCGGCTGGTGGCCAGATTATCAAATAAGACTGATTAATAAAAATTATTTTATCTCTTGGCCTAAACAGATTCATTCAACCCCAGTTATCAGAGGAAAAATTGATTATTTAAAAAATCCAATCATTCATTTTTTTCATGGTGATATAGAAAATATGGTAAATAAAACAATTATTTTTGAAGATATTGAATCTGACCTTTTATACCAAGCAAAAAAATCAGCCAACACTTTTACTTTTTTTAGAAAATTTATCGCTGAACTGTACCGAAGACTTATTAAAAACTTTGGTTTTTTAGATGGAACAATTGGGATAATCGAATCAATTTATCAGGCCTTTTCCAAAACCATTACCTATTTATTTTTATATGAAAAAACTTATAAAAATCGGCCTTTATAATCCATTTTTAGATACCTTAGGTGGTGGTGAAAAACATATACTATCAATTATTGCTACTTTATCAAATATTATTTTGGAGGAAAATAAGGATGTTGAAATAAATATTTTTTGGGATGATGATCTATCTAGAAAAATAGAGGAGAGATTTTCAAATTTAGAATTAAAAAAAATTAATTGGATAGGCAATTTCAAAAATCTTGGTCTTTTAAAAAGACTCCGATATCTTTATTCGTTTGATTATTTTTTCTATGTCACTGATGGTAGCTACTTTTTTTCCTTAGCTAGGAAAAATTTTGTTTTTTGTATGGTGCCGGACAAAAAACTTTATCAACTTAATTTAATTAATAAATTAAAACTTTTTAATTTTAAATTTATTAGTAATTCTCCCTTTACTAGTGTTTGGTTAAAAAAATGGGGAATTAAATCAATCACTATTGAACCTTATATTGATAATAAGTTTATAAGTAATGGTCAAAAAAAGGAAAAAATTATCCTTTCAGTTGGTCGTTTTTTTTCTCATTTACATCAAAAAAATCATCACGAAATTATTAAAACTTTTATTAATCTCCAAAAAAAAAGTCGTTTATTCCAAGAATATAAACTAATTCTTGCGGGTGGTTTAAAAAATGAAGATAAAAATTATTTTGAAAATTTAAAAAAACTAGCCAACAAAAATACATCAATAATTTTTAAACCAAATATAAATGATAAACAATTAATTGAAATTTACCATAAGGCTAAGTATTTTTGGCATTTTACAGGTTTAGGAGTCGACGAAGAAAAAAATCCTCAATTAGTCGAGCATTTTGGTATTGCTCCCCTTGAGGCAATTGCCTCAGGCTGTATAACTTTTTGTCATAATTCTGGAGGACCAAAATTAGTTATAGAGAATAAAATAAATGGAATTTTATTCAATAATGAGGAAGAATTAATTCAGTTAATGATTGAAATTGAAACTAAAAAAAACTGGCAGAAAAAAATAATCTATCAAGGACAATTATTAATTAAGCAAAAATATAATTATTTGATATTTAGAAACAAAGTTAAGAAGTATTTACTAAATAACTAAATATTCTTTAATAAAGTCGCCAAACTTATTCTTAGTCCTTTAGCAATTTTTTGTAAAAATTTAAGTGATGGATTAGCTTTACCTTCCTCAACTTCAGCTAAATAACTGCGATCAACATCAGATAGATTAGCGAGATCATGTTGGGACAAATTTCTTTTTTTTCGGTACCTGACAATGTTTTCACCCAATCTTTTGTAATAAAAGTTTCCTCTCATAGAGAGTATCTTAATGAAGAGAAAATTTAAAATCAGTAGGCGATAACCTACAAAAATAGCGTTTTAGATTATTAAAACAATTATTTTTTAAGGATATGCCAGATAAACATTTCTTAAAACATATTCTAAAAAATAGAATGATATAATTTAATAAATTATGAAAAAATATCCTATCTCAGTAATTATTCCTGTTTTCAAAAATTATGATATGTTCTTTCGGTCTCTTAAATTAAATAAGAAACATCTTGAAGGTTGCCAAGTAATTATTATGAATGATTACCCTCAAGAAAACATTACTCAAAAAATAAAAGAAATTTTTCCAACAGCTAGGGTCTACAATAATAAAAAAAATTTGGGTTTTGCCGGCAATATTAATAAAGGTATTAAAAAAGCCACAAAAAAATATGTTTTTTTAATGAACTCTGATGTAGTTTTGCGCGATGATAGTTTTAAAGAATCAATTAATCATTTTAAAAAAAATAAAAAACTGTTTGCCGTTGGCTTTGCCCAGTTAGAAAAAAATGGCCAAATTGTTGGGGCTAATATAGGTTATTTCCACAAAGGATTTATTCATCATGAAGCTGGCAATAGTTCAACTTTAAAAGTCTCTTATAATTTTTGGGCTGAAGGTGGAGCTTCAGTTTTCAGAAGAGATCTTATTATAAAACTTGGTTTGCTTGATGAAACATTTAATCCATTTTACTGGGAAGACATTGATCTTTCATATCGGGCTTGGAAAAGCGGTTATGAAATAATTTTTGATCCATCAATTTTAGTTGAACATCATCATGAATCAACTATTGGTAAATACTTTCAACAGCAAATGATTTTAAAAATTGCTTTTCGGAATCAGCTTTTTTTTCATTGGAAAAATTTAACTGATAAAGATCTATTAATTGCTCATCTTCTTAATCTACCTAAACAGATTTTTCGGCCAGGATTTTTTGACGCCTTAATTAAATTACCCCAAATTCTAAAAAAAAGAAAAAAAACCATTAAATTGTTTAAAAAAACTGATAAAGAAATCTTAAATAATTTTCATTATTAATAATGAAAAAAGATAAAACAATAATTCTTGTTTTTCTAATTTCTATCTTAAGTGTTTTTTTATTTTTATTTAAGATTAATCAAATGCCTCTCAATGCTGATGAAGCCTCAAACGCCTATGATGCTTACTCAATTTTAAAAACAGGTAAAGATCAGTACGGGAATTTTCTACCTTTAAGATTTGTTTCTTTTGGTGACTATAAATTACCCCTTCTAACATATCTTGCTATTCCTTGGATTAGATTTCTAGGTTTAAATGAACTGGCAATCCGTTTAGTTAATTTGCCATTTGTTTTTTTATTTCCAATCATTATTTATTTATTAGTCAATGAATTTTTTCAAAATAAAATCATCGCTTTAATCAGTGCTTTTCTAATTGCCTTTTCTCCTGGAATTCAGCTTTTAACCAAACAAGCTCATGAAGGCTATCTAACAACTTTTTTTTTAACCGTTAGTTTTTATTTTTTTATCAAAAGTATCAAATCAAAATCCAGTATTTATTATCCTTTATTCATTATTAATTTTCTTTTAACTTTATTTGGCTATCATTCAGGTAGACTTTGGATTGGTTTTTTTCTTTTATCAATAATTTATTTTATTTACAAAAAAATTTTTAATTTTAAACACTTGATATTATTTATAACAACGATCTTTATCTTTTTAATTACAGATCTTTATTACAAACCAACAAGGGTAACAAATCTTTTATTTTTTAATAATCAAGGATTTATTAGTAAAACAAAAGAATTACAAAATGAAGCAAAAAATAGATTTTTTTATAACGAAATAGTTGTTGGATTAAAAGAAATCCTCAATCAATATCTGATTTATTTTTCTCCTCAATTTTTGGTTATTGAAGGCGATAAAAATTATCGTTTTGGTTTCCCTGGAATTTCACCAATCACATACGTTGAATGCTTGTTTTTATTCATTGGTTTTTATTATCTTTTTAAAAATAAAGAAAGATGGAGATATTTGCTTTTGAGTGCTTTTCTTTTTGCACCAATAAGTGGATCATTAACATGGGCAGGACAGTCAATCACTCGAACTATTTTTATTTTCATTCCTATCTTGATAGTAAGCGCTTATGGTTTTTATAATTTTCTTCGGAAAAAAAATTATTTTTTTTCTTTATTAATTTTGATTTTATATCTAATATTTTTATTTTATAGCTGGGAATTTTATTTTTATCATTATCCAAAAAGAGCTATTGTCATCCGCAGTTGGCAAGCAGGATATAAAGAATTAGCTTATTACATAAAAGAAAATTATCAAAATTTTGACAGATTTTATATTACTAAAAAAAATGGTCAACCGTACATTTTCTTACTTTTTTATTTAAAATATCCACCTGAAAAATACCAAAAAATAGCCAAATTATCTGCGCCAGACGAATACGGTTTTGGCCAAATCAATGAATTTGATAAATTTTATTTTGAACTTTGGCCAATTAAAGAAAAAAATAAATATGTTGTTGTTGGTTATCCGGATGATTTTAATCTTTCTTTGGAAAAAAATCTAAAAAAAATAAAGATAGGCACTGAAACAATGTTTTTAATTAAAGAGGTCAAATAAAAACTAAATAAATAATTGTGTTATAAAAAGCATGAATTAAAATTGGCGCTGTTAAACTTTTTTTCTCAAGAAAAATAATTCCATTGATCATTGATAAAAGCAAATCT
>CAYUCK010000017.1:0-3289 GCA_964443335.1 uncultured Gammaproteobacteria bacterium | reverse complement strand
GTTGTCATAAAGGCCAAAAGCATCACTCCATTGATTTTTGGATTAGCGAAAAGAATTGGCACATGTAAAAAAAAGAATAAAATACTGGCAAAAAATGTTGCTGAATAAACATTTTTTGATTCCTCATACAATTTTTTTAAAACAAATCCTCGTGATAAAATCTCCTCAGTAATTCCTGTTGCTAAAGCCATAACAACAATTAAAAAAAATTTATTAACTCCTGGAAAATTGAAAGTTAAAAGAAATTTTTTTTCTCTAAAATAAAATGAAATAATTGCTGAAAGTAAAAAAACTCCACCAATAACTAAACTATTAAATAAATCACGAATAATAATTTTTGGTTTTAAATGAAGATATAAACTTTCCAAAATTGGTTTTTTATCAATATTTTTTATATAGTAAAGTACTGGCGCTACAAAAATTAATGGCTTGGCAATGAATTCATCAAACCATTCAGGCATTTTTAGATAACTTCGATAAAATGCCCAGATAATCAAAATCACTCCCCATAAGTTCAAAGCTCGCTGAGTTGGAGTAATTTTTTCTCTAGCCATATAATAAATTATTATTCCAAAAAATCTTTTAATTTTCTTGCTCTGGTTGGATGTTTTAACTTTCTTATCGCTTTAGCCTCAATTTGTCTGATCCTTTCTCTTGTCACTTTAAATTCTTTTCCCACCTCCTCAAGGGTCTTTGGTTTTCCATCCTCTAGTCCAAATCGCATAATTAATACTTTTCTTTCTCTTGGGGATAAAGTTTCTAAAACTTTATTTAAAGCATCTTTTAATAATTCTCGTGAGACTTTATCATATAAACTTGGTTGATTATTATCGGCAACAAATTGCTCAAGAGTAGTTTCTTTGTCATCGCCGACTGGAGTTGAAAGTGACCTTGGTTGTTGAGAGATTTTTATTAAATTTTCAACCTCATCAACTGACATTTGCATTTCTTTAGCAATCTCTTTAATCTTTGGTTCTCTACCTAATTTTTGAGTTAATTTTCGATGAATCTTGTAATAACGATTTATGTGGTCAACCATGTGAACTGGAATTCTAATAGTTCTTGATTGATCAGCAATTGCTCGGGTAATTGCCTGCCTTATCCACCAGGTGGCATAAGTTGAAAATTTAAAACCACGTCGCCAATCATATTTTTCAACTCCTCTAATTAATCCTTTATTACCTTCTTGAATTAAGTCAAGAAATGATAAACGACGACCAAGATATTTTTTTGCAATTGAAACCACTAATCTTAAATTAGCCTTGATTAATTTTTCTTTAGCTTTTTCATCACCTTTTTCATATCTTTTAGCTAACTCGATCTCCTCCTCAAAAGTCAAAAGCGGCGTTTTACCAATTTCTTTTAGATACATTTTGATTGGGTCAAGAGATTCGCCATGTTTTAGAACCACTAACTGTTCTAATTCTTTTTCCATCTCTTCAATTGATTTTTTAGCTTCAGCCTCCTCACGAGAAGATACAGTTTCAAAAATATCGATGCCTTTTTTCAAAGCTTCATTAAAAAATTGATCAATTTCATCAATGTGTTTCTCTGGTTCAGCATAAACTAATAAAATATCATCCTGAACTAAAAATCCATCCTCCTCTCCTTGTTTAAGTAATTCCTTTAATGTTTTTGGTAAATTATGTTTAGTCATAAATGAAATTGTACTAATTATTTATCTTTTTTTCTACTTCTTTTAAAAGTTGAGTGAATTTTATTAAGTTTTGTTTTTTTTCTTCATTATCATCTGTTTTTAAAAGATTTTCAATTTGTCTTTTTAAAGAATATTTTTTAATTTCAAAAATAATTTTTTCAATGTCATTTTCCTTTATTTCTTCATTAAAAGAAGCATATAAAAAGATTTCATCAAAAACTTCTTTTAGCTCTGGAGTTAATTTTTTAGCAAAACTCTCAACTGTAAAATTATTAATTTCTGATAAAAATAAACTAAATAATTTTTGAAATGAAGGTATTTTAAAATCTTCAGGCATCAATGTCTCAATTATCTCTCTTTTAATGACTAAATTATTAGTTTGAAAAAGATAACTTAAAAGATATTTTTCAATAATAATTTCTCTTTCTTGATTGCTAATTTGGCGAGTTTTTTGAGTAAAATTAATTTTTGCTTTTTTGGTTTTTTTAATTATTTCCAACATCGCCTCAATACTTTTTTCCTCAACTGCCAGTATTTTTGCTATTTTTTTAACATAGTATGAACGAACAATTGGATTAAGAATTCTTTCAATAAACGGCAACACTTCATCAGCAATTTTTTTCTTAGCAAAAGATGTCTCTTCAGGGTATTTTTTTTGAGCCATTTCAATTAAAAAATCATAAATTGGTAGTGATTTCTTAAGATCTTCTTTAAAAGCTTTAAGATCGCTTCTTACTGCTTCATCTGGATCTTTTCCTTTTGATAATCTAACAATTTCTATTTCTAAATCTAATCTTTCTGCCTCATCAATGGCTCTTAAAGTTGACTGCTCACCAGCGCTATCGGCATCTAAAACTAAAGTAATTTTTTCTGTGTATCTTTTTAAAAGCATTAATTGTTCATTAGTTAAAGCAGTGCCTTTGATGGCAACAAAATTGGTAAAACCATTTTGATATGGTGTAATCATATCAAACTCGCCCTCAACAATAAAAACATTTTTTTCAGTTTTAATCGAATCTTTAGCTAAATGAATACCAAAAAGAGTTTCTCTTTTGTGATAAAGTGGAGTTTCTGGACTATTAACATACTTTGACTCTTTTTTATTTTCATCAAGAATTCTTCCTGAAAAACCAAGAATGTTGCCTCGACTATCTTTAAGAGGAAAAATTAATCGACCACGAAAACGATCATAAAAACTTCCTTTTTCTCCCTTAATTAACAACCCATTCTCAAACATTTCTTCTTCAGTAAATTTTTTTCTTTTTAAAAAATTTTTTAAAGAGTCCCATGAGTCAGGCGCATAACCTAATTGAAACAGTTTTATCGTTGAGTCTTTTATTCCTCTTGATTTCAAATAGGACAATGCTTTTTCTCCAAATTGATTTTTAGTTAAAAGATAATAAAAAAATTCGGCTGCTAAAAAATTCATATTAAAATAGCGCTCTTTTTTTTGCCATAGTTTATCTTGAAAATCAATGTTTTTTAAAGTTATACCGGCTTTTTTTGCTAGTTCTTTTAAAGCTTCGTAAAAAGTGATGTTTTCCCATTTCATTAAAAATTTAAAAATATCACCTCCTTCACTGCAAGCACCAAAACAATGCCAGATCTGTCTTTCTGGAGAGACAATAAATG
>CAYUCK010000016.1:0-15425 GCA_964443335.1 uncultured Gammaproteobacteria bacterium | reverse complement strand
TTAGCTCAACCGCATCTTGAAGATTTAAAAAAAACCAAAGAGTTGGTTAATTCCAATGGTGGCGATTGGGGATATGTGACTTTGGTCATCCAAGAAAATGATCAAGATAAGAAAAAATGGCAGGAGATTTTTGATTTACTTCGCCAATATCATCTGATTCCGATTGTTCGTATAGCAACAAAACCTGAAGGAGAAAACTGGCGCCGGCCAACACTTTCTGATATTTCTTCTTGGGTTGAGTTTTTAGATTCTTTAAATTGGGTAGTGAAAAATCGCTATATAGTTTTATTTAATGAGCCAAATCATGCCAGTGAATGGGGTGGAGTGGTTGATCCTCAAGATTATGGAAAAGTAGCTTTTGCTTTTGCCAAAGCCTTAAAAGAAAAAAATCAAGATTTTTTTTTGATGTTGGCCGGGTTTGATGCATCAGCTCCTCAAATTCCGCCAAAATATTGGGATGAGGAGATTTTTTTAAAAACAATGTTTAATAATTCAACAATTGAACAATTTAATAATTTAATTTCCGGCTGGGCTTCTCATTCTTATCCTAATCCTGATTTTTCTGGATCATCATATGATATGGGAAGAGGAACCATTCGCACTTATTTGTGGGAGCTTGAATTATTAAAAAATTTAGGAGTCAATAAAGATCTTCCGGTATTTATCACTGAAACAGGATGGAAAAGAAAAGATATTGGATATTCGATATTGGATATTAACCAAGATTGGGTGGCGCAAAATTTTAAAATTGCTTTTGAGAATTTATGGTTAAAAGATGATCAAGTTAAAGCAGTGACGCCTTTTGTTTTAGATTATCAAAGCGATCCGTTTTTGGGCTTTTCTTGGAAAAAATTTAACAGTCAAGAGTTTTATCCCCAATATTATCTTATTCAATCAATACCAAAAACAAAAGGTCAGCCAGAACAGATAGAAAAAGGGAAAATTAGTTTTGATCTGCCAAAAGAGTTAGTTGATCAATCAGTTTATAATTTTAAATTGAAGTTGAAAAATCAAGGTCAAGGATTTTGGGATAGTGGCGATTATCAATTACAGGTTAATTACCAGTTAGGTCAGGGAAAAACTGAGATTTTGTTTGATAATTTAGATGAAATTGCTCCCAACCAAGAAAAGGAGGTTAATTTTTATTTAAAAACCAAAGATCAAGGAAAGGTAAATCTTAGTTTTTCTCTTTTTAAAAATAATAAAAAAATTATAGAAAGTCGAGTGTGGCAATTTAATATTTTGGCTTTTCCAAGCCTTAAACTTGAAGCCAATTACTGGCCTTGGGGAAGGGGGCAAGGTGAGGTGGAGGTGCAGATTTTTGATTGGCAGGAAAGATTAGTTTTTAAAACAAGAACCAATTTAAAAGATGGTATTGGAAAAATAGAAAAAATCAAAAATATCACCCTAAATGATCTCTATCGAATTGTTATCCTTAAAAAAGGCTATTTACCGCGTCAGTACTATTATGTTTTTCATCCAGAAGAAAATGAGATAAAGTTTAAAAAATTACTGCCTTTTGATTTCAATGGAGACGGTCAGTTTAATCTTAAAGACTTATTTTGGTGGGCAAGATGATATAATTAAAGTATGAAAGTTCCTGGTTTTATTAGACCAATTTTTTGGTCAGCCAAGATAGATTCTTTACATTTAAAAAAAGACCGCAATTACATCATTCACCAAATCTTAGCATACGGAGATCTTAAAGCAATCAAATGGCTATTTAAAAATTATTCAAAAAAACAGATTACTGATAGTTTTAAAAAATCTTTTAAAGACTATCGAAAACAACGATTTTATTTTATAAAAAATATTATTTTGGAATTAGAAAATTGGCAAAATGATGAACGCCTATATGTCAAAGATACACCTCGAATTATTAGATAAAAAAAGACAGGAGATTTTTTATCAATTAAAAAATTTTTCCTCAATTGGTTATTTAGCTGGAGGAACAGCTTTAGCTTTACAACTGGGCCATCGTTATTCTGAAGATTTTGATATCTTTATTTCAAAACCTATTAATAATCACTTAAAGTTACTAATTAAAAAAATTTTTCATTCAGTAAATTTTACTTTTATTTCAAGCGATCAGATTAATTTAATTGTTAACAATCAAATCAAAATTACTTTTTTATGGTATTATTTTCCAACTATTAAAAAATTAATTAAAACCGATTCAATTAGCCTAGCTTCTGTTGAAGATATTGCTGCTGATAAAGCAATGACAATTGGTCGAAGAGCTGTCTGGAGAGATTATATTGATTTATTTTTTTTAATTAAAGAAGAAAAATTTAGTTTAAAAAAAATTATTTCTTTGGCTAAAAAAAAATTTAGCTCAGAATTTATTGTGACTCAATTTTTAGAGCAGTTGGTCTATTTTGAAGATTTAACTATATCACCAATAAATTTTATTAAGCAATCATATAGTGAAAAAGAAATAAAACTATATTTAAAAAATGAAGTAAAAAAATATATAAATCTTTAAAATAAGAGGAAAGTTTTGGTTGTGGCATTTTTTAATTTTTTGTTTGATTTTTTATTGATTCAAGGATTTGATTGACTTCTTCATCGCTGGCTAAATAGTAGTGTCTGACAATTTTTTTGTTTTCAAATTCGTAAATTAGAGGAATACAATAGGGGATATTGACATTAACTATCTCTTGATCATTTAGATTTTCTAAATATTTAACTAAGGCGCGAATTGAGTTGCTATGGCCAGATAAGATGATGTTTTTTCCTTCAAAAAGCTTTGCCTCAATCTCTTTTTGAAAATAAGGAATGACTCGATTGTAGGTATCTTTTAAAGATTCACCATTGGGTGGGGCGACATCATAGCTTCTTCGCCATAAAGCCACTTGTTTTTCACCATATTTTTTGACTGCTTCAGGTTTTTCTTGACCTTGAAGATCTCCATAATGGCGCTCATTTAGATGCCAGTCTTTGATAATTTTTAAATTTTCTTGATTAATTTCTTTTAAAACAATTTCCAATGTTTTATAACTTCGCTTTAATATTGAAGCATAAGCAAAATCAAAATGAATATTTTCTTTTTTTAATCTTTGGGCGTATTTTTTAGTCATTTCGACTCCCTCAGGCGCTAAATCAATGTCAGTCCAGCCAGTAAAGCGCTTGGTCCATTCAGTTTGACCGTGACGAATAATTACTAGTTTTGCCATTTTTAAAAAAAGCTCGATGCCGTTTTCTCGCAAATTGAAATTTTGGGAAAATTTTCTCGAAAAGGCATCTTCGCTTTATAACAAATTTTCAATTTCAATTAATCGATTATATTTTGCCAGTCTTTCGCTGCGACACATTGAGCCGGTTTTGATAAAGTCAGCGCTTGAGGCATAAGCTAAATCAGCAATAAATGAATCTTCAGTCTCTCCTGAGCGATGAGAGACAATCACTTTCCAGCCATTGTTTTTAGCTAAATTTATTGCTTGAGCAGTCTCAAAAATTGTTCCGATTTGATTGGGCTTGATTAAGACAGCATTGGTTGCTTCCTCTTTGATACCTTTTTTTATTAAGTTTGGATTAGTGGTGTAGAGATCATCACCAACAACCATAGCATCAATTTCCCGAGTAAATTTTTTAAATCCATTCCAATCATTTTCTTCAAATGGATCTTCAAAAGAAAATATCTGATATTGATTTTTTAAATTTTTATAGTAGGCAATTAATTCATCGGTGGTTAGTTTTTTGTTTTCTTTTTTGAAATAATAAAAGTCGTTTTCATAAAACTCAGAGGCAGCGCTATCAATTGCCAGGTTAAAATCTTCTCCATTTTGATAATTGATTTTTTTAGCCGACTCAAGAATGACTTCAAAAACTTCTTGATTGTTTTTTAGTGCTGGCGAATAGCCACCTTCATCACCAACTAAAGTTGAAAAACCTTTTTCCTTTAGGTTTTTGCCTAATTGCTGAAAGATTTCGCTTGCCACTTGGACAGCTTGGCTTGGTGAATTTTTAGTTGGAGAGATCATAAACTCTTGAATATCAAAGTTCCATGAAGCGTGTTTTCCGCCATTTATCACATTTACCATTAAGCGGGGAAAGCTGGGTTTTTTGCCAGCAAAATAAACTTGATTTAAGACCTGCCATAAAGGTTTTTTTACTGCTAAAGCAAAAACTCGGATTAAGGCTTGAGAAACTGATAAAATCGCATTAGCACCAAGATAAGATTTATTTTCAGTGGCATCAATCTCAATCATTAGTTTGTCAATTTTTTCAAATGATGTCTCATCAATTTTTTGACCAATAAGTTTTGGAGCAATGATTTTGTTAACATTTTCAACAGCTTTTTTGACCCCAAAGCCAAAGTAACGATTTTTACCATTGTCTCTTAGCTCAACTGCCTCGTTTGATCCTGTTGAGGCGCCAGATGGGACTGATGAGCTGGCAAAAACATCATTATCCAAAAATACAAAGGTGCGAATGGTTGGTTTGCCGCGAGAATCAAGAACCTCAATTGACTTAATTTTGGTGATCTTCATAAATTTATTATAACAAATTTTTAATTCTTTTTTTAATTTCATTGTTTTTCGCTTTTGTAAAATAGCTGCCAGGGCAGATGACATCAGGTAAGAATTTCTGAGATTTAATAAAAGAAATTGTTTGATCATTGACAGCGCCATCGAGAAAGATTAAAGACCTATAATTTAGATTTCTCAATTGTTCAATTTTTTTTATTGTTTGAGGTACAAAAGGACTTCCTTGAGCTCCAGGATAAACTGACATTATTTGAATTGATTTGATTGATTTTAGATTATAATCTTTAGCTAAATTATCAATTTCATCTTGAGGGTTAATTGCTAATCCGATAGTAAAAGGAAAGTTTTTCTTAAAAAGCAGAGGATCTGGTCTTAGATCATAATGAATAAAAATATTTTTTATTTTTAATTTTTTTTCTTGAGAGAGATTTTTTAGTTTTTCAAGAATCGATTCGAAATCTTTAATCATTAAATGGAAATCAAAATAAATATTGGTAATTATTTGTTGTTTATTTTTTATTTCAGACAAAAAGTCATCCATAGAGGCAGTTTTGTTTTTAACATATTGTCCATCTGCAAAATCCAATTGAAACCAGTTAAAAAATGAAGACAGTTTTTCAAGAGTTTTAAAATAATCGGCAACTTTTGACTCCAAAATTGAAGGACAGATTTGCATAGATTAATTTTAGCAAATTATGATAAAATTATCTTGATTATGGATAAAAGCAAAGTTTTTAAAAATTTAAAAGATTTTATTGCTATTGAGTCGGTTTCAACTGATAAAAGTCGATTTAGTGAGATAATAAAGGCGGCTGAGTTTATTAAAAAACAGTTAGATGATCTTGGATTCCAAGTTAATTTACATCAAAAAAATAACTGTCCACCTTTGATTATCGGAAAAAAGATCATCGATAAAAATGCCAAAACTTTAGGTTTTTATGCTCATTATGATGTCCAACCTGAAGATCCAGTTGAGGCTTGGCAAAGCCCTCCTTTTCAGTTAACCTTAAAAAATGGCAAGCTTTTTGGTCGAGGTGTTGCTGATGATAAGGGGCATTTGCTGATTTTAATTGAGGCTGTTAGAAAGATTTTAGAGAATAAAGAAAATTTAAACAATAACTTAGTTTTTATTTTCGAAGGCGAGGAAGAGGTGGGGAGTGCTCATTTTGAGGAGTTGATCAAAAAAGATAAAGATTTAAAAGATGTTGATGCTTTTTATGTGGTTGATATGGATGTAAAAGATAAAAAGACACCGCAGATTTTTTATGGTTTGCGAGGTATTTGTGAGTTTGAGTTAAAAGTCAAAGTGGCTGATCACGATCTTCACTCAGGAGTCTATGGCAATCTTGTTCATAATCCAGTTCAAGTGATTGCTAATCTTTTAACCAAGATAAAAAATGACAAGTTAAAAATAAATATTCCTCATTTTTATGATCAAGTGAAAAAAGTGACGGTAAAAGAAAAACAATTACTAAAAAAGTCTGGTCCATATGAGGCAAAAATTTACCCTTCATTTGATGTCAATGGGATAATTGCTGGTTATACAAATGAGGGAGTAAAAACAATTATTCCCTCTCAAGCAACTGTCAAATTTTCCTTTCGCTTAGTACCAGACCAGGATTATAAAACAATTGAAAAATTAGTAATCGATTTTATTAAAAAAAATCTTCCCAAAGACATAAAGTATGATTTAAAGACTTTTTATGGTAGTAATCCTTTTTATACGAGTTTGGATAATATTTTTGTTGAGAAAACAAAAAAAATCTTAAGTCAAGTTTTTGGTAATGAAACTTTGATTAATCGCTCTGGTGGCTCAGTGCCAGCGGCTGAGATTTTATCACGACTTTTTCAAAAACCAGTAATTTTGCTTGGCTTTATTTTGCCTGATGCCAATCTTCATGCTCCCCAGGAAAATTTTGATGAAGAGATGTTTTGGAAGGGGATCGAGGTGATAGAGAAAATAATAAAGGAAGCATAAATTAAGTTTTATTACCATTAAGAATTGTTGTCAAAAAACTCAATATTTCCAAAGTGCTTTGCTTTTTCAAAATAGTTTTTATCAGCAGTCAAAAAAATTCCTTTTTGTAATTTTGCTAAAAAATGATAAGAAGTGTCATAAAAAGAAGCGCCAAACCGATAGCTTAAATTTAAAATAGCAATATAATGAACAGGGGAAAAAACAAAGAATTCAATCGGGAGTTTTAAAAATTTTTCTAGTACTTCAGTTGTTAGTTTTTTGTCTTTTAGCGAGTATCTTAAACCATTTCCTATTTCCAAGGGCAAAAGATAACTAGAATAAATTTTACAATTACCTTTTTTTACCTGATTAAGAATTTTAATAAATTTATTTATTAATGAAGAGTCTTGTCCTAAAAGAAAAGTTAATATCACCGAAGCATCTAAAATATAGATTTTCATAATCTTCCTTTTTTAATTGCGGCTAAAATCTTGGTTGTCTTTTTTTTTGGCAGTTTTTCTCGCAAACTGACAAACTTTTCAATAGGATCAGCTTCTAGGCTTAAAAGTTCTTTTTCTATGGCTTGTGTCACAAAACGACTTACCTGACCCGCAGATATTTGTTGTATCAGGTTTTCATAAAGATAACCAGGGATACTAATAGTAATTCTTTGAATGTTCATACTTATGTTATGAAATATAATAATACTTTTAATATGAATTGTCAAGAGAAAGAAATGAAAAAAGTAATTAAGAAATTGGGAAATTAAGTAATTAAGAGAAAATAAAGTCTGAAGTTTTAATTTTTTTAGTTTTTACCGTCATAAACGGGAGAGGCCCCGTCAGGCACGGGGCAAGCAAACAAATTGCTTCTTTATTTCTTTATTTTTTTATTTTATTATTTATTGTGATGGATGAGGAAGTTTTGTATCACCTTGGTTTTTCTCATTTTTTAGGAATTGGGCCAGTAAAGTTTGCTCTTCTTAAAAATCATTTTGGATCAGCAAAAAAAGCTTATTTAGCTCAGGAAAAAGAGTTAAAAGAGCTTCTTGGTGAAAAATTAGGGCAAAAATTTATTAAATTTCGTCAGTCTTTTGATTTGGAGAAAAAATATCAGGAGATTAAGAAAAAGGGGATAGAGGTTATTTCAGTTGATGATGAAAGATACCCGCAGGATTTAAAAAACATCCCTGATCCGCCAATATGTCTATATGTAAAAGGATCAATGGCAAATTTTTTTAGCTTAAGTGGGTCCCCTAGCCTCTATCGAGGCAGACATCCCAAGACGCAAAAAAATTTGCCAATTTTATCTTCAAAAGATCAAGAATCTTTGATTCTTTTTGCCATTGTTGGTACTCGTCAGCCGACCTCATATGGGCTGACAGTGGCAAAAAAATTTAGTTTTGAATTGGCAAAAAATGGTTTTGTGATTGTATCGGGTATGGCTTATGGGGTTGATACGGCGGCTCATTGGGCTTGTCTTGAGGCTGGTGGCAAAACAATTGCAGTTTTGGGATGTGGGGTGGATGTGGTTTATCCAGCGGCAAATCGCCCTCTTTATGAAAAAATTATTGAGACCGGTGGGGCGATTATTTCAGAGTTTCCTCCAGGTCAAACAGTTTTAAAAGGACTTTTTATTTCTCGAAACCGGATTATCTCTGCTTTATCAAAAGGAGTGATGGTGGTTGAAGGAGAGGAAGATTCAGGAGCCCTAATTACAGCTCGCTACGCTGCTGAGCAGGGAAAAGAGGTGTTTGCGCCACCATCGCCAATTACCTCAAAAATGTCAGCGGCACCAAACTTACTTTTAAAACAAGGAGCAAAATTAGTCACCTCAATTGAGGATATTTTTGAAGAGTTTAATATCAAAATTAGCCCAAAAAAAGAGCAGAAATTAAAAGAAAGTTTAAATGACTCAGAGAAAAAAATTTTTGAGATTTTAAAAGAAAAGCCACTTTTAATTGAAGATTTAGTCTCAGCCCTTCAGCAGCCAATTGGCCATGTGTTAAATACTTTGTCTCTTCTTGAGATTAAGGGAGTGGTGAGAAAAAATGAACAAAATTATTATGAGATTAATCAATATTAATTTTTAATAAGATTAAAAAGCTTTATCCCCAGCCCTAAAGCAATTTTTTTGGCAGTTTTAAGCGTTGGGTTAGTTATGCCTTTTTCTACTCGATACAATTGAGTTCGATCGATACCGCAGCGAAGGGAAAGTTGTTCTTGAGTGACTTTTTTTCTTTGGCGAAATAGAACAATTTTTTTTCCTATTTTTTTAGGAAAATGTTTGTCCATTTTTAAAATAGAGGAATTTTAAAAATTGTAAAAAAAGCAAAAAAATCTTGTCTACTGCAAATAACCTACAAAAATGAAGATTTAGATTGTTATAATAATTAAAATATTTTTTTATTCATCAAGTTTTTTAAGTCGGCGCAGATATTTTTCCTCAAGTTTATAGTGTGTTTCAAGAAATTTATCAACAATGACTTTGGCTTTTTCAAGGTCAAGATAATCAGCAGGTAAGGCTAAGACATTAATATGATCATTTTCTCGAGCATGGACAATTTGACTTTCATCAAAGCCTAAAGCTGCTCTTATTCCTTTAAAGCGATTAGCAGCAATAGCCACTCCCACCCCTGATCCACAGATGACAATTCCCAAATGATTTTCTGGATTTTGTAAGACTGCCTGGGCCACTTTTTTGGCAAAGTCTGGATAATCATCGTTTGGATCATATTCATAAGCGCCAAGATCTTCAATCCGGATATCTTTTTCATGAAGATACTCAATGATTTGATTTTTTAGATTAAAGCCCCGGTGATCGGCACCAATAAAGATGGTCATATAATTAAATATAAAATATCAAATAGCAAATATCAAATATTCAATAATCAATTCTAAAACAAACTTTTTAAGTTTTTAGTTTGATAACAAATATCTAATTTCGAATTTTTTAAACTGAAAATTTTAAATTGTCAATTGATTTTTTAATATTAAATAATTTCTTTAAAGTTTTTTTTAAAAAGTTCTGGCAAAAAATTTTGACTGTGGTTTTTGGCCTTTTGGCCAAGATCGGCTCTATATTTTTTATCAAAATAAATCTCAATGATTTTATCAGCAATATCATTGGGGTTGTTTGGGTCAACAAAAAGGGCATTGTTTTGGGCAATTTCTTGAAAAACTGGGGTTTTTGATAAAATTGATGGACAGCCTTGAGAGGCTGCCTCAAGAAACGAGAACCCAAAGCCTTCATCGCGTGATATTAAAAGATTACATTTTGCTTGTTTGTATAAATTTATCAGTGTTTGATCATCAACAAAGCCGGCAAAAATAAAGCGTTGATCACCTTCAATTTCTTTTAAAAATTCTTTTAATTCTTTGTTCCAGGGATGATTTAAATTGATATTGGATATTGGATATTGGATATTAGGATGTTTTGATTTTTTTTTCAAATATCGAATATCAAATATCAAATATCTTGAAAATATTTTGCCAACAAAAACACAAGTGACATTGGCGATTTTGATAGCTTTGGCAAGATTGACTAAGTTTTTATTCCAAGTGGCATCACCAACATAAAGACAGAAGTTTTTTTCTATATTATCTTGAAAAAATTTTGACTTAAAGTCGAGTTCACTTGAAGAATCTAGTGATTGCGGTGAACCCAAACTAAGCTCCGCTAGATTTCTCGCTTCGCTCGAAATGACAGAAAGAGAATTTGAAAATGATTTAGGTAAACATGGATATATAACTTTGACTTTATTTTCAGGCCAGTTTAAAATTTTGACGATGTCTTTTTTTGAGGAAAAAGAGTCAGTGATGATTAAATCATAGTTTTTTAAGGCTAATTTATTTAAAAAAATATTAAATTTACCGCGAATACCTGCGGGAAATTTATCTGGATATTTTAAGGGAATTAAATCATGAATCACTGCGATTTGTTTTTTAGCTAATCGTTTAAGAGTTAGGGGTGGTTGTAAAAAATTAAAAAAAGGATTGATAAAGATGTTAGATGTTAGATGTTTGATGTTAGATGAATAGATCCATTGGGGAAAATTCTCTTTTAAAATCTGCAGATACCGACCAACTCCGCGAACAGCGCTTTTTTTGTCTTTTTCTGTTGGGTCAAAAACAAAAACATTGTTTGTCATTAAAAATATTTTAACAAATTTCTACTCCCACTCCATAGTTGCCGGAGGTTTGGTGGTGATGTCGTAGACGACTCGAGATACATCATGGACATTTTTAATTATCTCCTGAGCGATTTTGTCTAAAATATTATATGGTATTTTTGCCCAAGAAGCACTCATAATATCTTGACTTTCATATATTCGCAAACCAATAACTTCTCCATAGGCTCGATTATCACCTTTAACAGCAGTACTTTTTATTCCTGTTAAAACAGGAAAACTTTGAAAAATCTTATCGATGAGATCCTCTTCTTTTAAGATCTTATAAACAATTTGATCGATTTTTTTAATCTTTTTTAATCTTTTTTTAGTCACTTCACCAATTATCCTTATAGCATATCCTGGACCTGGAAAAGGTTGGGTATTGATTACCTCATTAGGTAAGCCTAAAATTTTGCCAATTTGTCGGACTTCATCTTTATAAAATTCTCTTAAAGGCTCAAGAAGCTTTAGTTTCATTTTTTTTGGTAGGCCGGCGACATTATGATGAGATTTGATCTTGGCTGATTTTCCCAATGAACTACCACTTTCGACAACATCAGAGTAAATAGTTCCCTGCATTAAAAAAGAGACATTTTTGATTTTTTTAGCTTCTTTTTCAAAAAGTTTTACGTAAAGTCGGCCGATAATCTCTCGTTTTTTTTCTGGATTGATAATTCCTTTTAATTTTTTTAAAAAGATTTTTTCAGCATTAATAATTTTTAAATTAGTTTTCAAAATATCTTTAAAAATATATTTGACTTTTTCTTTATTATCATAGCGCATTAATCCATTATCAATATAAACAGGAAAAAAGTTTTTAGCCTCAATAGCCTTTACCACTAAAGCTGATGCGACTGTTGAATCAATGCCACCTGAGACAGCGGCTATCACTTTGCCGCCGCCGTCTTGCTGATATTTTTTTCTTATTTCTTTAACAATTTTATTGATGTCTAAAAAATTATAGGTTGTTTTTAGGCAGCAAATTTTTTCAACAAAATTGATTAATAATTCTGTGCCATATTGAGTATGATAGATTTCGGGATGAAATTGAATGCCATATATTTTTTGCTGTTTATTTTCAATGGCGGCATTTTTTACTTTATCAGTTGAAGCGATTATTTCAAAATTTTTAGGGATCTCAACAACCTCATCGCCATGAGACATCCAGACAGTGAACTCTTTTGGTAAGTTTTCAAAAAGCAATGATTTTTTTAGAACAGAGATTTTCTCTGGTCCATATTCTTGATTTCCAGCAACTACTTTTCCTTTCAAAAGATGACTTATTAACTGTAATCCGTAACATATACCCAAGATTGGGATATTTAGATTAAATATTTTTTTATCAATTAACGGACTATTTTTTTCATAGACACTTGATGGACCGCCCGAAAGAATCAACCCCTTAATATTTTTATTTAAATTATTTAAGACATTTTTCGGATGCGAGATAATTGTTTCTACTCCCAATTGCTTTAACCGACGATAGATAAGATGGGTAGTTTGCGAGCCAAAGTCAATTATAACTATCATAACTGTTTTTTTAGTTAATAATTTTTACCAGTATTAGTGATAACAATACTATGAGGATGACTTTCAATTATGCCAGCTCTTGAAATTTTTATAAACTTTGCTTTTTGGAAAAAATCTTTTATGTTTTTTGCGCCGATATAATAAAAACTTGATCTTAAAGATCCGATTAATTGATATAGGTAATCAGCAATTTTTCCCTTGTATTCAACGAGTCCTTCAACTCCCTCAGCAATAAGTTTATTTGATGTAGTATTTTTTTTCTGGCCATATCTTTCAGCGCCTCCTTTTTTCATAGCGCTAACTGATCCCATACCTCGATATTGTTTATATTTTCTTCCATTAAAACTAATTAATTTTCCTGAAGATTCATAACAACCAGCCAGAAGTGAACCAAGCATAACAGCATCTGCTCCAAAAGCTAAACTTTTGGCGATGTCACCAGGATGTTTTATACCACCGTCAGCGACAATTTTAGCTTTTTCATTTGCGCCTAAAACAGCATTAGCTATTGCTGTTAATTGAGGTACGCCCATGCCGGTGACAATTCTGGTTGTACAAATACTTCCTGGTCCCATACCAACTCGCAAAATATCAACTCCTGCGTTTACTAATGCTCTTGCTGCCTCTGCTGTGGCGATATTTCCAGCCATCAAAGGTATTTGAGGATAATTTTTCTTTATATACAAACAGCCATCGATTATGAATTTTGAGAAACCATGGCCTGAATCAACCACTAGAATATCAACTTGATTTTCAATTAATTTTTTTACTCTTTGATAAAAATCTTCACCAACTCCAACTGCGGCACCAACTAAAAGTCTATTTTTTTCATCAATAGCAGCTTGATTTTTATTTTTAATAAGTGATTTTTTTACCTTTTTTATCATTGCAACTTGTTTTTCAATTGAAAGGTTGCGATGAATTATTCCTAATCCGCCATTTTCTGCCATAGCAATAGCCATTTTATCTTCAGTTACAGTATCCATTGGAGAAGAGATAATTGGAATTTTCAGTTTTATTTTTTCATGAAGCTCAACACTTAAATCGATTTCATTTCTTTTAAAATCACTATAATTTGGTAATAATAAGATGTCATCAAAAGTAACTCCCTCAGTCATTTGATTAATTTTTTCGTTTAATATCTTAGATTTTTTCATATAAATGATGCTTTATGTGAAAAATTAATAATTTTTTTTGCTTGAGATAAGCTAATGATTCCTTTTTTAATTAATAATTTATACTCATTTTTGACATTGGTATTAAAAAATTCTGGACCATCAGAATTAATTGTAAATGGAACTTTATTTGTAACAAAAGTTTGAATAATCTTTTTCATTTCTAGCCAGTTTTTAACTACTTGAGTTTTAATATTTGATGTTGGACATATCTCTAAAACTATCTGTCTTTTTTTATTTCTTCCATTAGTTGCTTATTTTTATAAACAGCCATACCATGGCCAATACGATGAGGTGAAATTTTTTCTATTACTTGTTGAACCTCATTATCGTCAGTAAATTCTCCAGTATGGAAAGTGATATTTAAATTATTTTTTTTAGCAAGTTTTAATGGCTCTATTAAATCATCCAAATTAAAACCATTATCTGGATTTGGTCCAGATACATCAATGCCAACAATACCTAAATTTTTATATTTAATTGCTTTTTCAACAATTACTTTGTGTTTTTCATAATTGAATTGTCTATCTGTTTCTAAAATAAGTCCAGCTTTTACAGGGTATTCGATAGTGGCTTTTTGAAGACCAATGATAGCTGCTAAAATTATCTTATCAACATCATAAAATCCGTTTTGATTTCGCAGTATTGGATTAAAACGAATTTCAATTTTTGTTGTTGAATGTTGTCGATATGCCTTACTTATTATATAATGAACGCTTTTTTCTACAGCGTAGGGTGACGATTGGATTTTTTGTGAAATAACAAATGGCGAAAAACTTTTAGAATCAAGTTTTCGCAGATATTTGCTTGAGGTAGTTTTTTTTATTTTAAAAAGTTTTAAAAAATCCCAATAGTTTTTTTCTTCAATATTAATACTTTGATCATGGGCTAATTCCCATAAAAAATGTGGACTTATAGAAGCTCCCAGATGAATATGAAGCTCAGTTAAATTTATTAATTCACCTTCCATATTTAATTATAACAAATAACTAATTTTTTGTTAAAATATTTAGATGAATAAAGTTATTTTAAACAAAAAGCAAGTCGTAAGTTTGATTTTAGAAAATCGTTATAAAATCAATCCCAAAATTAAATTTTTATCTCGCTGTGTTGATGGTCGCTATGAAAATAAAGATGACCTGCCAGCTCTAGCAATTCCTGGCGCTGATTTGGGTGAGTTGGCTTTGATTTTGGCAACTGCCAATAGTTATGGCTTTGACGTTGATCGGGAGAAAGTTTATCAAAGTTTAGTTGAGGTGATTGGCGGAGAGAAAAATTTTCAATATCACACTGACTCTCATGCGGATTCAAAAACTATTGCTGGTGGCTGTGGTCATTTTAAACAAATAAGAGCTGATTTTTTATCTTACAGTTTAGTCAATGAGGATTTGGAATTTTTAGAAAAAAAATTAGCGGCAATTAAAAAAAATAACCAAGTCAAAGAAGAGCTGCTTTATGGTGATCATCTTGAGGGAGCAATTTTGATGATTAAAGGAGTTTGGGGGGTGTACCCGCGAACTATTATTAAAACTGAGGAAGGTGAAAGAGAGGTTGAAGTTTTTGTATTTCATCAAGACTTAGTTGATCAAAGACACAGGGCTTTAGTTAAAGTTTTATTGAAAAATAAGGCCGTGATTTTTAGAGATGGCGAAGATGAAGAATGGCTTTATGAGGCTCTTTGTGATATGATGGAAAATCATCTGATGGAAACAGTAAAAAGATTGGCTCCTGATCTGCCGATTTTTAATGTCAAGTTTGAGGATGATGGCAGTTTTGAGGTTAAAGATTTGTGATGTGATACGAATGTGCGAATGAATACGAATGAGAGATAAAGTATAAGCGTGTAAATGTGTAAAGGTGTAAAAGTTAGAAAGTTTATAAAGAGATAAAGGTTATAAAAAATCTCGTGTCATTCCTGCGAAAGCAGGAATCCAATAATAATTTTTAATTTTTTTTAAGTGTTAGATGTTAGAAGTTAGATGTTAGATGAGATGATTGGGCCAAAAAAATTATTGGAGTTAGTAAAAAAAATTAATTTGATTGAAGGATTAGCTCAAAGAGAGTTAACTAACCCAGAAGGCGCTGGTTTTGATCTGCGTTTG
>CAYUCK010000015.1:12467-16833 GCA_964443335.1 uncultured Gammaproteobacteria bacterium | reverse complement strand
TGAATTAGCTATTGATGGTGTCAAACTTATTTTAATAGTAGGTGATAAAGTTGGATGTAAAAAATTGTTATTTTTTTGAGTAAATTTATCAAGTGATAAATTTTTTAAGAAAAACCAAAAAATCAAATAAAAAATTAAGCCTAAAAAAAAATTTTTACTAAACTTCATTCTCATTATATTATTTTAGTATTTTTTAGGAAGGTTTTAATAATATCACAGCTCGCAGGCACAGTAAATATGACACCTTGGTAGATATTTTAATTTACGACGTAAAGAATCTAATGTTTTTAATTTTTAAGGTTGTTAAGGTTTTTAATGCTTATAGACAGTTTTTTCAAGAAAACATTCCTTTAACATCGTTTTTAATGTAGTCTTTCCTTTATTTGTCTTTAAATCCATTTTTCATCGTTCTTCATCTTTTGTATTTTTTATAAGCTTCATAATGAATCAGTTCTAATACTTAATTATGCTTTGTTGATAATACTAAATCAGAATTATACTCCTTGGATCTTCTTATTAAATTATCTGTAAAACTAATGTAAATAAAATCATACTTTTTACTCTTAAAAATATAAACATAAAATAAACTCATAAAAATATTATATGTCTGTTAATCGGGGAGATAGAATTTGCTCCCCTCCCTCAGGCTCTCTACCCAGATTAGAAAGACTTTTTTGTTATTCTAAATTGGTTTTGGCTCGAAGTCAGGCGCCTTATGGTGCCTGGTCCAAGGGGGAGGATTCGAACCTCCGCAGGGCAAAGCCCGACAGTTTTACAGACTGTTGCGATTGACCACTCCGCCACCCTTGGTATAGCAAATAAATATTATAGCATGAAAAAAATTCAAATTAAAAGTAGGGACGTCTCTACAACAAATTATATCACTTATTTATTTTATTATTTCTTTATTTATTCATTTTAATATTCCATTCCGCTCATGTCAGGCATTCCGCCAGTTGGAGCTGAAGAAGCTTTTGGTTCTGGTTTATCAGCTACTAAAGCTTCGGTGGTTAATATCATCGTTGCCACAGAGACTGCATTTTGGACAGCAGTTCGAACCACTTTTAAAGGATCAATAATTCCTGCTTTAACCATATCAATTGGCTTGGCCTCCTCAACTGACTCAAGAGTAACAACATCAAAACCCATTCCCTCAGCTGCCATTTCTCTAGCTTTAGCTAAAAGCTGACCTGGGTCAACACCAGCATTACTCATTAATTTAATAAATGGCGCCTCTAGAGCTTTCTTTACTAAATCAAAGGCAATTTTTTCATCAGTTGAAAGCTTACCCATTTTTTCAGGATTCATTTTTTGACTGATATTAAGCAAAGCAACGGCGCCTCCTGGCACAATTCCTTCCTCAAGAGCTGCCTTTGTAGCTGCTACTGCATCAATAACTCTTTCTTTTTTATCTTTTAACTCCACCTCAGTGGCGGCACCAACATTAATCACTGCTACACCTCCAGATAATTTCGCCAGTCTCTCTTGTAATTTTTCTTTATCAAAATCGCTGGTGGTTTCACTGATTTCTCTTTTAATTTGAGCAATTCTTGCCTCAATCTCACTTTTTTTCCCTTTTCCACCTATAATTGAGGTATTTTCTTTATCAGATTTGACTTTATCAGCTCGACCACAATCCTCAATCTCAACATTTTCTAATTTTTTTCCTAAATCCTCAGAGATGACTGTCCCACCAGTTAAAATGGCAATATCTTGAAGCATCTCTTTTCTTCTATCACCAAATCCTGGAGCTTTGACAACTAAAGCGTTGAAAGTACCACGTAGCTTGTTGACAACTAAGGTTGCCAAAGCCTCACCCTCAACCTCATCAGCGATAATCACTAAATTTTTGGAAACTTTGACAAATTTTTCCAAAAATGGCAGTAACTCTGAAATAGCTGAGATTTTTTTGTCAGTAATCAAAATATATGGATCTTCAACCTCAGCAATCATCTTATCAGTATCAGTGGCAAAGTAAGGTGAAGCAAAGCCCCGATCAAACTGCATTCCTTCTTTGTGATCAACAGTTGTTTCAAGTCCTTTTCCTTCCTCAACTGTGACCACACCATCTTTTCCACCAACTTTTTTTAAAGCATCAGCAATCAGTTTTCCTAAATTTGGATCACCAGCTGAGATTGTTGCCACAGATGATGCCTCCTCAAGAGTAATCTTTTTACTGACTTTTTTTAACTCTTCAACTACGTATTTTGAGGCTTTCTCTAATCCTCTTTGAAGCATCATCGGATTAACACCAGCAGTTATCATCTTTATTCCTTCCTGAACCAATGATTGAGCCAAAACAGTGGCAGTGGTTGTCCCATCACCAGCCACATCAGCAGTCTTTGAAGCTGCTTCTTTTACCAATTGAGCGCCCATATTCTCAAAAACATCCTCAAGCTCAATCTCTTTAGCTACAGAAACACCATCATGGACAACATTTGGCGCACCCCATTTTTTATCAAGAGCCACATTTCGACCCTTTGGGCCAAGAGTTGTTGAGACAGCATTAGCTAATTTATTAACTCCATCCAAAAGTTTTTTTCGGGCTTCTGCCCCATATTTAATTAGTTTTGCCATAGTTTAAAATCAAAATAAACTTTTAATGGCTAATTACGAAACAATTGCCATAATATCTTTTTGCTCAATCAAAAGCCACTCTTCCATACCTACCTTTACTTCATTACCACCCCATTTTTTATACAAGACTTTATCGCCAACCTTAACCACCATTTGAGAAGATTTTTTTCCTCCCTCTTGACAACAACAACTTTCTCCACAACCTTCATCTCCTGGTCCAACTGCCATTACCTCGCCAATTTGAGGTTTTTCTTTGGCAGTATCAGGAAGAACAATACCTGAGGGAGTTTTTGTCTCTGCCTCAATTGGTCGAATTAATACATAATCAAAAAGAGGTTTGATATTAATATTCTGCTTTGCCATAGTTTTTAAAAATATTAAACTTGTAATTAAACTGATAATTTTTTATGATGAAAATATAACTAAATTTTTTATCTTTGTCAAGAGGAATTTATCAAATAACAAGTTTATCTGCTAATTATATGGATGATCAAAAAACATTGTCAGAGATAGAAAAATTAAAGATTGCTTTGCAATCAGCTGATTTACCTGCTAATTTGCACGAAAAGGCTGCCCAACAGATCGAGCGGATTTCTTTAGCTTTAAAATATGGTGGTAATCTTTCTCAACTAGATATTACCACAAAATATATTGACTGGATCACTCATTTGCCTTGGAATAAAAAAACTGAGGACATCTTAGATATTAAATTAGCTAAACAAATTCTTGATAGAAATCATTTTGGTCTGGAAAAAATTAAACAGAGAATTTTAGAATATTTATCAGTCTTAATTCTTCAAAAGCAATCAAATCAAAATGGTCAATATCATGCTCCAGTTCTGTTTTTTGTTGGTTTGGCAGGCACTGGAAAAACTACTTTGGCTAAATCAGTCGCTGAGGCTTTAGGAAAAAAATTTGTCCGGATTCCTTTTGGCGGATTATCATCAGCCCTTGATCTTCGTGGTCAGGCGAAAACCTCAACTGAAGCGGAACCAGGGATGATTATTAAGGCTCTTCGCCGAGCTGAAGCTAAAAATCCAGTAATTTTGCTTGATGAACTTGACCGAATTACTCCTGAGGCAAGAGCAGCAATTATGGGAGTCTTAATTGAACTTTTAGATCCAGGCCAAAACAGTAATTTTACAGATTATTTTATTGACTATCCTTTTGATTTGTCACAAGTGCTTTTTATTGCGACAGCTAATAACACTAATGCTATTTCAACTGCGGTAATGGACAGATTAGAAGTAATCATGATGCCCTCATATACTGATGAAGAAAAAATTAATATTGCCAAAAACTATGTTTTTCCTCGTTATGTTAAAGAAGTTGGTTTAACTTTGGAAAACATAAAAATTGATGAAGCACTCTGGCCAAAATTAACTCGACCTTTGGGATTTGATGCTGGAATAAGAAGTTTAGAGCGAACCATTGAGGGAATTGTCCGCAAAGTTGCCCTTAAAATTGTCTCCGGCCAAGGACAAAGCTTTTTTATTGATGAAAGCAATATAAAAGAATATTTAAATTAGCATTTAAATTAAAGCGGAGATGAGAGGATTCGAACCTCTGTCCCGACAAAGTCGGAAACCGGTTTTCGAGACCGGCCCGTTCAACCACTCCGGCACATCTCCAGCTGCATTTATATTTTATCAAAATTTAACTATCTTAAAACTTAAACAAATTGTTAAAAACCACTATTTAAGGTAAAATATTATAGACCAAGACTTTAAAAGGCGCGTTGGCGAAGTGGTAACGCAGCTGTCTGCAAAACAGCTATGCGCCAGTTCGA
>CAYUCK010000015.1:0-12385 GCA_964443335.1 uncultured Gammaproteobacteria bacterium | reverse complement strand
CGCGAGTTCGAATCTCGCCCTCTCCGCAAAAATATGATCATTCAACCAATAGTGATTGCTGTTATTCGAAAAAATAATAAATATCTTTTAACAAAAAGAACAGACATTGATCCTGAAGATAATCAATTTGCTCCTTTTGTCTGGAATTTTCCTGGTGGTGGAGTTGAAAAAAATGAATCTTACCAACAGGCATTAACTAGAGAAATCAAAGAAGAGTTAAATGTCTCTCTTGATAAAATCATCAGAATTCCAAAAATTTTCAGTGATACTCGCGGTCAATGGCAAGGGATTTTTAATGTTTTTTTATGCAGTTTAAAAGATGAAAACCAAGAAATTATCTTAAATGAAGAAGCCAGCGAATATAATTGGTTTACAACAGATGAAATTAAGAATTTAAAAACACTCCCCTTTACCTTTGAGATAGCTCAAGAAGCTGATAAAATTAATTTATGAAAATTATCAAACAAATCTCAGCCGGTGGAATAGTTTACAAAAAATCAACATGTCTTTTATGGCTAGTTTGTCAACATTCTCAACATAAAGGCTGGGTTTTTCCAAAAGGTTTAGTTGGCGATCACACTCCAGGTGAATCAATGGAGTCAGCTGCTCTTCGTGAAGTTATAGAAGAAGGAGGAGTTAAAGCAATAATTGTTGACAATCAACCAGTTAAAACTTTTTATCAGTATTATTGGCAGGGGGACTTAATTAAAAAAACAGTTTATTATTTTTTGATGGAATATCTTTCAGGTGATCCAAAAAATCATGATTGGGAGGTAAGTGAAGCAAAATTTTTAACCACTGATAAAGTAAAAAAAATTCTCACCTATCCATCAGATAAACAAGCTTTTGAGGAAATTTTGAAAAAATATGAAAAAATCAATCCTTGAAATTTTTAAATATAATATCATTTTAGCTTTTTTAATTTTTCTTTCTTCAAATGCCCTTTTGATAAAAAATGTCAATCAATACAATCTAAGCAATTACAGTATCTCAAGTCTTTCAAAATTTTTAAAACCTCAAGAGCTTAGTTTTTTTAATACAATGTTTTTTATCAAAGCTTTTCTTGACTTAGGTTTTATATATTATTTAGTGAAATTTTTAAAACTAAAAATCTGGGATCCAGCAATTATCTTTTTAACTTTAGCAATTTTATCATTTGGTCTTCTTGGTTTTTTTCCAAATGTTTATTACCCAAACAAACACATGGCAATTGTTTTAATGATGTTTTTTAGTTGGTTTTTAGCTCAGTATTATCTATCAAAAAAGACAAACGATGAGAAATTTATTTATCTAACAAAAAACTTTATTATTATTGAAGTAGTTTCAGGAATTTTATTTACTATTGGCGGAAACTTTAATGGGATTTTAGAAATCTTCTATATGTTTTTAATTAGTCTTTGGCTGCTGATTTTTGTGCGGGATTATTTAAGATAAATCAATTTTCATCAAAATTTTTCTAGCTGTTTCTACTGGACTTTCATTTGAATTATTTATTATTTCTCCAAAATTAGGCTTGTTAATACCAATTTTATAATGATATTTAATTCTATTTATTTCCCATTTATCCAATCTTCTTCCTCTATTTTTAATAGCAACTTCAAGTGTTGGATCTAAAGTAAAAAAATAAATTTTTGTTTTTAAGTTTTTTAGAGATTTTTTAATAAAAAAATAGTTTTTTTCAGATAATGGATAAGGGATTATCACATTTAATTTATTATCAACAAAATTTTTTATTAATGCGCAAGCGTTTTTGAGATTTATTGGTATTGATTTTTCCAATGGCATCCAATAAATAAGTTTTTGTAAATCGTCTATTTCTAAAAGAACTGTATTATGAATTTTATTAGCTAATATTTTAGAAATAGTACTTTTACCAGAATTAATTGATCCATTAATAAAAATTACCATTTAAAGTATTAATTGAACTTGAGCGGGTGAAGGGAATTGAACCCTCTGTCTTCTCCTTGGCAAGGAGACGTTTTGCCGGTAAACTACACCCGCTTAATAAGATTTTTAAAAGCGTTTCCTCCTTTATAAGATTTGATTTTTGCTTCTCTTTTTCTAGCTTCTTGTAAAGTATTATAATTTTCCTGATAAACTAATTCAAATGGTCCTTTGTTTTTCAAAGATCGCGTTTTATTAGCTTGATGTTCTTTTAATCTTCTTGTCAAATCATTTGTACAACCAACATAAAAACTATTGTTTTTAGTTGATTTTAGAATATAAACAGTAAACATAAACCCTCTGTCTCCCCCCCCTTTGGCGGGGCGTTTTGCCGGTAAACTACACCCGCGCTAATGTGCCGAGGGTCAAAGTCGAACTGACATCTGATCCTCCGATTCGGAGGACCCGCCGTGACCACTATTTAATTGTAACAAACTATTTTTTAAAATTTTATTTAACACTTCATGACCTCGACCACTTTTATAAAATTTTTCTTTTTTTAAGGCATCTTTTTTATTTAAAAATCCCTCAAAGTAAATTAATTTTAATTCTTTTCTATTTTTTAAAGATTTTGTCTTACCGCTTAAATGTTGCTTTATTCTTCTTTTTAAATCATTAGTATAACCAATATAAAAATGCTTATCTTTCAAAGAAAACAATACATAAACGTAAAAAATCATGTGCCGAGGGTCAGAGTCGAACTGACATCTGAGGTTTTTCAGACCCCCGCCGTGACCACCTTGGCTACCTCGGCAAAAACTGATCTCTGATTCAACTTTTTAAAGAAACCGCCGTTGACCACCTTGCCCTCCGATTCGCAGGGCTTTGGCCTACCTTGGCAAAAAAATTGTGCGCTGAGAAGGATTCGAACCTTCGACTCCCACTTTATAAGAGTGGTGCTCTACCACTGAGCTATCAGCGCTAATTTTAACATATTTATTATATCACTCTCAATATTTTTTTAAAAACTTGGTGGACCTACGGAGAATTGAACTCCGATCTTGGCAATGCGAATGCCACGTTCTGCCGTTGAACCATAGGCCCAAAAAATACTTCCAGTGTTCCTGACCAGAATTGAACTGGTACTTTCGGCTCCGGAGGCCGACGCTCTATCCGTTAAGCTACAGGAACATACCAACCTCCAAAACCATAAAAAAACACTATCCTTTCAACGCCTCTATATATTATACATAGAGGAATCAATCAGATAGTGTTTTCTATAATTAAAATCTTCCTCCGCGATTATTGCCTCTTCTAAAACCACCTCGAAAACCACCTGCTGGCCTCTCTTCTCGAGGTCTGGCAATATTAACAACAATCTGTCTTTCACTAACTGTTTTGCCATTCATCTCAGAAGCAGCTTTTTCAGCCGCTGCCTCATCAGAAAAAGTGACAAAACCAAATCCTTTAGATCGGCCAGACATTCTATCAGTGATAACAACTGCCTCAACGACTTCTCCATATGGAACAAATAATTCCTTTAAAGAATCATTGTTGATTGCCCATGGAAGATTACCTACATAAAGCTTTTTTTTATCCATTTTTTTCACCCCCTTTCTTTATTTTTTAGCAAGAATATAATCATGTAATTTTAAGAAGCTTCTGTCAACCAAACATCTAAGTAGGTTATACGAAGGCTTCTTCAATATTTTATTATATCATAAATAAATAAAAAGCAAGAGCCATTCTGTAAATACCAAAAAAAATCAAAGATCTCCTTTTTAAGAAATTAATAAACCATTGGATAACCACTAAGGCTACAAAAAAAGATGTAAAAAAACCAATCAAAAAACTCAAAAAATTATTGCCAACAAAAATTACTTTTAAATCACTTTTTATTATTTCCAAGCCGGAGGCAGCCATAATCGTTGGCACTGCCAGTAAAAAAGAATAGATAGCGGCTTCATCGCGCCTAAAGCCAAGAAGTAACATTGTTAAAATCACTGCCCCAGCTCGCGACACTCCAGGCACAATTGCCAAGGATTGACCTAAACCTATTATAATTGCCTCAAGATAATTCATTTTACTTAAGATTTTTTTCTTACTTTTTTTGCTTATAATTTCAAATGCAACAAACAAAAATCCAATAAAAAACATTGCCCCAACTATCAAATTCATTGAGTTAAAAAAATAGTTTTTAATAATTTTATGTAGGATAAATCCTATAATTGCAGTTGGCAAAAATGAAACAAAAATTTTTTTGATTAAGTAATGGTTTACTTTTAAATACTTAAAATATGAGAAAATTACTGCTAAAATCGCTCCAGATTGAATAACAATATCAAAAAAACTAATAAACTCAGTTTGAGGGATTCTGAGAAATTTTTGAGCAATTAAAAGATGGGCAGTTGATGAAATTGGCAAAAACTCAGTTAATCCTTCAACTATTCCTAAAATAAATGCTTTTAATAAATCCATAAGATAATTTATAATATCATAACAATATGAAAATTGCTTTAGTCCATGATCAACTTTCTGAATTTGGTGGATCTGAGAGAGTTTTGGTCGCTTTTAAAAAAATCTTTCCTCAAGCTGATATCTACACTTTAGTTTATAATCCTCAAAATCTTGGGATTCATCAAAAAATTTTTCAAAACTGGAAAATTCATCAAAGTTGGTTTGGAAAAATCCCCCTCATAAGAAACTTTTACTCTCCATTTCGCTTTTTAACACCAATAATTTGGGAAAGCTTTGACTTTTCAGAATATGATTTAGTTATCTCATCAAGCGGTTCGTGGATGTCAAAAGGAATAAAAACTAAAAAACCAACCATTCATATCTCATATGTTCATCATCCGCCACGCTATCTTTATGGTTATGAAACTGCTATTGAGTGGAAAAAATATTTGCCAGTAAGAATTTATGCTTATTTAGTCAATCATTTTTTGCGGATTTGGGATTTTTATGCAACGCAACGGCCTGATTATATCATTGCTAATTCCAAAGAAACTCAAAATCGCAACAAAAGATTTTATCATCGAAACTCAATTGTTATCTATCCGCCAGTAAATATCCCAAAAAAACCCATTAACTTTTTAACTTCCAAATCAAGCAACTACTATATAACAGTCTCACGTTTAGCAAAGGCTAAACACATTGATATCTTAATTAAAGCCGCCAACGCATCCAAGTTTAACTTAAAAATTATCGGCACTGGTCGGGATGAAAAATATCTGCGCTCAATTGCCGGAAAAACTGTGGAGTTTTTGGGAAATCTAAAAGATGAAGATTTTAAAAAAGTCTTTTTGGAAGCAAAAGCATTTTTATTCGCCGCTCGTGATGAGGAGTTTGGAATTGCTCCAGTTGAGGCTTTAGGATATGGATTACCGGTGATTGCTTACAATTCAGGAGGTGTTCCTGAGTATATAAAAGATGGACACAATGGTTATTTATTCAACAAATTAGAGTCATCAAGTCTAATTGAAAAAATCAATGAATTTGAAAAACTTAATCTAAAAAAACTAATGTTAATGAAAAAAGCAGCTCGAAAGACAGCAGAAAAATTTTCTGAAGAAAACTTTCAAAAAAATATTTTATTATTTGTTGATTCTGTTTTTAAAAAAGCAAAATCTTAAAAATAACGATATGCCAGAACTTCCAGAAGTGGAGACAATTAGAAAAAATCTTGAACCAAATATTATTAAAAAAATTATTGCCAATATTGAGATTTTATCTAAAAAAAATTTTCTTGGTAATAAAAAAGATGTTATTGGGCTAAAAATTGACTCAATCACCCGTTACGGCAAAGTTTTAACTTTTAAACTCATTAACCCCTTAACCCGCAAACCTTCAAAAAAATACTTAAACTTCCACTTTAAGCTCTCCGGTCAACTTCTTTATGCAAAAAATTGTAAAAATCCAATTTTTAAAAACATCATTCCATTCACTAAAACCAACAAAATGCCAGCCAACACCACTCGTGTGATAATAATATTTACCGACAACTCCTGTTTGTTTTTTAACGATCTAAGAAAATTTGGTTGGATAAAAATAAGCGATAAACCCCTGATTCCAAAAGGAGTTGATGTTTTATCAAAAAAATTTTCGTTAGAATATTTTAATAAGATAATTCACTCATCAAAAAAACCAATCAAAGTTTTTCTGATGGATCAAGAAAAAATTGCCGGTATTGGTAATATCTATGCCAATGATTCACTTTTTAAAGCAAAAATTCACCCGCTTAGACCAGCAAATAGTCTAAATGAAAAAGAAATTAAAAATTTATATAAAGCAGTAATTGATGAAATTAATCAAGGCATAAAAGATCAAGGCTCCTCTGGTGCTGATGAAGCTTTTGTTCTACCAGATGGATCAAAAGGCTCTCATCAAAGACATTTTCTTGTTTATCAGCAAGAAGGTAAACCTTGCCCCCGCTGTCAAAATAAAATTCAAAGAATTAAACATCATGGGCGAAGCTCATTTTTTTGCCCAAAATGTCAAAAAACCTGATTATTCGTATCTTATCGCCTCAACTGGCTCTAAATCAGCTGCTTTTTTGGCGGGAAAAACTCCAAAGATAATTCCAATCGCCGATGACACTCCAAGCGCCAAAATAACTGAATTTAAATCAATATAAGCCGGAAAAAATCTTTGAACAATCACTGTTCCTAAAAATGCTAAAAACAAACCTAATAAACCGCCAAAAATCGATAGAATTGTTGATTCAATAATAAATTGAATTAAAATATCCTGTTTTCTTGCTCCAATTGCCCGCCTAACACCAATTTCTTTGGTTTTATCAGAAACAGTCACAAACATAATATTCATTATGCCAATCCCGCCAACCAAAAGCGAGATACTAGCTATTGCCACCAACACCATATTTAACACTCCAAAAATTGAATTGACTGCCGACAAAATATCACCTGGCTCAATGATACTAAAAGAATCAGAATCATATCTCTTTAACAACTCTTTGGTAATTGCTTCCTTAACTTGATTTACAGAATAATTTTCATCAAACTTTACTGTAAATCTAGAAAAATTTTTATTTGGGTTAAAAATAAAACCAGTGGTATAGGGAGAAAAAATATAATTATCATAATCAGGTCCACCAAAACCTCCCCCACCTTTACTTTCGGTAATACCAATAACAACAAAATTGACATTATTGGCTGAAATTTTTTGATCTAAAGCTGCCTCAACTGATCCAAAAAGTTTTTCAGCAATCTTTGGTCCAATCACCGCTACCTTAGCTTTTTTATCAACATCAGTTTTATCAAAAAATCTTCCCCTACTTATCTTAAAACCATTAATATCAAAAAAGGATTCGCTAGCAAAAAGAATGGTTGTATCTTCGCTTTTTTTCTCACTTTTGGCAGTTGTTTGCTTAGAAAAAATTGGTGAAATCTCGATAATCTCTTTTAATCTTTTCAATCGCAACAAATCACGATTATCAAATTTAATACTAGCTAAAGCTGAGGTAGCATTAAAACTGCCTCCAGATAAGATTTTTCCTGGGGCAATAAAAATGGTGTTTTTACCCAAAGCTGCAAACTGATCATTAATATATTGCTTTAACCCAAGACCCAACGCCGTTAACATCACCACTGCAAAAACACCAATTAAGATTCCCAAAGAAGTCAAAAAAGTTTGCGTTTTATTTCGCCGAAAATCCTCCAATGCCGACTTCACAATAAATAAAAAATAATTCATATTGTTGCCTTCTATTTTAATTATTAATTATTATTTATTCATTATTCATTACCTTACCATCTCTTATTCTTATAGTTCTTTTTCCATAAGCGGCAATATCTGACTCATGAGTTACCAAAACAACAGTAATTCCTTCTTTTTCATTTAAATTCTTTAAAAGATTCATTATTTCGATACCAGTTTTACTATCTAGATTACCCGTTGGCTCATCAGCTAAAATCAATTTTGGCTCCATAATTAATGCTCGCAAGATTGCCACTCGCTGTTGCTGACCACCTGAGATTTTATTGGGAAATGAAAATTCTTTACCAGATAGACCAAATTTTTTAATCAAAGCTAAAGCCTTTTCTTTAGGATCATAATTTAATTTTTTTCGAGCATAAATTGTTGGCAATAAAATATTTTCTAAAACTGTTAATTTTGGAATTAAATTAAATTGTTGAAATACAAAACCAACAAACTCATTTCGTAAAGTGGATAATTGATCATCATTTAAATCAACAATGTTTTTTCCATTAATAAAGATGTCGCCTTTTGTTGGCTTATCAAGAAGGCCTAAAAGATGCATCAAAGTAGATTTTCCAGATCCTGAAGGTCCAATTATTGACACAAACTCACCCTCTTTTATCTGCAAAGAAACATCTTTTAAAGCTTGATATTCAATCTCTCCATCGAGTTTATAAATTTTCCAAACATTTTTAAATTTAATCATAAACGAAGTTTTTAATTTAAAACTATATCATTTTCCCTTAAGCCATTTTCAATAATAACTTTGCCATCAATTTCCTCGCCAACTTTAATATATTTTTTTATTTTTTTATTATTTTCTTTTACAAATACATACTCACTTTGGCCATCTTTTTTAATAAATCGAGAAGGCAAAGCAATGACATTATTTTTTTCTTTAAGCAAAAACTCTACATCACCAGTCATCCCTAGTCGAATAGGTAAATTTTTTGTTTTATCAGATAAATCAAGTTTTATTTGATAGACAGTTCCAGTCTCTCCTTGTTTTGGTGAAAAACTGATATAAAAAACTTTTGCTTGATCTTCAAAATCAGCAAATGAATCAAGACTAATTTTTCCCATCATTCCTTCTTTGATTTTTACTACATCAGCTTGCTCAACTGTGGCGGAAAAATATAATGTCTTTGGATTAACGATCTCAAATGTTGCTGAAGCAGGAGTGATATTAACACCAGCGATTGGCACATCAATATGAGTTACTACTCCCTCAATTGGTGTCCATAGATTAGCGTTTTCTAAGGCTAAATTTTGATATTCAACATCTAAAACTGCCATTTCAAGATTATATTGATTTTGCTCTAAAATCCGCTGTGCCCTAACTCTTGTTGCTTCATTTAAATCATATTGTTTATTCCAATTATCATCTTTTGTTTGATCAAAATTTGAACGAGTGACACTGTAAGCGCGCAAATATTTTTCTAAACGATTTTTAATATCTCGCTGATCTAAAGAGGCAATCGCTTGGTATTTTTTTACATAATTACCTTCTTTTACTCCAACCCAAACTAATTTACCTGATGTCTGAAACTTTAATATAACTTTTTCCTGGGCATCAATCTCACCTGATAAAGTTAAAGTTTCTTTAAGATTTTGTTTTTTAACAACATAGCCATCCTCTTTATTGGCTTTATTTTTCTTACTTGATGAAAAAACAATCAGGCCAACAAGTAATAAAATTAATAAAAAATACCATCTATTTTTCAAAAAATTAATCATATTTAAAAAATTAACTGCTAATTTTTTCTAAAATTTTCAATAACTGCTTTTTTTCATCATCATTTAATTTGCTAATAAAAGACGAGAAACAATTAACTCTTTCATTTTCTATTTTTTTAAGAGTTTTAATTCCTTTATCAGTTAAAAAAAAATGAACTACTCGTCTATCGTCCTTGTCATTTTGGCGACTGACTAATTTTAAATTTATTAATCTTTCAATCAAGCTATTGGCAGTTGGCATAGTGATAGAAAAATTTTTTGCCAAATCAGTTAACTGACAGTTCTTGTTCTCCTTTATAAAAATCAAAGCATGAAGCTGAATCATAGTAATATTAATCTTTTTTAAGGAATTAAAACCTTGCTTCATTTTTCGATAAACGCCAAAAATTTTTTCTGATATTTCTTTGTCTAGATCATTTTTCATAATTTAAAATCTAATTAGATTATCTAATATTTAGATTATATAACTATTTTTCATTTTTGTCAAATTATTATAAAAAGGCCTTCCAATCAGAAATAGGCATCAGATTAGCTGAGGCAAAATTTATGGCGTAAAAAAATATACCAATTAGCAAAATAAAAAACGTTGTTAAAAATTTTCTTGAAGTAAAAAATTTTTCAAAAGAAATCAGTGCCATTGGCCAAAGCGGCAAGCTATAACGACTTATATCTCGATGTTCAACAAAAATAATGGCAATAAAAAATAATAAACTAAAGTAAAAAAAGCTGCGAAGTTTAGAATTTTTTAATGAATAAACTGTTAGTCCGTATAAAAAATAATAAAAAATTATTTCCTCAAGCCATGCGGTTCCTACCCATACTTTTGTATAGTTAAATACAGAAAAAGGATAAACCAAATGAATATTATCGCCTGAATGAAAATAGGCTAAAAAATCACCTGTTTTTAGGTAATAAAAACCAAAAACTGTCAAAAGCCCCAATGGTATCAGCAACACTCCCAGCCATTGCCAATTAATTTTTTTTCCTTTAAGCAATCTCTCAACAAACACTAAACAATATCCACCAAAAAGCAAGATTCCAGGAGTTTTTGTTGCCACTGCTAAGCCTCCAAATAAACCAGCTAACCAATATCTTTCTTTTTCAAAAAAATAAAGGGAAAGAAGAATAAAAAAAATAAAAATGCTCTCCGGCGCTCCAACTGAGCGAACCACTAAAAATCGCGGCAAAAACAGAAAAATAATTGAAAGAAGAAAAGGTTTTGAGGTGATTTTAAATTTTTTTAATAAAAAATAAAAAAACCAAACTAAAAATACTGTAAAGATAACATTAACCAAAACCATTGCCTTTAAATATTTTAAATTTTCTATTAGTCCAATTTGGCTAATCAATCTTATTAACAACGGATAAACTGGCAGATGAGCAAAAAAATATTGATATGATAAAGGCACAGACAAAATAAATCCTTTTTCAGGTATGTCTATTAAATTTTTTTCATAAAGACTTTTTGCGACCACAATATATAATGCACCATCATAATTTTTATAAATCTTCTCCATTCCAACAGCTCTCCAAATAATTAACGTAGAAAAAACACTTATTATTGCTAAAATTAAATAAGGCAGTATGCGACGCATAAAAGATATTTTAACAAAAAATTGGCTAATTATTCTAATTATTATTGTTGGTGTTTTTTTGCGATTTTTTAGACTTGAGGAATTTGCCACTTTTTTAAGCGATCAAGGAAGAGATGCTATCATTATAAAAAGAATAGTTACAGGCGAACATTTACCAGCAATTGGTGCACCAACTTCAATTGGCCAAGTCTATCTTGGTCCTTTTTATTATTATTTTATTGCTCCTTGGCTTTTGCTTTTTAATTTTAATCCTTTAGGTTTGGCTTTTGGGGTGGCTTTTTTTTCCAGTTTATTTTTGCTGATTAATTATTTAGTAATTAAAAAAATTTTTAACGAAAAAACCGCTCTTTTTTCAAGCTTTTTATTGGCTTTATCTTATGTTTTAATTGATCTATCGCGATTTTCTTGGAATCCAAATCTTTTACCATTATTTTCTTTTTTGACAATTTATTTTCTTTATCAAAGTCTAAAAACTAATAAGTGGTACTATTTTTGTTTGACCGGCGCTTTTTTATCTTTTTCAATTCAACTTCATTATTTGGCTTTATCCCTAGGACTGCCAATTAGTATTATCTTACTCATTTATTTTTTAAAAAATTTTAAAAATTTTAAAAAAAATATTATTAATTACTCATTATTCATTATTAATTTTTCATTTTTAATATCGCCTTTAATTATTTTTGATCTGCGCCATAATTTTTTAAATTACAAAAATTTAATCTCGCTTTTGCAAACCTCATCAACTCAAAAACCAAATCTTTTACAAAATTTTTTAGAAACTTTTTCTTATCTTAATTTTTATGTTTTTAATTATCAATTTAGTAAATTTATTAACTTTATTTTACTTCTGGCAATTATAATCTCATTTGCTTCTTATTTTATGCGCAAAAAAGATAATTTTTTTTACCTTCATTTAATTTTTTTAAGTACCCTTGTGTTTTTTTCTTTATATTCTGGCCCAAAACATCCTCATTATTTAGGAGTCCTTTATCCATTTTATCTTCTTTTAATTGCTCAGTATTTAAGTTTTTTTGGTAAAAGTTTTTTTGAAAAAATCATTTTATTTTTGTTTCTTATCTCTTTTGTTTTTTTGAATAATCAAAAGTACAGTTTTCTATACCATAAAGGAGGAAATCAAATACAACATGCAAAAAAAGTAGCTAAATTTTTAAAAGAAAAAATCAACAATCAACCATTTAACATTGCCACCTGGCCAGTGGAATTTACTGAGGATAGTTATTTATATTTTTTAGAATTAGAAGGTTTGCGCCCAGCTGATCGCCAAAAAGTAGAGATTACTGATCAAATGTTTGTCTTGTGTAATAAAGAACCATGTCAAATAATAAATTCTCCTTCATGGAATATCTCTATGTTTGGTAAAGCAAAAATTGTAAATCAATGGCAAATCGACAATGTTAAAATATATAGATTAACGCGATAGTGTCATT
>CAYUCK010000014.1:0-18245 GCA_964443335.1 uncultured Gammaproteobacteria bacterium | reverse complement strand
AAGGCTTCTAATAAATCTAATACTTCTTTGGCAGGATGTCCATAAGAATTATTTTTCCCAACACTTATCACTGCAATTTGAGGTCTGATAATTTGTAAAAACTTTTGGTTCATTCCATTTTTTGAGCCATGATGGGGAATTTTTATGATATTGACATTTTTTAAAAAGTTAATTTGAGTTTGATTAGCTAATAAATTAAGAATTTTTTGGGAAGCATCACCAGTGAAAAGGACTTTAAAATCATTTTCTTGAAAAAGGAGCAGGTGAGAGTAGTTGTTGTCGTCTTTTGAAACAAAGTTTTTATCAGGCCAAAAAAACCAAAAAAGATCATTGTCTATTTTAATTTGATCGTCAGTATATTTTTTTAAGATTTTTACTTGTTTTTTTTGAAGCTTTTCCAAAAGACTTTTATAGGTTTGACTAACAAAAGGTGAGTCAATGGTGATAAAATAATCAATCTTATAACGATCGTTAATAAAATAAAAACCTTGATAATGGTCTTTGTTTGGATGGCTTAGAAAAGCCAGTTCAATTTTTTTATCCCAAAAAGGCATATATTTTCCAAGGCACGATAAAATACTTTTATCAGGCCCAGCATCAATCAAAACATCGATTTTATTTTTTATTCTAATATAAGCAGCATCTCCTTGACCAACATTACAAAAAACTAGGGTAGTTTTTTGATCTAAATTTCTAATTAAAAAATAAACCAAAAAACTAACAGAAGAAAAAAATATTAAAAAAATCAAAATAATAAATAATTGTTTTTTATTTATTCTGACAGCCTCCATAAAATTTATTTATTATTAAAAATGAGACGATCGTACCATGGTTTATTAAATAAATGTTTAATTTAGATTGATAGATAAATATAAATTAATGTTAGGTGTTTTTAATTTTTTTAAAAACTTATAAAAATTCCCGGGATTTTGGATAAGAGATTGACGATCCAGACGATATAGCTAGTTGCCAGATAAGCTAGCCAGGCAAAGGGAAGACCAAGATAATAATTGACTTTGCCTAAAATTGCCGTTAAAAAGCCAATTATCATTAAAAAAGGTACTAAAAATGAGACTAAAACATTGGCAATGGGTGAAATCAATGAGATTTGTTTAAAATAAATAAAAATGATTGGTGCAGTAAATATTTGAGCGGCTAAAGAAGTTTTAAAATCAGCTTTGACTTGATTGATAAAATTGATAATTCTATTTTTAGTTTTGATGACTTTGAATTGACCAAATAAAATTATTCCCAAAGTTGCACCATAAGAAAGTTGAAAAGAAACAGATGATATCCATTTTGGGAAAAAAATTAGAGAAAGAAAAAAGGATAAAAACAAAGCGTATAAAGAATAATTTTTTTTGCCAGTTTGAAAAGCAACGATCGTTAAAATACTCATAAAAGCAGCTCTTAGAATTGGGGCTTGGATGCCAACAAATAAAACAAACAAAATAATTGTTAGTATCGTTATCATATTAGATATTTGTTTGCTAAAAAAATAGGTAATTGAGTTGACAATTGAGGCTAAAATAGTGATATTTATGCCAGAAAGAACTACCAGATGAAGTAAACCAACCATTTTAAGTTGCTGATAAAACTCTTTGGTTGTTTTTATATCAACTCCAAAGAGAATGCCGTTTAATAAAGAAGCATGAGGCTCAGGTAGGTATTGATTTATAACGCCTGTAAATATTTTAGGATTCATTTTAAAGACTGATTAAATCTTTGATTTTTTCAAAAGTACTTTGATTGATAATTTTTTTAGTTAAAAGCTCCTCAAGGCTCTGGAAGGGTCTATTATTAATGATTTTTTGAGCTAATGTTTTACCAATTCCGGGTAATGTATCAAGTTCATCGATAGTAGCATTGTTAATACTGATAAGATTTGTTGAGTGTTCGGTGTTTGATTGGGTAAAATTTGTTTGCCAGCTGCTGATAAGTTGAGGATTTTCAACAAAATAGCCATTTTGTACTTCCCAGTATGAGGGAATATAGATTTTTTCTTGATCGCTGACAAATCTTGCTAGATTAAAATTGCGATAAAAAAATCCTTTATCTGCCTGATCAGAGAGGCCGCCAGCCTGGTCGATAAGGCTTTTAAGTCTAGTATTACTTGAGGCCTTGTAAAGCCCTGGATTATTGACACTCCCTGAGACGTCTACCCAGATTTCTTTTTTGATTTTTGCTTGATCCCCAGTAGCTTTAGTCTGAGTCATAATTAGGGTTTGATTATCCTCTTTTGTTTTTAGATAAAAAAACAATGATACAGTGGTTATAAAACCAGCGATTGAAATAAAAATAATTTCCAGCCAATATTTTTTAAATTTTTTAGCAACTTTTTTGTCAGTCATATTTTCAAAATAAAAAAAGAGATGAGTTTTGTCTATTGCATATAACCAACAAATATGAAAATTTAGATTGTTATGAGAGGATATTTTTTTTAATATCTATTATTGTTTGTTATTACTATATCTTTTTAGTAAATAAATGATTATTGTGATAAGAATTACTATTATGGCAGTTAGCTTAAATGGAAAAGCAAAAAATGAGGTTGAGGCAAAAACTGTCGGTGAATTTTCTCCAAAACTAACTGCCGTTGACAGTCGATACCAACCAACAAAAAAACCAGATAAAGTCAAGGAGACAGGATTTTTAATTGGTGAATTTTCAGCTGAGGCAGATGGGGTAGCTTCAACTATTCTTTCAGATTCAGCCAAAATATTTTTTGGGATGATATCAAAAGACATTTTTTCACCTAAAGGTCCCTTTAAAGTGATTTTTCCTTCAGGCTTAATCAAGTTTTTTCCTTTGTTGGCAATAATAAAATTTAAATGAATTTTATCAAAAGAGTCGTAGATTTTTTTTGAGGTCTGAAAAAGTACCACTTTAGGCTTGATCTCAACTAAACCACTGTTGCTTACGGTAATTAAAATATTTGAGCCAATGGCAGCCTTAGCTTGGGTACTGGCAATCCCTGGTTGAGGATTAAGTGGAGTAGTTTCGGCTAAAAGCGTATAGTAATAATCTCCCTCAGGCGCTCCGTCAGGAACTCTGATTTTTAAAAGAATTTGCTGTGATTGACCAGTTTTTAAAAAAAACGGTTGCTCAAGCTCTAAATCAGCATTATCAAGACTAAATCTTACCGGTCCATTAAGTTCATTTTTTAGATTGATTTTTCCTAAATTATCTTTTGGTTCAAAACTGACAACTTTGGTTTTTAAATAAACTGGATCGCCAAAGTTTTCGATTTTGTAAGCGATCATCACTGATTTTCCTGGCTTAATAACTGCCTCAAGTAAAGGTGGAGAGATAGAAAGAGATACTTGTTGAGCCAAAACAGGCTGACTAAGAAAAAAAAATAAGAAAATAATAATTACAGACGCAAATTTTTTCATTAAAATGAAGGTGTGGCAACAAAACTAATAATTGTTTGATAACTGCCTGGAGGTTGAGCTGGTGCGATATTTGCTTTAAAAGTCATAGTTGCTTGGCGATTTTTGCCAACGTTGTTTGAAGACATGACAATTACTGGCGATTCATTATTAGTTAAATCAGGAAAAGGTCGATATTTAGTTGATGAGTTAAAGTCAGAGGGAATATCATTTCCACTCATGTTATAACCAAAGCCATAAGCAGTATTTGATGTCCAATTTTTTGCTAAAGTCTCAGTGCAGGTTTCTGTACCTCCATCACAACTCGTGTCGGCAATTGTGTTGCCTGATAGAGTTTTTAAAGGTCCAAGCTCAGCTGCTGTCACTTGATATTGACCAGCGCTACCAAAATAAACAGTCAAAGTCGTTGAGGCAGTTGAGGGAGTATTAGGAACAAGTGTTCCAAGGGCAATATTAATATTGGAGACTGAAAATCGAAAAGGAATGATTGAATGGATATATTGAAAGCCAGCCTTGACCACATATCCAGTTGATGAAAACTCACCGGCTGCCAACTGCCCGAGAGTATCAGAGATTTTGTAGTTAGCTGAAGATTTATCACCTGAGGCAGAGTTGACATTGGCGCCTTGGATTTTAAATCGAGATGACTCCATATTTTCTGCAACAACAAAACGGATTAATAATAAAAAGCTAAAAACTAAAAAGATAAAACTAATGATCTTTCTCATATTTTTCAATTAATTTTTCCATTCGAGAAACTGATTTTTTAATGATTATTAATTCATGATCACCCATAAAATTTTCAATAGCTTGAGAGATGTTTTTTAAGTGGTTTTTAATGATTAAGGTTAAAAAAAGAAGATTGTCTTTTTCCATTTGCTGATTTTTTTTAGTAAGTTGGCGAATTTGTTCATACTCTTTTCCCAGATACAAAGCAAAAGGTGTTAAAAAAGCTAAGGATAAAATCGGCAGTAATGATTTAAAGTCTTGATTTTGGGGCATCATTAAAAGATAAAAAGAAATAAGGGTTAAAGTGAGGGTAATTGAGATAATTGGCTCAAGAAGAAGAGATACAGAAAAAAGCAAAAAATAAATCAAAAAGAAAAAAGGAGAGTTCACACCTCCAGTTGCATTGACAATCCCTAAAACCACTAAAGTAAAAATCACTGACTCAATTAACCTTGAAGATGAGTTTTTAATAAAAAATTTCTTAGTTAAGTAAAGGACAATAAATAAAAAAGCAGTAATTTGCAGATCATAACTGGCTAAATTTGTTTTTGGAAAAATAAAAGTTAAGACAACACTAAAGATTAAAATTAAAGAATGAATGATCTCTTTGTTCATAATTTTAGTATATAAAAAATCTTGTTTATTATTGATGATTTTTTGTATAATTATAGAATGTATAAAAGTATTAACCAAAGGTTTGGCAGCGAGATTGTTGATGAGTTAAAAAAAGTCTCTTGGCCAACAAAAAAGCAGACCATCAGATTGACAATGATTGTGATCATTGTTTCCTTGATAATTGGACTATATATAGGTATAATAGATATTTTATTAGCAAAAGGATTGGAAGTTTTAACTAAATTTAGATAAATTTATATGATCGATAAAATGGATAAAATTGCTCAAGAGCAAAAAGAGGCTTTAAAAACTAATAATCCTCAAGAAAATCAAGCTAAATGGTATGTCATTCATATCCAAACTGGTTATGAACAAAGAGTCAAGCAAGCTTTAGAGCAAAGGATTAAGTCTTTGGGTGTTGAAGATAAAATTTTTAACATTGTTATACCTACTCGAGAGGTGGTTGTTGTTAAGCGAGGCAAAAAAACCAAAGCCACTGAAAAAGTTTTTCCTGGTTACATTTTGGTAAAAATGATTCTTGATGACAACTCTTGGCTAGTGGTGCGGACAACTGAGGGAGTGACTGGTTTTGTTGGTGCTGGTTTGAAGCCCACTCCCATCTCACAAAAAGAGGTTGAGGCAATTATGAAGTTTGTCCAGCAAGAGCAGCCAAAGTTTAAAGCTAAGTTTTCTGTTGGTGAGGCTGTCAAAATAAAAGAGGGCCCTTTTGCTGATTTTTTGGGTACAATTGAGGCAATTGATGAGGAAAAAGGTAAGGTAAAAGTGTTGGTGTCGATCTTTGATCGAGAGACACCAGTTGAGCTAGATTTTTTACAAATTCAAAAACTCTAATCTTTTATGGCAAAAAAAGTAAAAACAATTATCAAGCTCAATTTACCAGCTGGTGAGGCGACTCCAGCGCCTCCAGTTGGTCCAGCATTAGGTCAGCATGGTATTCCGATTATGGATTTTATCAAAGAGTACAATGCCCGCACTGCCAAGCTTAAAGGTCAAGTGATTCCAGCAGTGATCACGGTATATGAGGACAGAACTTTCACGTTCATCACTAAACTGCCTCCAGTGGCCGCAATGATCAAGAAAAAACTTAATTTGCCTAAAGGCTCAGGTAAGCCAAACACTGAAAAAGTAGGAAGATTAACCAAAGCACAGGTGGAGGAGATTGCTAAAGAAAAATTAGCTGATCTAAATACCGATGATCTTGAGGCAGCTAAAAAAATTGTTGCTGGAACAGCTCGATCAATGGGAGTTGAGGTTGAAAATTAAAAATTAAAAGTCAAAAATTAAAAACTAAAATTATGGGAAAAATTAAAACAAGAATTTTAGGTTTAGAGGAGATTGAGGAAAAGCAAAAAAAAGAGCAAAAAGAAAAAGCCGCCATAAAAAAAGCTCAAAAGAAAAAAGAAGAAAAAGAGGTGAAAGTTGAAAAAAAAGAGGAAGAAAAAAAGTCAAAGGAAAAGATTGAGAAAAAAGCAGCTTTTTCTACTAAAAAAAGAGGGAAAAAATATCTTGAGGCCAAAAATTTAGTTGATAAAAATAAACAATATTCTTTAAAAGAAGCAATTGCTTTACTGAAGCAGATGAAAACAGCTAAATTTGATCAGTCAGTTGAGCTTCATTTGGTAGTTGATGAGATTGGTTTAAAAGGCGAAGTAGAGCTGCCATTTTCAACAGGAAAAAAAATCAGAGTAGCTGTTGTTGATGATAAGGTTTTGGCTGAGATTGAAAAAGGCAATCTTGACTTTGATGTATTGGTGACTCATCCTTCATATATGCCTCGGTTGACAAAATTTGCCAAAATATTGGGGCCAAAAGGATTGATGCCAAATCCTAAAGCTGGGACGATTTCCACCAATCCAGAGGAGGTGGTGAAAAAATTTGAAAAAGGAGTGTTGCGCTTCAAAACTGAGCCTAAAGCTCCACTTATTCATCAGATGGTGGGAAAAATCTCAATGAAAGAAGAAGAACTTGAGGCTAATGTAGCAAAATTTATTGACTCAGTTGGTAAAAAACATATTATCAAAGCTTACATTAAAGCAACAATGACGCCTTCTTTAAAGTTGCAGATTGCCTAGGGGTTAAAAATCTTTTAAACTTTGTGATTTTTTGATAATCTTTTTTTTATGGACAGGATTAAGTATTTGATCTTTAAAACCAGTGGTTTTTGGTTTTATTTGTCTAGAGGTCAAAAAGATTTAATCAATGAAGGAATGTATCTGATGAACGATGTCATAAAAGATAAAGCATATCATTTCAAAGACTATTCTTTTTTGGTCTTTCCATTTGCTAAGGCCTATGAGGGTTTTTTAAAACAGCTATTTAAAGATATTAAGTTTATTTCTCATTTAGATTATATATCAGATCATTTACGTCTGGGCAAATTAATGTCGCCAAATTTAGTCAATAAGCTGGGCAAGCGCTCACTTTATAAAAAAATTAAAGATAAAGTTGGCCAAGATTTGGCTGACAAAATCTGGAACTGCTGGAAAAACGGCCGCAACCAAGTATTTCACTATTATCCTCATAATCTTAAGGCTTTGACCTTTGATGAAGCTGAGGCAGTTACTGAGCAGATCTTGAAGACTATGGATGAGAGTTATCAAAGACTTTATAAACAATGACCAGTTCCAATTTAGAACCTACACCGAAAATTGAGATTTTTTTAGATGCTTTTGCTTGTGAAAATTTACCTGTTAATGAAAGAGCTTCAGAAATATTAATGTTTTATTATGGAGATGATATAAATAGATTAGAGGGAGTTTTACCAGAGGACGAACGAAAAAAAAGCACTTCTGTTTTAAAACAATTTTACAGCTTAGTTTTTGATAAAGGTTTACAAAGAAAAGTCAGTATTGAAATCAATGGAGTATTACAAGAAGAAAAACCTCAATATTTACTAAGTCGGCCTGGTTGGCTTGATCAGATTAAAAGAAGAAGTGGTGATAATTTTGAGAATTTATCTGGGATTTTGATGCTTGATGTTGCCAATTTTTCAGGCGCCAATAATGTTTCTCCAGAAAATGGTGATTTACTGCTTTTGCGAGTGGCTAAGTTGTTAAATGAGTCATTAGATGGATTACCTGGGCAAATAAAAAAAGCTATCAATTTATTCTTTGTCGATATGGTGGAGATGAATTTGCTTTGGCAGTAATAAAAAATGCAAAAGTTGAGGCTTCTCAAATAAATTTAGAAGCAATTTTACAACAAATTAAAGAAAAAATTAGTCAACAAAAGGCTTATTATTCAGTCAATGGTAAATTTAATTCTCAAAAAATTAAGTTAAAAGAAGAAGCTACTAAAGCAATTTCTTTACCTAATGCTGAGATTGATAGAGAAATCTTTCTTTGGGCAGTTAATAAAGGAAGTGTTATTAATCAAAAAGAGATTGAGTTTTTAAAACAATTCTTTGGCAAGGATGAAAATAAAATCAGAGAATATCTTAAGAAAAATCAAAGACCAAAAAGAGATTATTCCACAGAGGCTTTATTTTTAATGCATGATTTAGCCTCAAAACATCCAGAATTAGCAGTTCCTTTATATTTAGCTAATCTTTTAGATCAAAAAGCTGATGATGAAAATCATACTCGATTGATTTTGGTTTTGAGATTTGTCGATGAGGCTTTATATGATCCCCTTTTGGGTGAGATGGTCGGTAGTTTTGAGGATTTTAAAAATCATTTAGCAAGAGGCGAGTTTTCTCGGGTTTTTGGGATGGAGTTTAAATTTATCAAAGAAGTTAATGATAGTTTTTCTATAGTTGTGACTGATGAGATGATTAAAGCTTTTTATCAAGTAATAAATAATCAGCTAGGTGATGAGGCAGATAAAGTAAAGATTTTTCGGCGTGGAGGCAGTTTTTTTATTGGATTAAAAAAAGGAGCAACATTATCTCAAGAAGCAATTGATAAATTAACGGAATTAAAAACTTTAAAAATAAATAAGATCTTTGAACAGCATGTAAAATTAGAATTTCCCATTGGCCCTTATCAATGGATTGATCCTGATATTAAAAAGTTAGGAGAGTTCATGAGAGAGATGGATAAATCATGGTATCAAGTGGTAAAAGAGCGCAATGATTTATCAGAAGATCTAAAGGATGCAAAAGGAAATATATCTGTTGAAAAAATGTCTGAGGTGGTAGTTGATCCAAATAATCCTTTAACTAATTTAACTTTAGCTAATTTATATCGACTTTTTTTTGGCAGTGAAAAAAGGGGAGAGAAAAGGAGAGAAGAATTTAAAAAAACTATAATTAGTTAGAAGTTGATAAGAATATATGAATGTGTTATTTAGATATTCGATATTAGATATTGGATATTAGAAGAAAAGTTTTCATTTTTCAGTTTGAAGTTTGAAAGCACAAATAAGTTCGTAGTTTTTCCCGTCATAAATGGGACAAGTAGTTCTTGATGAATTCTTCGTTCTTAGTTCGCATTTATTAAGCGTTTAAAAACTAAAAACTTATTAAAAAAAATACGAACTTATTTCTTCTTAATTACCCAATTACTTAATTACTTTCATTTATTTCATTATTTGTTTATTTAATTATTTATTTAATTCTCGAGATGTCATATTTATTCTACCTTCGAGGTGGGGAGAGGAGGTTTAAAGAACTTAAAATCGCTTGACTTTTTTATTTTATTAGAGTATATTATATTAATTACAAGTTTTAAAATAATATTATGGGACTTTCAGAACGTATTAGAGATGAATCGTTAAGAAGACAAGAAGCAGAAAAAAAAGGATACAAAGATACCGCAAGAGAAATAATTGATGAGAGCGGAGCAGGATTAACAGCGGCTGCTGAGAGAGAGATAATAGAAAGAACAGGGAAGTCTCCCCAACAAATAATAGATGGTCTAAATGGAGGAGAAAGTAAAGGTTAATTAATCCTCAATGGTTGACAGATCCTCAACAGGAAGTTTTAATTCCTGACTTTTCAAAACCCGTCTTAGGATTTTACCTGAGCGGGTTTTGGGGAGTTTGTCAACAAACTCAATCTCATCAAGAGAGGCAATTGGACCAATTTTCTCACGGACGAGATTGTTTATTTTGGTTTTTAGCGACTCAGTTGGTTTTTGGCCAATTTTTAAGATGACAAAAGCTTTAATTGATTCACCTTTGACTTGATGGGGTTTGCCAATGACGGCAGCCTCAGCTACAGCCTGATGCTCAACAATGGCGTGTTCGATCTCAGCTGAGCCAAGTCTGTGGCCTGAGACTTTGATCACATCATCGTTTCTGCCAATAATCCAAAAATAACCATCTTCATCAATTTTTGCGCTATCACCAGTAAAATAGATAAAATTTTTAAATTTATTATGCGAGATGGTTGATTCATTTGTGGTTTGTGATTTGGAGTTAGTAAATTTTTCAAAATATGTTTGTTTGTATTTTTGTGGATTATTCCAAAGGCCCAAAAGCATTGAGGGCCAAGGAGTTTTTAGGACAAGATATCCCTGTTTATTAGGTCCAACTGAATTACCATTTTCATCAACAACATCAGCAATAACTCCAAAAAATGGCTTATTACAGCTTCCTGGCTTAAGTGGAGTTGAAGGTAAGGGTGTGAGAATATGCATTCCAGTCTCAGTCTGCCACCAAGTGTCCATAATGGGTATTTTTTCACGCCCGATATTTTTGTAAAACCAAAGCCAAGCCTCAGGATTGATTGGCTCGCCAACTGAGCCTAAGATCCGTAGTGAGGAAAAAGAATACTTTTTTATTGGTTCCTCTCCATAGCGCATCAGCGCTCTTATGGCGGTTGGCGCTGTATAAAAATGAGTGATTTTAAAGCGATCAATTAGCCGCCACCATACCTCAATATCAGGGTAATCAGGTGTTCCCTCATATACAAAAGTAGTGATACCATTTAAAAGTGGACCATAAAGGATGTATGAGTGGCCAGTAATCCAGCCAGCATCAGCTGTTGACCAAAAAATCTCATCTCCTTTTATATCAAAAACATACTTCATTGTCGCATACACACCTACCATGTAGCCACCATGAGAGTGGACAACGCCTTTTGGTTTACCGGTTGAGCCAGAGGTATACAGAATAAAGGATGGATCAGTAGAGTTTAAAATCGCAGTTGAGCAGATTGTGTCTTGCTTGGCAACGAGATCATCATAAAAAATTTCATTAACTAATAAATTATCTAAATCATAATAACTGTTTTTGGATTGTCTTTTGATAACAATTACTTTTTCAACAAAAGAAAAATCTTTAATTGCTTCTCTAACATTTTCTAGTGGCGTTAGAATTTTATCTTTGTAAGGATAAAAATTAGTAGTTATAACTATCTTGGCTTGAGCGTCCTCAATCCTATTTTTTAAAGCATCAGTTGAAAAACCAGAGTAAACAACAGAGTGCAAAGCGCCAATTTTTGCGCAAGCAAGCATTGAGATGAATTGTTCAGGAATTCGGGGAAGATAGATGATTACTCGATCACCTTTTTTTACTCCTAAAGATTTTAAACCATTAGCTAAGCGGCAAACTTCCACATTAAGTTGTTTATAAGTAAAAGTGCGCATTGGAAAATCAGCTGAGTTTTTGTCTTCAGGTTGGCCCACCCAGATTAAAGCGAGTTTATTGGCTATTTCTGTCTTTTGCCAGCGATCTAAAGCATTGTAGACGAGATTTGTTTCCCCACCGATAAACCAGTGAGCATAAGGATACTGCCAGTCAGCTACTTTTTCCCAAGGTCTAAACCAAAAAAGCTCACTGGCAATCTGTTGCCAAAACTCTTCTAAATGATCAATCGAGTGATCATATAGACTTTGATAATCCTTAATAAGAGCCTTTTCAATCACCTCTTTTTTTGGCAAGATCATAATTTAATTATTTTAAAAAATATTAAGAAAGTCAACAACAAAAAACTAATATTGATTTTTTCGCTTTTAAAAACTATCATCAATTTATGGATATAAAAAAGTTAGAAAAAATCGCTAAGCTACTTCGTTATTATGTTTTAATCTCAACCACTCAAGCTGGCAGTGGTCATCCAACTTCTTGTTTATCAGCGATTGAGCTTTTGACAACTCTTTTTTTTGCTGGATTTTTTAGGCAAGATTTAGAAAATCCCAAAGCGATTTATAACGATCGTTTTATTTTATCCAAAGGTCATGCAGCGCCAATTTTGTACTCAATCTATACTGTGGCTGGAGTTTTAAAAAAAGAACAATTATTAAGTTTGCGTCAGTTTGGCTCAATTTTAGAAGGCCATCCAACGCCAAAATTTAACTTTGCTGACGTGACAACAGGTAGCTTAGGTCAAGGGTTATCAATTGGTTTGGGTATGGCTTTGGGAATTAGATTAAAATTTAAAAATCAGAAAATAAAAAGATTGCCTAAAATATATGTGTTAATGGGTGATTCAGAACTGGCTGAGGGGCAAGTTTGGGAGGCAGTTCAACTTTCAAGTTTTTATCATGTCAGTAATCTTATTGCTTTAGTTGACATTAATCGTTTAGGTCAAAACGGTCAAACAATGTTTGGTTGGAAGATTGATGAGTATCAGAGGCGATTTGAAAGCTTTGGTTGGCAGGTTTATAAATTAACAGACGGGCATAACTTAGATGAGATAAAAAAAATTTTTCAAAAAATTGAAACTGATAAAAATAATAAACCAGAGGTAATTTTGGCAAAAACAGTCAAAGGTAAAGGAGTTGATTTTTTAGAAAATCAAGAAGGTTGGCATGGAAAAGCACTCAACAAAGATCAATTGAGTCAAGCTTTAAAACAATTAGGTAATGTTGATTCTAATCTCAAAGCGTCATTTAAAAAACCAGAAAGAATTATATTTGAAAAAAAATATTTAGACAAAAAAATAATTTCAGTAATTGAAAAGCTGGAAAAATTAACTATCAGTAAAAATAACGATAGTAAAAAAACATTTTCAACAAGAGAAAGCTACGGTCGTGAATTAACAAAATTAGGTGAAGTTGATGCGGAAATAGTTGTTTTAGATGCAGAAACAGGTAACTCTACTTATCATAATTATTTTAAAGAAAAATTTTCCGATCGTTTTTTTCAGATATATATAGCTGAGCAAAATATGGTGTCAATAGGACTGGGATTATCTAAGTTAGGTTTTAAAGTTTATCTGTCAACTTTTGCCGCTTTTTTGACACGAGCTTTTGATCAGTTAAGAATGGCAGGTTACAGTGATGCTAACTTAAAAGTGGCTGGATCGCATGCTGGTGTCTCAATTGGTCAAGATGGCGCTTCACAAATGGGGCTTGAGGACTTGGCAATGTTTAACTCAATTTTAAAAACAAAGATATTTTATCCGTCTGACAAAACTTCAGCAGAAAAGTTAACAAGATTAGCCAATGATCTTGATGGTATAGTTTATCTGAGGCTAACCAGATCAGAAACACCAATGATTTATGATGAAAAAGAAGAATTTGTTTTTGGCGGCTGTAAAGTTCATTATTCAATGACAAAATCAACAAACGTTAAAAAAATTTTAATTATCACTGCTGGAATTACTCTTTTTGAAGCTTTAAAAGCCCAAGAAATTTTAACAAAACAAAACTATGAAGTAATTGTTATTGATCTATACTCAGTTAAACCTTTTGATGAAAAAACTTTATTATCTTTAATGAAAAAATATACTAACGTGATTGTGGTTGAAGATCATTATTCAGTAGGTGGTCTTGGTAGTATCATTGAAAAGTTTATTTTGGAAAAAAATATTCAAGTAAAAAACTATCTTCATTTAGCTTGCAAAAAAATTCCTATGTCAGGGAAGCCAGAAGAGTTATTGAATTATGAGGAGATTGATTACAAAAGCATTGTTGATAAAGTGAAAAAAATTGTATAATTTATTTATGACAGTTGAGGAGAAATTAAATCTTATCAGGCAAGTTGGTGAGGAGATTGTTAAGGAGGATGAGCTTAAAGATCTTTTGCAAAGTGAAAAAGAGCTTATTTCTTATGATGGTTTTGAGCCTTCAGGTCAAATTCATATTGCCCAAGGCTTGCTTCGAGCCATAAATGTTAACAAAATGACAAAAGCTGGAGTCCGATTTAAGATGTTGGTGGCTGACTGGCATGCAATGGCTAATAATAAAATGGGTGGAGACTTAGAGAAAATTCAGACAGTTGGCCGCTACTTTATTGAGGTTTGGAAAGCCTCTGGAATGGATTTATCAAAAGTCGAGTTTGTTTGGGCATCAGACTTAGTCAAAGATCCAAAATACTGGGAGTTGGTGATAAAAGCAGGCCGATCTAATGCTTTGCGCCGCTTTATACGCACGGCTGAGATAATGGGTCGGGAAGAGTCACTTGATAAACTAACCGGGGCAATGATTATTTACTCTTGTATGCAAGTGGCTGATATTTTTTATTTGGGAGCCAAAATTTGCCAGTTGGGGATGGATCAGCGCAAGGTGAATATGTTGGCGAGAGAGATTGGGCCAATGCTGGGGTTTTGGAAGCCAGTGGTTGTTTCTCATCATATGTTGATGGGGTTATTGCAAAAATCAAAAGTTAACAGTCAAAAATCAAAAATTGAAAAAACAATTGAGCTTAAAATGTCAAAGTCAATTCCTGATTCAGCCATTTTTATGACAGACACTAAAGAGGATGTTGAGCGAAAAATTAATAGAGCTTATTGTCCTGAAGGAGTAGTTGAGGATAATCCGATTTTGGAGTACTATAGATACATTATTTTTGAAAGCTTTGATCGATTAGGAATTGATAGATTAATAATTGAACGTCCGCAAAAATTTGGTGGCAATGTGTTTTTTACTTCCTATCAAGAATTAGAAAAAGCATTTGCCAACAAAGAAATTCACCCAATGGATTTAAAATTGACGCTTGCAAAGTTATTAAATCAACTTCTTGATCCAGTCAGGCGTCATTTTGAGGAAAATAATCAAGCAAAAGCACTTCTTGAAAAAGTCAAAAATTTTCAGATAACTAGATAAATCATTCTAACAAACAATCATTCTTAATTATTTTTTTATTATTTTATGCATTTAAATTTTATGATAAATTTAAAATATGGAGATAGTTTTTTTATTTTTTAAAACCATTGTTTATATTATTTGTTTTTTTATTTTATGGAAAAGTGCTGGAAAGATCGTTGAGATTATTGAGAAGATGGCTAAAAAAATCGGCTTTTCTTCATTTGCTTTGTCTTTTTTTGTTTTAGGAATTTTAACCTCGATTCCAGAGTTTTCAGTTGGCTTAAACTCAATCATCAAAAAAACCCCAGATATCTTTGTTGGCAATCTTATTGGCGCCTCATTTTATCTTTTTACAGTTGTGATTCCTCTTTTGGCAGTTTTTGGAGGTGGAGTAAAGATGGTTCACGAGTTAAATTATAAAGATATGATTTTTGCTTTGATCGTTGTTTTAGCGCCAATTTTTTTAATTGCTGATAATGTCTTGACTCGGACTGAGGGAGTTTTCTTGATTTTGCTTTACTTAATATTGTTTTATTTTATAGAAAAGAAAAAAGCTCTTCATGTATCTATTCATGACTTATCAGTAAAAAAAGTGGCTCATTTTTTGGAGATTGTTTTTGAGTTAATCGTTCATTTAGCAATTATTTTTGTCGTTAGTAATTTTATTGTTAATCAAACAATTGAATATGCTAAATTATTTAATTTACCGCTTTTTGTTGTCAGTGTTATAATTTTGGCTTTGGGAACAAATTTGCCAGAGATAAGTTTGGCAATAAGATCAATTTTTTTAGGTAAAAAAGAAGTGGCTTTGGGAGACTATCTTGGTAGTGCTGCTGCAAATACTTTGATTTTCGGGGTTTTGGCACTTTTAAATGGCGCAAGAATTCATATTGAAAATTATTCATTAAAAACTTTAATCATTAATCTTTTTGGATTGGGAGTTTTTTATCTTTTTTCTCAATCAAAAAAAGAAATTTCCAAAAAAGAAGGTCAGATTTTGCTTTTGATTGCTTTTCTTTTTATTCTAGTTGAAGTTTTGTTTCAGTAAAATTTAGTTTGATGAAATACCAAACCGATTTGATTGTTGGTCGGCCTCAGTCTTTTAAACAAAAAAAAGATTATCATTTGATTGTCAGTAATTTTTTTAAAAACTCCGAAAATCTGGTTTTGCCTGAGAAGCTTAGAGATGATTTGCGAAAACCTTTGGGAAAAGTCTTTAAAAAAATATCAGAAATTAAAAAATCTTATCTTACTTTAAAATTTTCCAAAATAATTACTGTTGGTGATATTGTTTCTTTTTATTTTTTAAAAAACAAAATTTTTCCTGATATTTTAATCTATGATTTAAAAACAAGAAGAGGGTCGGTTGGTGATGAGATTAAAAAAACTTTTGAGTTTTATCAGCAAAATAATTTTTATCATTTTCCAGAAAAAACTGTTAATCAACAAGGTAAAATTAGCTTTCAAGCTTTTTTAACAATAAAAAACAATATTCAAAAAATTTTAACAGAAAGTAAAAAACAGATGATATATGTTGAGGGAGAGGAGGATTTGTTGGCATTGCCGGTGATTTTGTTGGTGCCTTTAAATTCTTTAGTTTTTTATGGTCATTTTCAATTGGGAATAATTGGGGTCTTAGTTGATGACAAAATTAAAAACAGAGTTTTAATGATTTTGAAAAAATTTAGAATTTGCTAAAATGTAAATATTTATTTTAATTTATCATCTGAATTTTTAGATTATTTAACTCCAAAAATTAAAAATTTTATATTATTCCTTTAAATATATGTTCTTGTCAAGATTTAGTGTTTTAGATAAAATAGTAGTTGTATGTTAAAATATCAACCAAAAGAGTTTGAAGGAAAATGGCAAAAAAGGTGGGAGGAGGAGAAAGTTTATCAAACTCGTCAATCTGATCAATCGCAAATCTCCAAACAAAAACAATATGTTTTGTCAATGTTTCCTTATCCCTCAGGCGCTGGTTTGCATGTAGGACACGTTCGTATTTATACTGGTACTGATGTTTTGGCGAGATTTTTTCGAATGAATGGACATCCAGTGCTTCACCCAATGGGTTTTGATGCTTTTGGACTACCGGCAGAAAATGCTGCCATCAAAGCCAAAACCAATCCAATGGACTTAGTTCCCAAAAATATAGTCAATTTTAAACGTCAGATGAAGATGCTTGGTTTTTCTTATGATTGGGATAAAGAGTTTTCTACCACTGATCCAGATTATTACAAATGGACACAATGGCTTTTTATCCAGTTTTTTAAAATGGGGCTTTTGTATAAAAAAGAGATGCCGATTTATTATTGTCCTTCTTGTAAAACTGGTTTAGCTGAGGAGGAGGTTTTGCCTAACAACACTCATGAAAGATGCGGTAAAGAGGTGGAGCGCCGGACTTTGCCTCAATGGGTTTTTCGCATTACTGCTTATGCTGATAGACTTTTGGAAGATCTGAAAGATCTTGATTGGCCAGTGGGGATCTTGCAGATGCAAAAAAACTGGATTGGTAAAAGTGAAGGAGCAGAGATAAAATTCAAAGTTAAAAGTGAAAAATTAAAAATTAATGAAGAAAAATATATTAAAGTTTTTACTACACGACCGGATACTTTGTTTGGAGTGACAGCATTGGTTGTTGCTCCAGAGCATTGGTTGATTGAGGAGATTTTAAACTCTCCCCGATCTGGAGGCCAAGCAAACTTCAAAATTCAAGAAGATAAACTTCAGGAGATTAAAAATTATGTTGAGGCAGCTAAAAAGAAAATGGATCTGGCGCGCACTGATTTAGCTAAAGAAAAAACTGGTGTTGATACAGGAGTCAAGGCGATTCATCCTTTAACTAGTGAGGAAATTCCCATATGGGTGGCTGATTATGTCTTGGGTTGGTATGGTGAGGGAGCAGTGATGGTGGTGCCGGCACATGATGAGCGCGATTTTGAGTTTGCTAAAAAATTTAATTTACCGATTAAAAAAGTAATTATGCCAAGTCAAAAATCAAAAGTTAAAAGTCAAAAATTGGATAAAGCCTTTACTGAGTATGGAGTTTTGGCAAATTCTGGAGAGTTTACTGGTCTGACATCGCAACAGGCAATTAAACAAATTACTGAAAAATTACAGTCGTTAAATTTGGGTCAAAAATCGGTTGAGTATAAGCTGCGTGATTGGATTTTTTCTCGTCAGAGATATTGGGGCGAGCCAATTCCAATGGTGTATTGTCAAAGTTGTGCTGATAAAAAAATTAATTTTTGGAGTACAGAGGAAGGAAAAAAATTTTTAAATTTATCAAAAACTAAAGATTTAAAATTAGAAATTAATGATTTATATGGTTGGTTTCCGCTTGAGGAAAAAGATTTACCCTTAAAACTTCCATATATTTCCTCATATGAACCAACGGAGACAGGCGAGTCACCACTTTCAAAAATTGATAGTTTTGTAAAAACGACCTGTCCAAATTGTGGAGGCCCAGCCAAAAGAGAGACTGATACAATGCCTAATTGGGCAGGCTCTTGCTGGTATTTTTTGGCATTTCCTTTTTGGGATAAATTCAGCGATCAAAATTTTTTAGCGA
>CAYUCK010000013.1:0-18966 GCA_964443335.1 uncultured Gammaproteobacteria bacterium | reverse complement strand
TCCACCCTACATATTCCGGAGATAGATTGCAAATGTCCGCCTTGGGTTGAGGCAAGTCTTAAGGCTTCAACAATATTTTCTAGTCCTTTTTGATCTTTTGGTTTTTGGATTATCACTGCCTCAGTATTTAAAACATCCGGGCTTTCTGCAGCTAAATCAATTCCCCAGGCTGAGTCAACTAATGCTAAAGAGGTTGGTGGTTCGCCCCATTCTTTACGCCAATGAGATTTTAATTCATTAATTTTTTCAGTTGCGGCTTTGGCTTTATCTGTTGCCAGTTCTAAAACAGTAATTGGTGAGCCGTCATCTCTTGATGCAGGAAAAATTGAGTGATGAATACCATTTTCATTTATAATTTGTTCTTGTGTTCTTCTTTCAGCTTCATCTATAGCTCGTAAAACTTCATATAAAACATCAGGATGAAGATTGTTAACAGGTAAATTAGAAATTCCAGCCATTTCTTTTCTTATTGGAGATGAACTTATTAATATAGGTAATTCATGTTTTGATTTTCTGGAAAAAGGGTCTAGAGTCTTTGCAAAAGTTATTCTTTCCTTCATAAAACTAAAAAGCCCTCTGATTCTGAGGGCAAAATTATAAATTTGTTAATTCAAAAATTTTAATTTTTATTTTCACTCTTTTAAAAAACCGCTCGGAAAAATCGGGCGGTAAAATAAAAAATTATTTAACTATGTCCATATTATATTTTAAATAAATAAAATTTTTTTGCAAGAGGGTGTCAAAAGGATATTTTTTTGCTATAATCTTATGTTATGTTTAATCATCTTCAGTTAAGAAAAACTTTTAGTCAATTCTGGCAACAAAACAATCATCAAGAAGTGCCGCCAATTCCTCTTGTTCCCCAAAACGATCCAACAACCCTTTTTACTGGTAGTGGCATGCAACAGCTTGTGCCTTATCTTCTAGGTGAGTCCCATCCTTTAGGTAAAAGACTATACAATATTCAGCCCTGTTTTCGCTCTCAAGATATTTTGGAAATCGGTGATAATCGTCATACGACTTTTTTTGAAATGATGGGTAATTGGTCATTCGGTGATTATTTTAAAAAAGAGCAGTTAGCTTGGTTTTGGCAGTTTTTAACAGAAAAACTGGGATTTGAAAAAGAGCGGCTTTATGTGACGATTTTTGCAGGAGATAAAAAAAATCAATTAACTGCAGATGATGAGTCAAAAAAAATTTGGTTGGATTTAGGAATTACTTCAGATCATATTTTTTCTTATGGTCCAGAAAAAAATTGGTGGTCAAGAGCTGGTGTCCCTGATAATATGCCAGAAGGAGAGCCTGGTGGACCAGATAGTGAGGTTTTTTATGATTTTGGCAAGGATCTAAAACTTCATGAAAACTCGCCTTTTAAAGATCAACCTTGTCATCCAAATTGTGATTGTGGTCGATTTATGGAGATTGGCAACTCAGTTTTTATGCAGTATAAAAAAACAAAAAATGGATTTGAGGACCTGCCAGCAAGAAATGTCGATTTTGGTGGGGGACTAGAGAGAATTTTGGCAGCGTTAAATAACAACCCAGATGTTTTTACAACCGATGTTTATTGGCCAATTATCAAAAATATTGAGATTGCAGTTGGAAGAAAATATGAAAATGAGGAAGATAAAAGAAAAATGCGTGTTATTGCTGATCATTTAAAAGGAGCAGTCTTTTTGATAAAAACTGGAGTTTATCCATCAAATAAAGAGCGAGGTTATTATCTGCGGCGACTACTTCGAAGAATTACTGTGAAAACATATCAGCTAAAAGGAAAAACAGTTGAGGCAAAGGATCTCTTTTTGGCAGTTGAGGCGATTTTGCAAATTTATGACAAAATTTATTTTGAAAATATTGATTTTGATGAGATTAAAGATGTGATTAAAGATGAAATTAACAGGTTTAACAAAACATTAAATAAAGGCTTGATGATTCTTTCAAAAATTGACAGTCCTGATGGTAAGCAAGTTTTTGATTTATATCAATCATATGGTTTTCCAAAGGAACTGACTGAGGAGTTGCTTCGAGAAAAAGGCTTAACTTTTGATCAAAAACAGTTTGATAGTGAATTTGAAAAGCATCGTCAACTGTCACGAACTGCCTCAGCTGGGATGTTTAAAGGAGGATTAGCTGATCATTCAGAGCAAACATTGCGTTATCATACTGCCACTCATTTGCTTCATCAAGCCCTTTTTGATGTCTTAGGTAGCTCAGTCAGGCAAGAGGGGTCTCATATTACTGGTGAGCGATTGCGTTTTGATTTTTATTGTGCTAATAAACCAACAGAAGCTGATCTAAAAAGAGTCGGTGCCATCATCAACGAAAAGATTAAAGAAGGGCTTGATGTAAATTTCGTCTTTTTGCCAAAAGAGCAGGCATACAAGATCGGAGCTAAATCTTTTTTTCGGGAAAAATATCCAGATATAGTTAAAGTTTACTATATTGGTCAATCACTTGAAAGAGCGTATTCCAAAGAGTTTTGTGGAGGGCCTCATGTGAAAAACACTGCTGAAATTGGCAAGATTGAGATTTTTAAATTTGAAAAAATTGGCGCCAATATCTACCGAATATATGCACGATAATTTTAAGCTTGACAAAATTTTTAAAATTGAGACAATTAAAGGATATTAAGTTATAAAAAATTTATTAGTTTACACACTTAAAATTATGGTAAAAAACGTAACAAAAAACAAAAAATCAATTCCCTACATTCAGACAGAAACATCAAATTCAGTTGATCTTAAGCCATTTTATTTTTTTATGGTATTGATTTTGGTTTTAAATATTTTTTTAGTAGTAAAAGTTTTCAATATAGAGAAACAGATAATTAATCCAACAATTACTCAACAACAACAGCCACAAGAAGTAAAAATTGATCAAGTAAAAAAACTCTTTAGCAGAGATTTTATATATTTTGGTGATGCAAACCGAAAGTTATTATTTGTTGAAGTCTCAGATCCAAGCTGTCCTTTTTGTCATATTGCTGCCGGAAAAAATCCAGGATTAGCAGCTCAGGTAGGCGAAAGATTCAAATACCAATCTCAAGGTGGCTCATATGTCCCGCCAGTTCCAGAAATAAAAAAATTAGTTGATCAGGGAAAAGCATCTTTCGCTTTTCTTTATTCTAATGGTCATGGTAATGGTGAATTGGCAGCTCAAGCGATGTATTGCGCTTATGAAAAAGGAAAATTTTGGGAGGTCCATGATCGCTTGATGACTAACGAAGGTTATATTTTAATTAATGAAAAAGTGAAAAATGATAAAGCCAATATCCCTGAATTAGTTAATTTTTTAGCTAATGAGATTGATGGAAATTTTTTGAAAAATTGTTTAGAGTCGGAGAAATACAAACAGAAATTAGCTAGAGATCAAGAACTATCAGTAACCTTGGGCTATCAGGGTACACCTCATTTCTTAGTCAACAGTCAGATGTTTCAGGGTGCATATAGTTTTACTGACATGAAGTCGGTTGTTGATAAGAATTTGTAATCAATCTTTTTAAAATAAAATATGGTCAAAAGGATTATTAGGGTAAGCGATGATGTGGTTTTAAGAGATATTTTTCAAAAATTTGTTATACCTCAAAAATATTCTTACAAAGGTCAAAACGGTAAAGTTTTAATAATTGGCGGATCTTCATTATTTCATGCCGCTTCACTTTGGGCTGCTGAGACAGCAAGTTTTTTTGTTGATATGGTTCATTATTGCTCAACTGAAGAGAATGAAAAGATTTTTCTAAATTTAAAAACAAAATTTAGAAATGGAATGATTGTTCGCAAAAATGACTTATTAGAGTATGTCAAGGAAGATGATGTGGTTTTGATTGGACCTGGAATGATAAGAGGTAAAATATCAAATAAACAAATTAAAAATCAAAAAGACTTAATTAATATTAAAGATGAAGCTTTATATACTTATTTTTTAACTCAATTTTTAATAAAAAATTTTTCTGAAAAAAAATTTGTTATTGACGCGGGAAGTTTACAGATGATGGACAAAGATTGGTTATTAAAGTTAAAAACAAAAGCCATCATAACTCCCCATCAAAAAGAATTTGAAAAATTATTTTCTGAAAAGATAGTTAATTTAAATTTTCAAGAAAAAATTGATGTTGTTGAAAAAAATGCCAAAAAATATAACATAGTGATTTTGCTAAAATCAGTTAATGATATTATTTCAGATGGTGATGAGACTGTTGTTGTTGAAGGAGGTAATCAAGGATTAACCAAAGGCGGCACTGGTGATGTTTTATCAGCATTAACTGCTTCGTTTTATGTCAAAAATGAACCTATTGATTCAGCTGTTTTTGCCTCAATTGTTTTGAAAAAAACAGCTGATGAGTTGTTTAACCAGTATGGTTATTGGTATAATGTAAGTAATATTATTGATCATTTACCAAAAACTTTAAAACATCTAAAAAAATTATGAAAAAAGAAGGATTATTGGCTGTGATCTTTGGATTGATTTTTGGAGCATTAATTGGTTTATTTTTAGTTTTTCAAACAAACAGCGATCAAAGCTTAAAAACTAAGACTATTCCAACCATAGAGGAAAAAAAGCAAATTAGTAAAAAAGAACCAGAAGTCCTTCAAACACTAGAAATCATCGAGCCAAACAATAATGCTACTTATGATGTTAATTCAGTTACAATTAAAGGAAAGGCACCAAAGAATTCTTTGATTGTAGTGCAGTCACCAATAAAAGATCATGTTTTTGTTAATCAAACAATTGATTTTAAACTTGATTTTCCGCTTGCCAGAGGTGAAAATGTGATTAAAATAGTTGTTTATCCCAAAGATAAAAAATTAACATCTCAAGAAAAAATTTTAAAAATTTATTATTTACAAGAAGAATTATGAAAAAAATTATTATAGTTGCAATTTTATTTTATTGGTTTTTTCCTGGCGCTTTTGTGCTTTCGCAAACAATTACCTCTAAAATTACTCCATCAGTTGGTAGTGTTGATCAAAAATCAATTGAGATTTTTAAAGAAAAAGTTGCCAATCAAGTTGAGCAATTAAGAAAAAAGAATAATCGAGTAATTTCTGGAAAAATAATTGATATTAATGATTCTTTAATAAAAATTAATACTAAGGGTAATGAAATCTTTGAGATAAAACCAGATGAAACAATTACTAAATATTACCAAATTACAAGTAATAATCAAAAATCTATAAAAAAAACTGATTTGAAGAAAGACTATTATATTATTATTTCAGGAATAATTAATGATGACAAGGTTATGCCAAATTATATTTTTGTTGATCAACCATATTTAGTTGAAAGTGGAAAAATAATTGAGGTTGATAAAGAAAATTATAGTATAAAAGTTTTAGCAGTTGATAAAACTGTGTATACCATAAATATAGAGAGTGTTACAAAACAACAAATTATTAATATTAAAAATTTGGAGATTGAAAGAGCAGGATTTTCAAAGATTATAATAGGTGACTTTATTCATTTTACAGCTAAAATCAAAGGAGATGAATTAGACAATACTTATTCAGCAGAAAAAATCTTAATCATACCTCAGGAGTACTTTATGAAATAAATATGTTAAATTTTTTAAAAAAATTTTTTGATTATAATTATCAGGAAGTTCAAAGGCTAAAAAAAAAGGTTGAAGAAATTAATGCTTTAGAGGATAAAGCAAGGATTTTAAAAGATGAAGATTTTAAAAAAGAAACTGAAAAATTAAAAGAAAAAATTGCTGGCGATAAAAATAAACTTAATGAAAATTTGGTTTGGGCTTATGCTTTAGCTAGGGAGGCTTCAAGAAGAGTTTTAGGTCAGCGTCATTTTGATGTCCAGTTGATGGCAGCGATTGCCCTTCACGAAGGCAAAATTGCTGAGCAAAAAACAGGCGAAGGTAAGACTCTTTCAGCTGTGCCAGCTTTGTATCTTAATGCTTTAGTTGGTAAGGGAGTTCATTTGGTGACTGTGAATGATTATTTAGCTAGGCGTGATGCAGGTTGGATGGGTAAGATTTTTCATTTTTTAGGGTTAACTGTTTCTTCAATTATTTCTGACAGATCTTTTTTGTATGATCCAAATTTTCAAGATGATGAAGCTTTAGATTGGCGATTAAAAAATCTTCGACCAATTAATCGAAAGCAAGCTTATCAGGCAGATATTATCTATGGAATCAATAGTGAGTTTGGATTTGATTATTTGCGTGACAACATGGCTGTCAATGAAAATGAATTAGTTCAGCGTGGTTTTTACTTTGCCATCATTGATGAGGCTGATTCAGTTTTAATCGATGAGGCGCGAACTCCTCATATTATTTCAGCCCCATATGATGAGGATGTTAGTAAATATTATCAGTATGCTTTAATTGTTGAAAAATTAGATGGAAAAATTGATTATGTAATTGATGAAAAATTAAAAACTGCCAATCTTACCGAAAAAGGAATTGAAAAAATTGAAAAAATTTTAGGAGTAAAAAATATTTATGAAAAAGACTTTGATACTTTGTATCATATCGAAGCTGCCTTAAAAGCAAAGACACTTTTTAAAAAAGACAAAGATTATATTGTTAAAGATGGTGAGGTGATTATTGTTGATGAGTTTACAGGAAGGCTGTTGTATGGTCGACGTTTTTCTGAAGGGCTTCATCAGGCAATTGAGGCAAAAGAGAAAGTGCCCATTAAACAAGAGTCAAAAACTTTAGCAACAGTATCATTGCAGAATTATTTTCGCATGTACGAAAAATTGGCTGGAATGACTGGTACAGCAGCAACTGAAGCCGAGGAGTTTTATAAAATTTACAAAACTGAGGTCGTGGTTATACCTACTTATCGACCAATGATTAGAAAAGACTTGCCTGATATGATCTATAAGACGGAAACTGCTAAATTTAAAGCCGTTGTTGAAAGAGTTGCTCAAGCTTATCAAATTGGTCGGCCAGTTTTAGTTGGGACAACTTCAATTGAAAAAAATGAGTATTTGTCAAGATTGCTAAAACAAAAAGGTATACCACATCAGCTTTTAAATGCTAAAAATCATGAAAAAGAGGCTTCAGTTATTGCTCAGGCAGGAAAAAAGGGTTCAGTCACAGTGGCTACAAATATGGCTGGGCGAGGTGTTGATATCATTCTTGGTGGTCAGCCAGCTGAAGGTGAAATTGGAAAATGGCAAAAAAGTCATGATGAGGTAGTGTCTTTGGGTGGATTGTTGGTAATTGGTACAGAGCGTCATGAATCAAGAAGAATTGATAATCAACTGCGAGGGCGGGCTGGTCGACAAGGCGATCCTGGTGAGTCAGTTTTTTATGTTTCTCTTGAGGATGATTTAATGAGAATTTTTGGTGGCGATAAAATTTCAGGACTGATGAGTTTTTTAAACTTTCCTGAAGATCAGCCCTTATCTCATCCATTAGTTTCCAAAGCGATTGAGCAAGCACAGGTGAAAGTTGAGGGATTTAATTTTGATATTAGAAAACATTTAGTTGAGTATGACGATGTTTTAAATAAACAAAGAGAAATAATTTACACAAGGCGCCGTAAAATTCTTTTGGGTAAAGGTGATAGTTTTTATCAAATTGTTTTTGAGGTTTTTGCTGAAGAAGTCACTCAGTTAGTAAATAATTATTTTTCATTGGATACTTCAAAAGATGATTTTGATTCATTCGTGAAGGAATTATCATTACTAATTCCAGTTAAAAAAAATGAGATTATTACTTATTTTAAAAGCAAAGATAGTCAGGGTTTGATTGAGTTCTTAAATAAAAAAGTCAATCAAGAGTTTAAAAACAAAGAAAAAAAATACGGTCAAGAAGTTTGGTTGCAATTGGTTAAGTCAATATTTTTATCAACTATTGATAAACATTGGATGGATCATTTGACAGCTATTGATGATTTGCGTGAAGGTATAAATTTGCGTGGCTATGCTCAGCTTAATCCATTAATTGAATATAAAAATGAAGCTTACTCAATGTTTGAAAAACTTTTAAGTAATATTAATTTTGAGATTACTAGACGGATTTTAAATATAGAGTTGATAAATTTATATCCATCAATCCAAGAAAATGTTAATCAAAATGATCTTATTTTCAGATCAGCCTCAGCAATTGATCCTTTTAAAAAACAGCATATGCCTGCTAGTCATGAAAAAGCATCTACTCCTAAAAAAAATCTTCATAAATTAGGTCGAAATGATTTTTGTTGGTGTGGTAGTGGAAAAAAATACAAAAAATGTCATTGGCCAAATTGATTTTTATATTGACAATTTTTTAAAAGTTGTATTATAATTATTTTAAAGTTAGTAATTTTTAACTAACTATGAGTGAAGTCTTAAAAGCTCCTATCGATATGGAGACTGATTGGATAAATGCTTTGTTTCTTCTTTTTCTGGCACCTTTTTTTGCTTTAACGGGTAAGTAATCTATTTTACAGTGACGCTTTTTGCTAAATTGCGGGGTTTGTCAGGATCAAGATTTTTTTCTAAAGTTAGATAATATCCAAAAAGCTGAGCAACAACGACATTGGGAATGATAGTTGCTAAATGACAGTTTTTCACCTCAATGATATCATCATAAACTTTATTTTGCTTGCTTGTTATGCCAATTAAATATCCTCCTCGAGCTTTGATTTCATATGCTGATGATAAAGTGTCCTCGTATGTCTCATCCTCAGGGTTATAGATGATAACTGGAGTACCTTTTTCAATTAAGGCAATTACTCCATGTTTTAGCTCACCACCAGCAAATCCCTCAGCATGAATATATGATGATTCCTTGATTTTTAAAGCCGCCTCAAGACTTAAAGGGTAAGAAATTCCTCGACCTAAAATAAAAATATGTTGATAATTTTTTAATTTTTTAGCTAAGTTTTTTATTTGATTTTGAGTTTGCTGGATAATTCTTTCAGTTTCAGCAATTGCTAGGTTTAGTTGATTAATTCCAAGAGTAATTTTGTTTATTAAACTGTGTGAAAGCAAATAAATTATTGCTAGTTTAGCAGTAAAAGATTTAGTTGCCAAGACGCATTTTTCTGGGCCAGCATTTAGCAAAATTTTATAATCAGCTTGACGATAAAGAGTTGAGCCTAAAACATTAGTAATTGCTACTACTTTTGCTTTTTTTTCTTTGACTTTATTTACAGCGGAAATAATATCAATTGTTTCTCCAGACTGAGATAGAGCAATCACTAAACTTTTTGGAGTTAAAAAATTTGTTAAATAAGAAAACTCAGATGCCACGCAAGCATTGGTATGACGGTTGGCAATTTGAGAAAAAAGATAAGTAGCTGCCAAACTTGCATAATAAGATGTTCCACAACCAATCAAGTAATTACCATAAGATTTTTTTATCATTTGAGCAATGTTTGTGATTTGATCTTTCTCTAAAATGATATTTTTAAGAACCTGTGGTTGCTCGCTAATTTCTTTAATCATATAATGAGGATATTTTCCCAAAGTTAAAGAAACATTTTTTTGCTGCCAAACAATGAATTTGATTTTTTTTGCTTTTAAATTTTTATCATAAAGTTGAAATTTTTTTGGTGACAAATACAAAAGTTCATTATCTTCAAGAAAGTAAAGTTTTTCGGTGTGAGATAAGATAGCAGCATAATCTGAGGCAATGAAATATTGTTGATTTTCTTCATCAAATCCAAAAACTAATGGCGAGCTGTTTTTAATAGCAAAAATTTCTTCAGTTTTCGGAAGATAAATTATAAAAGCATTTAAGCCTTTTAATTCTTTAAATATATTTAAAATTATTTTTGGGTTGATTTCTTTTTCTTCCTCAAGCAAATGAGCTAACACTTCGCTATCAGTTTCTGAAGAAAAGTGATGACCTGATTTAGTTAATTTTTCTTTAAAAGTTAGGAAATTTTCGATAATTCCATTGTGAACAATGAAAATCTTTTTTTGACAGTCAAAATGCGGATGAGAGTTAGCTTCAGTGACGCCGCCATGAGTAGCCCAGCGAGTGTGCCCAATTCCAGATGTCGAGTTAATTTTTTTAATTTTGGCCTCTCCAATTTTTCCAATCCGTTTTTCAAGGTAAAATTGATGGTTATTTTTGATTACCAATCCCCATGAGTCATAACCGCGATATTCTAACGATTTAAGACCACTAAGAACAGTTTGACTAGCATTATTATTTTTGTCGTTTATTACTCCAAAAATTCCACACATAATTTTTTAAAACAAACTAATTTGACTATTTTGCTTTTGTGCTTTCGGTTCTTTCTTTACTTCGGGAAAAAATCTTTTTGCAAGTGAGTAAATTTGATATTTTTCAAAAAAATCTTTTAATTTTTTATCAAAGCCATTGAATCTCATTTTTTCAATGTCAATCTCAATTGGAGCATTAGTAACGATAGTTGCTAATTTTTTTGATAAAAAAACATTTCCCTTTTCCCTAATTAGTATTTTTTTTATTTTTTCTGAATCAATTTTATCTAAATTTTTATAAATGTTATCTATATTGCCAAACTGTTTAATCAACTTAACCGCTGTTACTGGGCCTATGCCTTTGGCACCTGGGTAGTTGTCTGAGGGATCGCCAACAAGAGCTTTATAATCTACAATTTGATAAGGCTCAACTTCAAATTTTTGATTAACCTCAGATTTATCGTAGATTTTTATATTAGTTAGTCCTAAAATTGGTGTAGCAACAAAAATCTGATCATTAACTAATTGAAAAATGTCTTTATCACCAGAAATAATAATGATGCGAAAATCAGGCCTTGACTTAAAGATTTGGCAAATAGTACCCATTATATCATCAGCTTCATAACCATCTTTTTCCAGTTGATAAATACCGGCTAAATCAAGGGCTTCTTTCACAAGAGGAATCTGAACAATAAAATCATCATTAATTTTTGGTCGTTGAATTTGATAATCTTTAAAAAGTTTATTTCTAAAAGTAGGCTTTGGGGTGTCAAAAACAATAGCCAAATGAGTCGGTTTAAAATCTTCAATGACTTTATGAAGCATTGAAAAAAAACCATAGATAACATTGGTTGGAGTATTGTCAGAGGAGGTAAGCAATGGATAGGCGTGATAAGCCCGGTGCATGATGGCATTGCCGTCAATGAGAATTAGATTGTTCATGTTGAATTTTTTTACCGACAATTTTTTCAAATTCTTCTTGATCCAGACTTTCTCTTTTTATTAACTCTGATGCGACTTTATCAAGTAAATCTTTTTTTGTTTTTATTATTTTAACAGCCTTTGCATAAGCTTCATCAAGGATTTTTTTGATTTCTTTATCAATTTTAGCAAGCATTTCTTGAGAGATCTGATTTTGTTCAAAATAAGTTTTTCCCCATTCAGTGACATCCATTGTTGGGCCTAAATTGATTGGTCCAAGACTGCTCATTCCATACTCAACGACCATAGCCCGCGCAATGTTGGTTGCATGATCAAAGTCATTGGCAGCGCCAGTAGTTATCTCATTAAAAATTATTTCTTCAGCGGCTCGACCACCCATAGTGACGGCAATTCTTTCCAAAAGATGAGTTTTTGTCTCATGAAGTTTATCTTTAGCTGGGGGAATTAAAGTATAACCAAGGGCCATTCCACGAGAAACAATTGAGATGCGATGGACAGGATCAGTATGAGGTAAAAAATGAGAGACAATTGCATGACCCGCTTCATGATAGGCAGTTAATTTTTTATCATATTCAGATTGATTTCTTTTTTTCTCAGGACCAAGCTTGACTTTGGTGGCTGCTTCTTCAATGTCTTCTTGAGTGATTTTGTTTCGTCCTGAACGAGCCGCATAAATAGCTGCTTCATTGAGCATATTTTCCAAATCAGCGCCAGAAAAACCAACGGTTCTTTTAGCAACAGCTTCCCAATTAATTTTTTCATCAAAAGGTTTACCTTGAGAGTGAATTTTAATGATTGCTTTTCTGCCTTCTAAATCTGGATAATCAACAATAATGCGACGATCAAATCTACCAGGCCGAAGCAAAGCTGGATCAAGAAGATCACCTCGGTTGGTAGCAGCAATGACCACTACTTGTTCATTAGGCTCAAATCCATCCATCTCAACCAAGATTTGGTTTAATGTTTGCTCTCGCTCATCATGAGAAGGCATCACGCCAACACTGCGAGCTCGACCTATAGCATCGATTTCGTCAATAAAGATGATTGAGGGAGCGCTTTTTTTTGCATTATTAAAAAGATCACGGACTCTTGCAGCGCCAATTCCCACTAACATTTCCATAAATTCAGAGCCAGCCATTGAAAAAAAAGGCACATTAGCCTCGCCAGCGACTGCTTTTGCCAAAAGAGTTTTTCCACAGCCAGCTGGTCCAACTAAAAGGACGCCTTTGGGAGTGCGAGCGCCAACTTTTTTGTATTTTTCTGGATTTTTCAAAAAATCAACTATTTCCTCAAGTTCCTTTTTTGCCTCGTCAACTCCAGCCACATCAGAGAATTTTATTTTAATCATTGATTTATTAAATTTTTTTGCTCTTGACTGCCCAAAAGAAAAAACAGAGTCCTGAGCGCCTTTAGCTTGGCGAAAAAGAAAGATAAAAAAAGCAATCATCAAAATTGTTGGTAAAAGATTGGCAAGGATATTAATGATACTATTGGTAGCATTGATATCTTTGATATTAAGCTCAATTTTGTTTAAATCAACTTTATTATCCTGAAGTATTTTGGTTAAACTGTCACTTGGCTCTTTATAAGAAATTGCTAAGCTATCATTTTTATAATAGATAATTAGTTGATTACCTATGACTTCAATTTTTTTTACTTGGTTATTTTTAACATCAGTGATAATCTGGCTAATTGGTTTTTGAGGAATGATTTTGTTTACTTGAGATGAAAAACCTTTAAAAATTTGAAATAAAAAAAGGAAAATAAAAAGGAAAATAAAAAGATTATTTAAATTGATTTTAAACTCAAATTTTTTTATTTTTTTTTCTAACATGAAAAATTACTTCATATAACTTTAATAATTCAGTACGATAACACAGTATATCAAAATTTAGTAAAATATTAAAATGCAAATTATCAGACTAGAAAATGATAATCTTTCAAAAGTCATTAATCAAGTCATAAATGTTTTAAATAACGCTGGTTTAGTAATTTATCCATCCGATACAGTTTATGGAGCCTTGGTTGATGCTAAAAATCTTCAGGCTGTGAAAAAATTAATTGAATTTAAAAATCGACCTATTGGAAAAGCGATCTCAGTTTTTGTCTCTGATTGGCAGATGATTGAGGATCTAGTAGAAGTCACTGATAAACAAAAACAAGTGCTAAAGGCAATCTTGCCAGGCTCCTTTACGGTTGTTTTAAAATCTAAAAAAAAAGTTGTTTCTCTTCTTGAATCAGAAAAAGGAACCTTAGGATTAAGATTCATTGATTATTTACCAGTAATTGAGTTAATGAAAGAATATAAATCGCCGGTGACTGCGACATCGGCAAATTTAGGCGGAAAACTACCTCATTATTCAATTGAAAGTTTATTAAAGCAATTGCCAAAAAGCAAACAACAATTAATTGATTTGATTGTTGATGCTGGAAAATTACCCCGCAATAAACCATCTACAGTGATTGATTTAACTGGTGAGAATTTAAAGATTCTTCGTCATGGAGATTTAGTTATTAAAGAGATTAATAAATTTTATTCATCATCACCTTCTCAAACAAAAAAAATTGCTCAACATATTTTAAAAAAAATATTTGATGAGGATAGTAAAAAATCCATAATTTTTATTTTGCAAGGAGATCTGGGAGTAGGAAAAACGATCTTTGTTAAAGGACTGGGAGAGTTTTTTGGGATAAAGGAGATTGTTTCACCGACTTTTGTTGTCATGTATGAGTACGACATAAAAAAATCAAAAATAAAAAATAAAAAATCAAATATAAAAAAATTGATTCACATTGATCTTTATAATGTTGAGGAAGCTGATGAGTTTAAGCATCTTGGAATAGACAAATATCTAAGTCCAGGAAATTTACTGGCAATTGAATGGGGAGAAAAAAGTGGTGAGATTTTTGACAAATTAAAAGAAAAAAGCAGGATTGTTTTTGTTGAGATCAATTATTTAAATAAAAAAGAAAGAGTGATTGAGATAAAAAGTTGAAAATAGATAGCAATGATAAGAATATACGAATGAATGCGAATCAACGAATGCACGAATAATTTAAAATAATTTAAAATGATATTGGATATTAAGATATCAGATATTTATGAAGAATATTTTTTATTGTAGAGACGCGGCGTTGCAGCGTCTCAAAAAAAATTTTTTTAAAAAATAAACGCGCGATCGCGCACTTATTTTACACTTATTTTATTTGTTTATCTAATTGTTTACCTAATTATTAATTATCATTATTGTTTATTCATTACTCATTATTATTTAATAAATATTAGATGTTAGAAGTTATATGTTAGATGTTAGATGATTTTATCGATTGATACTAGTTGTGATGAGACAGCCGTAGCCTTGACTGAAGGAAGAAGAGTAATAAAAAATATTATTTACTCTCAGGTTTTGCTTCATCAAAAATGGGGTGGAGTGGTACCTTCAATTGCCAAGCGAGCTCATCAGGAAAGAATTGATTGGTTGATTGACAAGTTAAAAATTAATGATTTTGATTATGTTGCCGTTACTCAAGGGCCAGGATTAGCGCCAGCATTGGAAGTGGGGATAAATAAAGCCAAAGAATTAGCAACAAAATTTAATAAAAAAATTATTGCTGTTAATCATTTAGAAGGTCATATTTATTCTCCTTTTGTTCAGAATTCAAAAGGTAATCCAAAAATTGATTTTAAATTTCCCTATTTGGTCTTAACTGTCTCTGGTGGCCACACTAATTTAGTAATTTTTAAAGATCATCTGAAGTATGAGGTGATTGGTGAGACAATTGATGATGCCGCAGGTGAGGCTTTGGATAAAGCAGCGAAAATGTTGGGCTTGGGTTATCCTGGCGGGCCAGTGATTGAAAAATTATCAAGAGATGTTGGTAATATTGATAAATATCACTTTCCTCGACCAATGATAAAAACGAAAAATTTAAACTTTTCTTTTTCTGGTTTAAAGACTTCATTTTATTATTTTTTAAAAAAAATAACTGAGGAAGAAAAAATACAAAATTTAAAATATTTAGTCTCATCTTTTCAGCAGGCGGTTTTTGATACTTTAATTATTAAAACAGAGCAAGCAATAAAAAAAACTGGGATAAAAAATCTATGTCTTGTTGGCGGAGTATCAGCAAATTTGTATCTTCGAAAAATGTTTCGTGATCTAGCAAAAAAACATCAAGGAGAAGTTTTATTTCCATCATTCAAATACTTAACTGGTGATAATGCAGCCATGATTGGGGTAGTTGCCTTTTATAAAGCTCAAAGAAAAATATTTGTGCAAATCAATAAGCTAGATAGATTACCAAGAATGCTGTTGTAAAAATAAATTTTTTTTTATATAATGTAAAAGAAGTTAATAAATTTATTTTATTAACTAATTTGTTATGAGCGCAGATAAAAACCCTAAACCTTTTGACTTTTGTGATGGCCTAGGTAGTGAATTAGTTCCTAATTTAGCAATTGCAGCTTCTAAAGTTGCTAGTTTATCTTCTGGTTTGGTGGATAGACTTATACAATTATATGGCGTTGTTCCATATTCCATTGTAAGTGGATTGTTAGGTGCTGGTTTATCTTTGATATCTAAACGTTTAAGTGCGTTTGAGGTCTGGGCTGGCTTAGCTAGATGGTGGGCAGATGATCCCAATCTTAGACGATCTGCTGGATTAACAGCAATAGCCGCAACAGTGGCTGGATCAGAGTTGTCTTCAAGAATTCCTGAATTAATACAATCTGTAATTAAATAAGTTTGACTTCTTAATTTTTCTACTTTTAAAATTGTTTACTTTTTCTATTTTATTTGCTAAACTATTACATATTAAGTAAGAGTATAAATAATAAAAATTAGTGTCATATTAATTAGAAGTTAGATAAATTTTGCATGTTTACGATCTCAAAACAATCAGACTATGGTTTGCTTTTTTTGGAATATTTAAAAAATAAAGACGACTTTGTTTCTTTATCAGAGATTGTTGAAAATACACAGTTACCAAAAAGATTTTTAGCGCGAATTGCCTCAAAATTAGCTCAAGAAAAAATTGTTGAAAGCAAAGAGGGAAAAGTTGGTGGTTATCGATTAACTGAAAAAATTAAAAAAATGACTCTTTATGATTATCTTTTACTTTTTGAAGATCTAAAAATTACTAACTGCAATGATGAAAATTTCCATTGTCCTTGGGAAAAAAGTTGTCAGCATAAGGATTTTTTTAAAAGTAAATTGGAGAAAATTTTTATAAATAGTTTAAAAAAACAAAAATTATTAAAAATTATTTAACCATCTATGGTTACCATAAAAAATTTATCAGTTAATGTAGATGAAAAAACAATTTTGAAAAATATTTCGTTTGAGTTTGAAAAAAATAAAATTTATGCCTTAATGGGACCAAATGGCAGTGGTAAGTCAACATTGGCAAGTGTGTTAATGGGTCATCCAGCATATAATGTATCCTTAGGAAAAATATTTTTTGATAAAGAAGATATCACAGATTTGGAAGTTGACAAAAGAGCAAAACTAGGTATTTTTCTTTCATTTCAGCAACCTTTATCATTATCAGGAGTCAATGTCTTTCAACTGCTGCGATTGGCTTTATCAGGGAGAAAAGAGCCTCTAGCTGTAAAAGAGGAGATAGACTTTTATGCCAAAAAACTTAAGATCAAAAAAGAGTTACTGGAGCGATCTTTAAATGATGGGGCCTCAGGTGGAGAAAAGAAAAAACTTGAGATTTTGCAGGCAGCTTTGTTGCAGCCTAAGTTTTTGATTTTAGATGAAGTGGATACTGGGGTGGATGTGGATGCTTTAAAAACCATTGCTAATTTTATCAATGAATTCAAGAAAGACAGAACAATTCTTATTATTACTCATTACAATCGAATACTGCGTTATTTAGTTCCAGACAAGGTGTTGGTAATGATTGATGGTGAGATTAAAAAAGTTGGTGACCATAAACTGGCTGAGGAGATTGAGAAAAATGGTTATGAAAAAATAAATAATAATGACAATTAATAATTAAAAAATAATTATCAAATTCAAGCTCTTAGATGTTAGAAGTTAGATGTTAGATGAATATGCCTGATGATTTGACTTTTGACTATCGCTATGGATTTTCAGTGCCGGAAAACTATGTGTTTAAGTCAAGAAAGGGACTAGATAAAAAATTAGTGGCTGAGATTTCATATTTAAAAAACGAACCAAAGTGGATGACTCAGTTTCGCTTAGATGCCTATGAGATTTTTATTAATAAAAAAATGCCTGAGTGGGGGGCTGATTTAACAGGGATAAATTTTGATGATATTTATTATTATATCAAGCCAACTGAAAAATCAGTTTCTTCTTGGGAGGAGCTGCCGAAAGAAATAAAAGAGACTTACGATAAAATTGGTGTGCCTCAAGCTGAGCGAGATTTTCTAGCCGGTGTTTCGGCCCAATATGAATCAGAGGTTGTTTACAAAAGTATTCAAAAGGAACTTGATAGACAAGGAGTGATTTTTTTGGATATGGATTCAGGTCTTCGACAATATCCTGAAATTGTTGAAGGATATTTTGGCAAGTTAGTGCCACCAGCTGATAATAAATTTGCTGCTTTAAACTCAGCTGTTTGGTCAGGCGGGTCTTTTTTGTATGTGCCAAAAGGGGTAAAAGTAAGTTTGCCGCTTCAGGCATATTTTCGCATCAATGCTGAGCGCTTTGGTCAGTTTGAGAGAACTTTGATTATCGCTGAGGAGGGGAGTTATGTTCATTATGTTGAGGGTTGTCTTTTAGCTGGCGAGCAAATTATAACTGTTGATGGAGTAAAAAATATTGAGGCGATAAAACCTGGAGATTTTGTTTTTACGCATCAAGGGACTTTTGAAAAAGTCAATGCCATAATGACAAGAAAATATCAGGGTGATCTTTATCAGCTTATTCCCCTTTCATCTGAAAATGCAATTTATCTTACAAAAGAGCATCCAGTTTTAGCAATTAAAAGAGACAAAGTTTTAGTTAAAAGAAAAAAAAGAAATAATTGGTTGCCTGAGGTTGATACGAAAAAATTAGTTAAAGAAAATCCTGAGTTTATTGAGGTTTCAAAATTAAAAAAAGGTGATTTTGTCATTTTTCCAAAAATTAAAAATATTAAAAAAGATAACTATTCTTTTACAAAGGAAGAAATGGAGTTAATGGGATTTTATTTGGCAGAAGGATCAGCTTTTTATCATAAAAAATTAAATCAATATGTTGTTAATTTTTCCTTTTCAAAAAAAGAAAAAGAAAATATTAAAAAAGTTATTTATTTGATTAAAAAAATTGTTAATAAAACACCTAATTTAAATATTATTGATAAAAAAAACGAAGCAAGGATTAGTGTTTATTCAAAGAATCTTTATGATTTGTTAATTGAAAATTGCTATAAACACGCAAATGAAAAAAAATTATCTGAGGCAGTTATTAATCAAGATAAAAGAAATTTAGAAAAATTATTTTGGGCATATTTTAAAGGTGATGGCAATCTTTCTTTAAAAGATACCCCAAAAGGAAAAAGTTGTTTATATAGAGTTTCAACGACTTCAAAAATCTTAGCTTATCAGATGCAAATAGTTTTAAATAAATTAGGCATTTTTGCTACATTAAGATCAAGAAAAGGTGGTCAAGATAAAATTTTAGGAAGAAACATAAACCGAAAAGATCAATACATTATTACTTTTACTAAACCAAAAAAATGGTCAGAAATCAGAGAAACAGACGATTATTTTATTGTTCCAATTAAGCAAATAAAAAAAACATCTTTTCAAGGAGAAGTTTTTAATTTAGAGGTAAAAAATGATAACTCATATCTTGCTAAAGGTATTGCTTTACACAATTGTACTGCTCCAATCTATACTACTTCTTCTTTGCACTCAGCTGTCGTTGAAATTTTTGTAAAAAAAGG
>CAYUCK010000012.1:0-20665 GCA_964443335.1 uncultured Gammaproteobacteria bacterium | reverse complement strand
AAGTTCGTATTTTTTAGTTTTTCCCGCAGAGCGGGACAAGTAGTTTTTAAACGTTTTAAAATACAAACTGAAAACTTCGAACTGAAAACTTTTATCTTCTATTACTCCTCCAAAAACCTCGACTTTAGGCTGTAATTGACCCCACCAAAAATTGACCGACGAGAAGAGTAAGTAATGATTAATTTTTCTTTAGCTCGAGTGATACCAACATAAAAAAGCCGCCTTTCCTCCTCAATTGAATAGTTATCATCAAGAGAGCGAGAATGAGGCAAAATTCCCTCCTCCACTCCAACAATAAAAACCACTGAAAACTCCAGCCCCTTTGCCTGATGAAGTGTCATCAACTTGACGCCGTTTTTACTTTTATTTAATTTCTCACCTTCAGAGTACTCTGACTCAACCAAAGCCACCTGCTGCAAAAACTCATCAACTTGCGGATAAATATTAGCCACTGATTTTAGCTCTTTAATATTCTCAATTCTTGAATAATCTTCTTCATCATTGATATCAAATTGATCAAGATAATCAGTCGCCTGAAAAATTTCATCAATCAACTGATTGGTTGTTTTTTTAAAAAAATTTTCTTGATTGGCGTGATAATAATCCTGGAACTTTTTAAAGCGGCCTTTTCCCAGTTTCAAAATCCGCTCTTTGGCTAACTTATCATTGGGATTAATTAATAATCTTAGATAACTTAACACATCCCTAATCTCCCGTCGCTCATAAAAGCGAGTGCCACCAATTAAAATATAAGGAATTGACCGATGCAAAAACACCTCCTCAATCACTCTTGATTGAGCATTGGTCCGATACAAAACGGCAATCTCATCAAGCAAATATTGAGACTGAAGAGCCTCAATTTTATCAGCTAAAAAAATTGCCTCATCCTCCTCACTTGTGGCCTGATAAAATTCAATTTCTTCACCTTGTTTTTTATCAGTTTGCAGATACAAAATCGGGTGCGTCTGATTTTTGGAAATAACTTTGTAGGCAAAATCCAAAATCGTCTGAGTTGATCGATAGTTTTTTTCTAGATAAAAAATTTTTACCTCTTTAAAGTCTTTTTCAAATTTTTTTAAATTTTCAATCTCAGCTCCTCGCCAAGAATAAATACTTTGAGAAAAATCACCCACAACCGTGACATTTTGATATTTTTGCCCCAAAAGTTTTGTTAAAAGATACTGAACAAAATTGGTATCTTGAAACTCATCAACCAAAATGTACTGATATTTATCTTGATATTTTTCTAAAATTTTTGGCTCAATAGTAAATAGCTCAACTGTCTTATTTAGCAAATCATCAAAATCAACCGCATTATTTTCTTTAAGTTCCTGCTGATATTTTTCATAAATTATTGCTACATCCTCAGCAGCAAAATCTTTAAAAAAATTTAGGTATTTTTTTTCTGAAATCATTTGATTTTTGGCTGAAGAAATCCGATTTAAAAAATACGAGGGATTATATTTTCGACTTAAAGTAACTTTTTTAATAATTGATTTGATTAAACTTAATTGATCTGTCTCATCATAAATAAGAAAATTATTTTTTAAGCCGATAAACTGTCCATCAATTCGCAAAACTTGGGCGCAAAAAGAGTGAAAGGTGCCAATATATCCTAATTGATAAGATAAACCAATTCTTTTTTTCATCTCAGAGGCTGCTTTATTGGTAAAAGTAATCATCAAAATATTTTTTGGTTGAACTTTGTGATTTTCAATCAAATTAAGAACCTTAGCAATTAAAACTCTTGTTTTGCCACTGCCAGCTCCAGCTAAGATAATTGCTGGACCTTGAATATTTAAAACCGCTTCTTTTTGTTGAGGATTTAAGCTAAGAAAATATTCAGATGAGGCCATAAATTTTAAAAATTAAAATGAAAAAGCCAATAAAATAAATGTTAAAGATATTAAAAGAAAAAAAAAAGTTTTATTAAAACTTGCCGTAATCGGCAAATTATCAATTTGAGTTGCGGTATTGATATTAGTTACAGTAGGTGGCTCTGATTCATTAACAACTTCCTCAATTATCATGGTTGGTGTGGCGATGACAATCTCTGTTGGAGATATACTTTCAGTTGGAGAAGCGCTCAATGTTGGTAAAATATCTTCCGTTGGCGAAAAAATTGTTAATCTTATAGCTGTTGGAGTTGGAATATCATACTGAGTAACTTCAGTTGATTTTTCAGCTGAAGTTGGAGAAATGCTTCGTTGTTGATTTTTAGATAAATTATCTGTTTTATTTTTTGCTATCAGAAAAATAATAAAAGTAAAAACAACTAAACTACCAACAATCACTATATTTAAAATACTCCGCTGGTTGTTTTTTAAAACTGGTTTTTTAACTGATTCTAAAAGATAATCAGGTAAGCGAGTATAATTGGTAATTTTAATATGTAAATTATCATCAAAGTCTGGGATATTTATTTTTTCTTCTTGGTGACTTGAAAGATCTTTTTTAAGTAAATAAATCTGATAAATCAAAATTAGCAGTGTTACAAAAAAAAATAGCAAACTAACTCTATTAACATAGGAAAGAATTGTAGGCAAGTCCATAATTTAATTGTGGCAAAACTGAAATTAAAATACAAGAAGAATTAGGCCGCCAAAAATAATTAAAGAAACACCACCAATGATTGGTAAAAAATCAGATATACCAGATTGAGGTAAAGTTGAAGCTGTTATTGTATTTGATAAAGTAACTGTAGGAGTTAACGGTGGGCTAGTTGGTGAATTTACCGTTTGGTTTAAGGCAGATGTTGGTGTAGTTGTTGGATTTACAGTTGGTATTGGTGTTGAAGTTGGTGTTGGGTTCAATGTTAAGGTAGGTTCACCTGTTGCCTCACCAAGAACTCTTCCCTCAAATCCACCATTGTCGATGATTTTAAATTTTCTTGTTAAGATGACTTCTTTTCTATTTTCATCAAAAGTTCTTATCTTTAATAAATAATCACCAATTTTAAGATCTTCTGGTAAAAAATAACTCCAATTACCATTTTTGTCAGCATAAACAAATGCAGCATAATTTTTTTTGGAAGAGATTTCAATAAATACTTTAGCCTCAGACAAGGCCGTACCTTTGATTAGAGGTTTTCTGCCTGGAATCAAAGCATTTTCTTTAGGATAAGTAATATCAATTTTTTTAAAATTTAAATTATTACTTCTTGTTTGTTTACCCAAAACATCAGAGTCTTCTAATTGATAATTTTGACCCAATATTATAGTTAGCGACGTCGCCGATAATTTTTTTAAGCTGGAAACCAACGTGGATTTTTCACCATTTTCAGCAAAAAACTCAACATTTACCCTTTCATCACCTTTAAGGTTTTTTTCTTGCAAACTATTTTTTTCGTAAGCTGAGTTCAGTGGTAATAACCACTCGCCAAGATCTTTAGTTTGACTTATTATAGGATACATATTATCAATAGATAATAAAACAACTGCTCCTTTAACCTCAGTCAGATTTTTTTGAATTAACTTACCACTGGCAGGTGAAAACTTATTTTTAGCAGACAATATTTTTGGGGTTTTGAAAGTAAAAAAATTACCATCTCTATTGACTATTTTTTTGTTGTTAGAAATTATTGAGAAATAGTAAACAGTGTCTGGTTTTAGATTTTTTAATGTTACTAAGTGATTAAAATAAGGTGTCTTTTTATCAGCAATATCTCGATCATCAAAGGCTACCTGAGTTAATTTTTGATTATCATCACCATATATAATCCAACCAGTTTCTTTGTTTCCTGTTTGCCAAAAGATTACTACCTGAATTGGGGTAATATTGGCAATTTCTATTCTTTTAATAGAATTAAGGCTTGCCCTAACTGGAGATGATGAATTTTTAAAAGAGGTTAATTTATAAAAAACACCAAAAACAAAAACAAAAATAATTAACGCTAAAATTGTTGGAATTTTTTTTTCTCTGGTATATAAATTAGAGTATATCATTAATCTTTTTTACTGATAATTTTTTCCAGTATTTGCTGATTGATATTATAATTTTTTAAATCCGGCAATTCAATCTTTGTCTTGATTTTTTCTTCAGTTGAAGCATGATGTAGATCCACAATCATCCAGGCAACAATCGTCAAAAAAATAGCAATTGATATAAATAATACTTCTTTTTTATTCATAAATAAAAACCATTAATTACGAAACTAACATTTAATTGTCCAGAATCACTACTTTCATTATCTTTGTTAATAATCAATTTCTCAATAGTTTTAATTCTTCTTTGCTCAAGTAAATCATTAATAAATGTTAATAAGTTTTCATAATTTGTTCTTCCCTCAAGACTTATACTAACTTTTTCAATCTTTTTTGTTGTTTGTTTTAAATTCACATCTGAAATATTGGCTTTAGTAATAAAAAATGAGTCTTTTTCAGCAATTTTTTTAACATCATCAACTAATTTATTAACTTCTGGATTAAGGGGTACAGCTTGATCAAGATATTTTAGGTTCTCTCGATTTATCTCCATTTGTGACTGAATCGTGGCAATATTAACAATTCTTTGGTCATAAATATCATTAATATTTATTAATTCTTTTTCTTGCTTTTTTAAAGAAAAAGCAGTTCGCAATGTTGGAGTTATAACAAAGATAATGGAAAAAGAAGAAACAAGAAAAAACAAAATAGCAAATGTGTAATCTAGGGTTTTTTGGCTAAAAACATTTTTTATTATATTTTCTTTATCCATTTTTAAATTTTTCTAAATTTATTACAAAAATATAACCACTTTCTGTTTTTTTAACATTTTTTAAATTAACATTCGCAAAATTGTTATCTAACTTTAATTTTGAATAAACTAATTGAATTTTTTGAGGCTCATTAGTAACACCAATTAAATCAATAGAATCGATTTGAATCTCACATTTATCTAATCGTACTCCTTCAGGAACAATAGAAAATAAATAATTAAGCATTTTCTTAAAACTTTCTTGTTGATTTAAAAGTTTTTCTATTTCATTGGTTTTTTTATCAATTCTTTCAGCTTCTTGAATCAATGGTAAAATAATCCTTATTATTTCTCTTTTTTGATCATAGGCGTCTTTTAAATCAATTATTTTTTGATCAATTTGAAAACGATAAAAAAACACGCAAATCACAACTAACTGAGTAGTAATAACAATATATTTTAAATAGAAAAACACAAAAACAAATAATTTTTCTAAAAATGAAAATTCTTTTTTTTGTAATAAATTTATCTTGTATTTCATTTAGCATGATTAAATTTTTTAATCTTGGACTTTAATCGATTAGCTTTGTTTTTATGAATAATTTTTCTTTTGGCGGCTTTGTCAACTACTGAGTAATACTTCTTTATTAATTCTGAAATATCTTTTGTGCCTTTAGCAACTGCTTTTTTTATTTGATTAAAAATTTTTTTAATTGAATTTAGATAAACTAGATTTGCCTTGCTTCTTTTTTTATCTTTTCTCATTTTTTTTATTGCTGACTTAATTACTGGCATACTTTAACACCTCCTTTTAAATGAGATAACTTATAATTGATATTCTTTTTGAAAAATTTTTTGTCCATAATCGCCTGTAAATTTTAAAACAACTTTAATTGGACTAACTATATTATGATAAAAACAAACACCAGATGAACAAGTACCCAAAACTATTTTTCTGCCTCCTCCTTCTTTTGCTTCTCCACATATCCAATCATCTTTGTTTTGGTAGCATTTTCCAATTACTCCTTGCTCAACCTCTCCTTCTTCACCTTCGTTAGTGTTATTATTTTTTACTAAATAAGTTAACTCAAAATCAATTGATGAAGTATTTTTTGGTGAGTTATTTATTATTAACATTCCCTCGCCTTTTTTTATTAATCTAAATTCAACTTTAACACTTGAATCAACTGTCGGTATAAGTTCATCTGTTGATGAAATATTAACAACATTTATTTTGTTTTGATTATTGGTTTTCTTACTATTAAAAAAAATTACAAGAAAAAAAACTAAAAGAGCTAAAACACCAATATAAGGTAAATATTTTTTCATAAAAATTAAATTAATAAATTAACTAATTTTAAATTTTTCGATAAAGTAATTTTTTAACTGAGTTAAATTAACTCTTTCTTGTTTCATGGTATCTCTATCTCTTATAGTAACAGTTTTATCTTCTAAACTTTGATAATCAACTGTTACACAATAAGGGGTTCCTATTTCGTCTTGTCTGCGGTACATTTTTCCAATATTGCCTGAATCATCAAACTCACACATATAATCCTTTTTTAATTCTTGATAAATTTCTCTCGCCAAACTTTTCAATTGATTATCTTTCTGTAGAGGAAAAACAGCCATCTTTATTGGTGCTAAACTTGGTTTTAATTTAAAAACTACTCGTTTTTTTCCGTTGACCTCATCTATACAAAAGCTGTCAACTAACAAAACGATTAAAAGTCTTGATAGTCCAAAAGTTGGCTCAATCACATGCGGTATAAACTTTTTGCCAGTAATATTATCCCTATAATTTAAATCAACACCAGAAAACTTCATATGATTACTAAGATCAAAATCAGTCCGATAAGCCAATCCCCACATTTCCTTCCATCCAAAAGGAAATTTATATTCGATATCCATTGTTTTTTTAGAGTAATGTGATCTCTCAAACTCTTCATGTTCGCGCCAACGAAGTTTTTTCTTATTAATACCCAAATCCAAAGCCATATTCCACATTAATTCTTGCCAATATGAATAGTATTTTTGCCAATTATCTGGTTCAATAAAATACTCAAACTCCATCAAGTCAAATTGAAGGGTTCGAAAAACTCCTTGACCTAAAGTTATTTCATTTCGAAAAACAATACCTGTTGAGGCAATGCCGAAAGGTAATTTTACTCTCATTGTGTCAATAACTTGCTTAAAATTCATAAAAATTCCTTGAGCTAATTCACCTCGAAGATATGCGGTTGATTTTTTGTCCTCAACAATGCCAACTTTTGTTTCAAAAAGTAAATTAAATTTTCTAACATCTGTTAAATCAGTTGAACCACATTTTGGACATTTAAGTCTATTTTCCTTAATTATTTTTGTTAACTCTTCAACTGTCAATCCTTCTACTTTTTTTTGTAATTGATCTTCAATCAGATGATCAGCTCGAGTCCGATAATGACACTCTCGACAGTCAACTAAAGCGTCATTAAAACCTGCTACATGACCTGATGCCTCCCAGACTTTTGGATTTAAAATTACCGAAGAGTCAACCAAAATAATATCGTCTCTTTCTTGAATAATTTTTTTTAACCACCATTGTCGAATATTTTCTTTTAAAAGCGCTCCATAATGACCAAAATCCCAAGTATTTGATAATCCACCATAAATCTGGGATGATGGATAAAAAAAACTTCGTCTTTTTGCTAAAGCAATAATTTCATCCATAATTAATCATTATATAAAAAAGAAGGAATTTTTTCATTAATTAAATTATAAAGAAAATTATTTAATTGATTTTTATTTAAATTCTCCCTTAGATAACCTAATTTTTTAAGAATCTCATTAAAAAAAAAATTAGTATCAATGAATTCACTTTTTGATAGCTGAATTAAAAAAGACTTAACCAAATTATAAACATCCTCTTCTTTTTGATTATCTGGCAAAATTCGATCTAATACAAAAAAAATTTGATAAACATATTTCATTTTTTTCGAATTTTCTTTTATCTTTAAAAAACCGCTCAATAGCTTTCCATCTTTTAAATAATAGTTATTATCTTTTTTTGTTAAGATTACTTTGATTAAATTAGCAGTTTGTAGAATGGGTAGTCTTTTTGAAGTAATTTTCTTTACTCCTTTCCCAAAAACAGCTATCTTACCTTTTTCTTTTGAAAATAAAAAAATTAATAGATCTTTATTAACTAAACTTTTTGTCTTGATTACTAATGCCTCTGTTTTTAAGTTTCTTTCCATCATAGCCTATTTGCCTCTTATTACTTGATCAGTGTCTAAATTACCCTGAAATAGTTTTTTTCCATCTATATCAACTGTCCATTTTTGATTAGTTACTCCAGGTTGCTTTTGGATCAAAAGTGAATTAGTTGAAATATTTTGTGGTAAAGTATAATTAACGATAACTTTGGCTCTCCCTTGGGTTGGTACCTCTGTATAACCTTCAAAAACTGTTTTTCCTAAATCATCATAGACTTGAACTTTTTTTAAGGATCCTTGAAAACTTTCTAATTTTGATCCTTTTGGTACATAAAAACGGATCCAATTGCGCAAAGTTGCATTTAGACATAGACCACCTCGCTCTAAATTACAGTCAGAATGAGGATATGGATTTTTTAATTCAACTATAACCTGTCGATTTTTTCCTTTAGTGATTGACCTTACTTCCTCTGTTACAAAAAGATTTGATTTAGCGCCAGCAAAATTGACATTATTAATATGCAGATAATCACCATCAAACTCAACAATTCTTCCAGCAAAATTAACTTGTTCAACTGCTTTCTGTAAATTATTATCAACAAAATAAATTAAGATGTGTTTTTGTTGTAAATTAACTAAAAGCGTTGATGTTAACAATCCCCAGTATTTCGATGGAGAAGAACGAAGCGCGGTTTGAAATAAAGTATACATTAACTCACCTAAAATTCCTTTACGGTTTTCCTTAATATAACCAACTGGTCGATCGACTAGATCAAACAAAGTATAGATAGCCTGTGGGCAGTCACAACGAATATCGTTTTGGGCAGAAAATTTTATCCCATTAATATAAACATCACCAAAAATTTTTAACATATCAACAAATACTTTTGAATCAAGGGCAATTATTCCATCATATCTGACTTTTGATCCAGCTTTTGAATATAAACTTTCAAATAAATTAACCGACTTCATAAAATCAGGAGAAAGATTGCTATCTCGAATATAAAATTGATTAACTCCTTTATGGTAAGTTAAAATCTCTCGTGGTGCTTTTGGATGATTAGCTATTGAGGCATCCAGTGAATAAATATCATCGGATTGAACAATTGAGATCTTGCCATTTTTGATCTTAAATACAGCATAAAAAGTCAAAAATCCACCAGTTGCTCTTCTTTCTTTATCATTTTGATATAAAATCAAATAAGTTTTTTCGTCGCCCTTGCTGCCTAAAATCTCAGGTAAATTTTTAATTAATGGTTTGGCATTTACAAAAAGGGTAGCGAAGGCATTAAATTGTTCTTGAATATTTTTAATTTGAGTTTTAAAATCATACCTACCAATTTTTTCTGGATAGTGATTAGGATTTATTCTAGAAATCAATTTATAAGCTTCATCAATATCACTGGCAATGAGATCAACCTTATCTGTCATTTTATCGAGAGTCATAATAGCAGTTTGTAATCTTTCCTCGGCTGATTTTTCTACAAAAGAAGTTGTTCCTTTTTTAAATCCGATTAAGTCTGCATAAGGCTCAATCGCTTCAACACTATCAATTCCAGCCTTAACAAGATAACGGCCAGCATCAACGGCATTTTTGAAATCATTTACATAAGGAACAAAAGATAACCAATATATTGATTGAGCTGACTTTTCAAAATCTTGATACTGATTTGAAAAATCTTTTAATTTAATCTTCAATAAAGAAATATCATTTGATGCAAAAACTGTTTTTAATTCTTTTGCATTTTTAATTAATGATTGGCCTTTATTTTTAATATTTATGATTGGTTGGTAAATAAAAAAATAAATCAATAAAAGTAAAGTTAAAATTAATCCAGCTGCTAAATATTTTTTATGATTTTTCATAATCTAAAAAAAATTTTTAATTTCAAACTGCGCCTTTACCACTAATCATCACTAGCGGAGTTTTTAAAATAATCTTTAAATCATTAAATAATGATAAATTATCTACATAGTAAGCGTCAAGAACAATTCGTTTATCAAAATTTACCTCTGATCGACCTGAAACTTGCCACAACCCAGTAATACCAGGCTTTACTGATAAAACTTTTTTGACTAAAAATTTAGTATGTGGATATTTCTTTTGCTGATATTCTAATTCATCTGGATAGTAAGCGCGAGGACCAACAATACTCATTTCACCTTTTAGAACATTTATTAACTGAGGAATTTCATCTAAAGAATGTTTTCTGATAAAATAACCTATCCTTGTAACTCGAGGATCATTTTTTAATTTGTAACTACTTCTTTTGTATTCTTCATAAAGTTTTTTGAATCTTTTGTCATTTCGAAGAAGATAATGAGCATTAACAATCATTGAGCGAAATTTATGCATTTTAAATTTTTTTCCATATTGACCAACTCTCTCAGGCACATCAGCAAATATTGGGCCTTTTGAATCAAGTTTAATTAAAATAGCAATTAACAAAGATAACGGAAAAAAAATAATCAAGAGGATTAAAGATAAAAATATATCTATAATTCTTTTTAAAAAAAAATGGTAAAACTTACCTTTTAGGAGATTAAATAAGACTTTCATTTTCGGTTCCTTCAAAACTTTCAACTAATTTCTTAATCTGAGCTACTGAAGATTTTTTACTAATTAGCAAAACATCAGCGGTATTAACAACTATCATCTCGTCAATATCTAAAGCAACAATTAATTTTTTATCCTCGTAGTTATAAATTAAACTATCTCTTACTTTATCTAAATGAACTCGACCACGAATAATATTTTCGTAGGGATGATTCTCTAAAGCTTCTTTTAATGCCTCCCAAGCACCAATATCACTCCAACCAATATCTTCCATAACCACTAAAGCATTGTCTTTATCTAAATTTTCTAAAATAGCATTATCAAAATTAATACTTTCAACTTTTTTATACTCAGACTCTAAAACTTCTTCAAAATCTTTTTTTTGCCAGAAAGATAAAATTTTTTCTGTATTCTTATAAATATTAGGTGCCAATTTAGCGAATTTTTCATAAATAAATTTTGGAGTTGTTACAAAATAACCTAAATTCCAAGCATATGACTCGCTCTTAAAAAACATTTTTGCTGTTTTTTCATCAGGTCGGTATTTAAATCCTTTAAACTCATATAGATTTAGATTGTTAAATTTTGCCTGAATCTGACCAAAATGAATATATCCTAAATTAATACTTGGAAACCTTGGCTTTTGACCGATAAAAATTATTTTATCGGAATTATTTTTAACATAAGCACCACTACTTTTAAGAATTCGGGCAAATAGTTTATCATTTTTCACTAAATGATCACTCCATAAAATCGCCATTGGCTCATTGGGAAAAAGCCGATTAAAGATCCCTGAAACTAAAGCGATAGCTGGAGCGACATCTTTTTTTTCTGGTTCAAAAATAAAGTTTTCTTTTGGAATTTCTGGCAACTCCTCATAGACAATTTTCTTGTAAATTTTATTAGTGGAAATATATATATCTTGAGAAGAAAATTCATTTAAAAGTCTTTTAACAGTAAGTTGTAAAGTTGAGTGATTGTTAATAATTTTTTCAAATTGCTTTGGTGATTTTTTCCTTGATAAAGGCCAAAGTCGAGTTCCTGCGCCACCAGCAAAAATAACAATTTTCATACAAATTTCTTAAATTGATGGATAAAGTTAATTTTATCAAATTTTTTTAAATGCGCAAAATTATTTTTTTTAAGATATCTTTTCAATTTTTCTTTTTTTATGTGAAATTGATCTAACACTTTCTTTAAAGAATCATGGTTTTGCTGATTAAAAAATAAACCTGTTTTGTTTTCATTTATTATTTCTAGCGCTCCACCTTTTTTATAAGCAATAATAGGGCATCCAAAAAAAGTACTTTCAAGGGCAACGTAACCAAAATCTTCTTCTTGAGGCATGATTAAAGCTTCAGCCTTGGTATATAGATAACCAAGCTCAACATCAGATAGATTCTCTAGAAAAGTAATATTTTCATTTGCTGATCTTTTTAGTTTATTTTTTTGACTACCATCTCCAACAATAATTAATCTTTTATTTAATTTATTAAAAACATCTATCACTAAATCTACTTTTTTATATGGTTCAAGCCTTGAAACAACTAAAAAATAATCATCATATTCAATTTTTTTACCTTTAAAACTTTGAAGTTTTGATTTAATCATTTGCCAATAAACAAAATCAAAAGGTGGATAAATTACTTGACTTTTTCGCTGATAATATTTGATGCAACGCTCTTTAACAGTATTTGAAATAGAGATCACTTGAGTGACTCTTGAGGCAGCCGCTAAATCCCATTTTTTAAGATAGTTTAAGTAAGGACTAAAAAACCTTTTAGTAAAACTAGTTAATTGATAGTCTTCTGGCAATACCCATAAAAATCGGGTTGGCGTCAAAAGATAAGTTATGTGTTTCGTTGGAGGTTTAACAATAACACCTTTGGCAAATGAAGAAGTGACCGAAATTACAATGTCAAACTCTGAAAAGTCAAAAGTCTCAAAAGCAATCGGATAAAAAGGCAAAGACAACAAACGGTTTTTCTTTATAAATTTCGGTAGTTTTTGGATAAAAGATGTTTTAACAACTAAATTTTTTGACCAATAAGCTTTTTCTTTGTCCCAATAAGAAGTAAAAAAAATAGCTTTTGGAAAAATTTCATGCAAAGTCAACAAAACTCTTTCTATCCCTCCCCACTTATCAAACCAATCGTAAACAATAGCAATTTTTTTATTCATAATGAATTAACTTGATTTAGTACTTTTTGGTAAATTTTTAAAGTCTTTTTGGTTAAATTCCTAAAAGAATATTTTTCCAATATTTTTTTGTAATCAAACTTTGGTTTATTTTTAAGAAAAAAATTAATTTTTTCAGCAATATCATCAATATTTTTAGGATCAAATGATATATAGTTCTTTCCCCATAATTCTTTAAAAACACCAATCTCAGATGCTAAAATAGGCTTATTAAAATAAGCTGCCTCCACTAAAGTTAAACCAAAACCCTCCGATAATGAAGGGTGAATTAGAGCTAAGCAATTTTTGTAAAACCAAATTATCTGCTCATGAGGTAAATTTTTAACTAGATGAATTCTTTTATCAGACAAGCTGTTTATTAATCTCTCTATTCTTTGAAGAAAAAAATTGTCTGGACCAACTAAAACCAGTTGATAATTTCCCTTGATTTTTAAAAAAGCGTAAAGCAAATTTTCAACATTTTTATGAGGATAAAAGTTGCCAACATATAAAAAAAATTTTTTAAAATTAAATTTAGAGAAATTTTTTATTTTTTTTTCTTGGTTTAAAATATGAAAACTTACACCTTCGTAAACTACGACAATTTTTTTTCTAAATTTATTTTTAAAATAATCATTCAGTTGATTTTTAACAGTTTTTGTTGGAGTAACAATAGTACTGGCCCTTTTTACTGAAAAGGCAAAAAAAATTTTAAAAATAAAATGTTTAAAATTATAGAGAAGCTTGTTTTTAGTTGAGGCCCTTCCGGTTTTAAACAATATTGGTGTTAAATCATGAACTGTTAAAATAAATTTTTTCGGGTATAAAATCGGAAAAGTAAAATAAGTAAAATGAACTAAATCCAAATTATCTTTTAATAGCATCAGCAAAAAGCCAATTTGCTCTGATAAACTATGCCATCTGTAATTTGCAACTTTTTTTATAATATTTTTGTTTTTAAAATCAATTAAATCAAAATCATCCTTTAACAAATAAACATAAATTTTATTATCTTTCAAATCACTTTCATCAAGATAAAAAAGAAGATTATTCAAATAAGTACCAACTCCAGTTTGAGAAAACAACCGAGCATCAATACCAATTCTTTTCATCTATTATCGATAAATTTTTTAAAATCAATTACCAGATATACTAACTTGTTAATAAACCATGGATATTTATCTGCGTAATGCTTTTTAAAAAAGATCTTCATTGAATCATAAAAATAAAAACTAGTTTTTTTTCGAATAACCTTATCTCCTTTTTTTAATCCAGACATTGACTTCAAATGCAATACTTCCCATAAAGGATAATAAAGTATTGTATAACCTAATTGTTTAATTTGCCAAGCCATTTCTAAATCTTCTCCATAAGCAAAATAATCCTCATCAAAACCACCAATTTCATCTATAATTTCTTTTCTTACAAATAAAAATGCTCCAGTTCCTGAATCTATTTCATGGATCTGATTTATATTGAGATGTACCAAATGGTAGCCGCCAAAAATCCTATTAAGTATAGGAATTTTAAAAAATATTTTTTCCAGTCTTGAAAAATAACAAAATGATCGCCACAAAGTTGGAAATCCTCTATGAGACGCTGGATCAATGCTACCTGTCGGTAAAATTATTTTTACTGTTAAAGCGCCAACTCGGGGGTATCTTTCCATAACATTAACTAAATCGTTAAAATCTAGATCTTTTATCATTACATCTGAGTTTAGATATAAGATATATTTTCCATTAGCTTTCTTTAGAGCTAGGTTATTTCCTTTACAAAAACCTAAATTTGTTTTTGAAATAATTAATTTTAATTCTCTCCATTCATTTCTCATTTTTTTTAGCATCAAAACACTACCATCTCTTGAACCATTATCAACAACAATAACTTCATAAGAAAGTGGATATTTTTTAAAATTATTTTTTAAATAAAAAAGACATTGTTTAGTAATGTCTTTTGTATTAAAAGAAACAATAATAACCGAGAGTTGCTTCATGAGTAATCTTTTTTAAAATAAAATCAGCGTTTGGGTGATTGTTTTTCTCTTCTTGCCTTACCACCGGTCCCAACTTTTCGTCTTTCTTTTTTCCTTGAGTCACGAGTAAGAAAACCTAATTTCTTTAATGCTGGCTTGTAACTTACATCAACTAAAATTAAAGCTCTTGCTAAACCATGAACAATTGCATCCATTTGTCCAGTCAACCCACCACCTTTAACTATCACTGATATAGCAAAACGATTTAAATTATCAGTAATTACCAATGGTTTTAAAATAAAATCTCTTTTATATGGCTTTGGAAAAAATTTTTCCAAAGGAATATTATTAATTACAAAATCACCTTTTTTAAGATCTTTTGATTTTATATACAGTCTCACTCTTGCGACTGCTTTTTTTCTTCGACCAATCGCCTCATAATATTCAAGATTTTTTATTGGTTTTTCCATTTTCTTAAAAATAAACTTTTATTTTTTATCAAACTTATCTTTAAAAGGATGGTTATCATCTTTATAAATAAAGAATCTCTTCAATCTTTGATCTCTAAATTTATTTTTTGGTAACATTCTTGAAACTGCTCGTCTAATAATTTCTTCAGGATTTTTCTCTAATAACTGCTCAAAATTAATCTCTTTTAACCCTCCTGGATAACCAGAATAATGAGTATAAATTTTATTTTTTGCTTTTCGTCCAGTAACTTTTATTTTTTGAGCATTAACAAGAACCACAAAGTCACCTCCATCTAAATAAGGTGCATAATTAACCTTATTTTTTCCTTGCAATAAACAAGCAATTTTAGGGGCAATCCGACCTAAAATTTGATTAGATGCATCAATTAGATGCCAATCTCTTCTAATTTCTTTTATTTTAACTGATTTTGTTTGCTTAGTGAGATTTTTCATTAGTTGTTACATCTTTAACTTTTTTAACATTTTTTTTAGATTCATCTTCGTTCACTATTTCTTTTTTTAACACAGGATAAGCCCAATCGATCCTTGCTAATTTAGAGCCATCTCCCGCTCGTTCCTGTTTTTTTATTATCCTCACATAACCACCATTAATCTTTGCCAATGATGGCCCTATAATATTAAAACACTCATTGACTAATTTTGTTTTAGATAAATATCTTAACAAATAATTTTTATTGGCGTTATTCTTAATCTTCATCTTGCTTACTAATCTCTCAATTACTTGTTTTAAAACTTTTGCTTTTTTTTCTGTTGTTTCCAGATATCCATGATTTAAAAAATTAACAACTAATTTTTTTACCAACATCCTGTTGGCATCATAACCAAAATTAAATTTTATCTTTTTTTGCTGATGTTTCATAATTCAATATTAATTTTTTTCAACTCTGCCTCAATTAACTCAATAGATTTTTTTCCAACACCCTTCATATTAACTAATCTATCCCTACCAACCTTGATCAAATCAGCAATTGTTTCTATTTTTTCTCGAAGTAGAGCATTAATGACTCTTGATGGTAGATTAAGCTCATCAATGATAATGTCCTGAAATTTTTTATCAATATTTTCTCTCTCGAATTTTTCAGATTCCATTTCATCTGCTTTATCGTTCTCATCTTTACCTGATAAAAGATAACTAAAATACTCAGCTAATAAATTACTAGCATCTTTTAACGCATCTCTAGGTTTAATGCTTTCATCAGTCCAAATCTCCAAAATCAGTTTTTCATAATCAGTTTTTCTGCCAACTCTTGTTTCTTCCACCTTAAAATTAACTTTTTTAATTGGTGAAAAAAAAGCATCAATAGCAATATAACCTGTTTTTTTATCTTCTCTATCATCAGCACTCACGTATCCGAAACCCACCTCAACAATTGCTTCAATTGATAGCTCAACTTTATCACCAGTAATTTCAGCAATATATAAATCTTTATTAATTGGCACAATTTCACCTTGGAAATCTTCAGCAAAAACTTTTTTTGAACCTTTAACATTTAAATTAATCTTAAAAGGACCACCATCTTTAATATCAAATCTCAATTGCTTCAAATTCAAAATTATTTCTAAAACTGACTCTTTAACTCCAGAGATTGTTGAAAAAATATGGGATACACCTTCAATTTTAACTTGAGTTATGGCTGCGCCTTTTAGTGAAGAGAGAAGAGTCCTTCTTAGACTATGACCCATGCTATGGCCAAAACTTAAAGGCAAAGGTCCAATAACAAATTTTCCGTAATTACCCGCCTCTTGAATTTGAGTAAAAAATTGTGGTTTTAACATAATAAGTTTAAATAAAATAAAATTATAACTAACGAGAATAGTATTCAATTATTAATCTTAAATTAACTTGTTTAGCAATTTCCTGATTATTAGGGGTTGCAATTAATCTTCCCACATTGTTTTTTCTTTCCAACCAAGCAGGAACAATAATATTTTTGTCATTTAGCACTTTTTCAATATAGGAAACTTTTGTAATTTTTTCATTAGAAAAAGAAATTATATCATTATTTTTTACCTGATAAGAAGCAATTTTAATTTTTTTTCCATTTACTATAATATGACCATGAGAAACTAGTTGTCTAGCTGTGGCTCTAGTTGGAGCAAAACCTAATCGATAAACAATATTATCTAATCTTCTTTCTAAATATTCTGCCAAATACAAAGCCGTGTTTCCTTTTTTAGCACTAGCTTTCTTAAAATAATTTTTAAGTTGTTTTTCAGAAATTCCAAACATATATTTTAATTTTTGTTTTTCAAGTAATTGAATTCCTCTTTCTGAAATTTTTTTATTTTTCTTAGCTCCATGCTGACCTGGTGAAATATTTAACTTTTTTAACAATCGAGCATGAGATTTAGTTCCTGCAGTTTTTAAACCTAAGTCAAAAGCTACTCTTCTTGACAATCGATTTTTCGGTCCAAGGTATCTCATTTTAATTTTTAAACTTTAAATATATAAAACTTTTAAATTCGCCTTAGTTTTGGTGGCCTGACTCCATTGTGAGGAATCGGCGTCACATCAATAATTCGATTAACATCAATTTTAGACCCTTTTATAGCTCTTAAAGCCGCTTCTCTTCCGGGACCAATACCCTTAATAAAAATATCAGCTGATGTTAAATGATGGTCTTCAATAGCTTTTTTTAAGGCGGCTTCTGTGGTAACAGTTGCGGCATGAGGAGTCGACTTTCTTGTTCCTGAAAATCCATGTTTTCCACATGACTCAACAATAAAAGGATTACCTTTTTCATCAGTAATGGTAACAATAGTGTTATTAAAAGTAGAGGTGATGTAAATTCGTCCTTTTTCGATAATTTTTTTTGTTTGTTTTTTTGCCATAATTATTTTTTAGTTGAACTTTCTTTTGATTGACTAGCAGCTTTATTAGCTTCAAGTTTTGCCCAAGCCTCTTTTCTTAAAGCGCCAACAGTCTTTCGCTTACCTCTTTTTGTTCTGGCATTGGACTTTGTTCTTTGTCCTCTAACTGGTAAACCTTTTGAATGTCTTAAGCCCCGATAACTGCCAATTTCTTTTAATCTTTTGATATTACTAATAACCTCTTCTTTTAAATCACCTTCAACCTTAAAATTTTTGTCAATCACCTCAACAATTTTTTTAAGCTCTTCTTCGGCGATTTCTCGTACTTTTCTTTTAGGGTCTATATTTGCTTGTGATAAAACATGATAGACATTCTTCCAGCCTATGCCATAAAGCAAAGTTAAAGCATAATCAATTCGCTTATTATCTGGTAGTGTCACACCAAAAATTCTTGCCATATTATTTAAGACTGTTTTTGCTTGTGTTTAACATTAGAACAAATAATGTATAATCTGCCTTTTCTTTTAACCATTTGACATTTTGGACAATTTTTTTTTAATGAGGCAACAACTTTCATATTCGATAAATTATCCTCCCTCGATTTAGATCATAAGGGGTCATTTCAACTTTTACTTTATCACCAGGTAAAATTTTAATATAATTTTTTCTCATTTTTCCTGATAAATAACACAAAATTATTTTTTCTGAATTAAATAATTTAACTTTAAATAATGTGTTTGGTAAATTCTCAACTACTTCACCTTGAACAACAACTACATTATCTTTCATAAAAACTATATTTTATCATAAAAATATCAATTATAACAATTGATTTTTTTAAGTTAAAACTAATGGACCATCTTTAGTTACTGCCACTGTATGCTCAAAACAAGCTGTTAAACTCTTATCTTTACTTATAATTGACCAATTATTATCTTTTTCATATGCAATTTCTTCTGTGCCCATTGAGTAAATTATTTCAATAGCAATTGTCAAACCAGACTTAATCAATAAAGTCTTTTCTTTTGGTCTTTCTTGATAATTAAAAACATAAGGATCTTCATGCAATTGTTTACCAATTCCATGACCAGTTAAGTCTTTTAAAATAAAAAAACCTGCTTGATAAATATTTTTTTCAATAACCTCAGAAATATCACCCAATCTACAACCAACTTTTGCTTGTTTGATTGCTTTTTCTAATGTACTTTTTCCAACTTCTAAAAATTGATTTATTTTCTTATCAGTATTATTACCAACTACAATAGTTGTCGCAAAATCAGTATGATAACCTTTAAAATAAACTCCAATATCCAAAGTTAATAAATCACCATCTTTTAATAATCGACTTGATGGCGGTGTATGAACAACTTGTTCGTTTACCGGTAAACAAGTTGCCCAATGATAATCTTTAACTGTTTTAAATGATGGTTTTGCTCCTTCTTTTTCAATTAATCTTTCTGCTTCTTGATTAATATCTAAAGTTGTTATCCCGGGATTTATTTGTCTTAATAATTTCTCAACTACTTTTCTTAGTTTTCTCCCGCCTTCAGCCATTATTTTAATCTCTTCATCAGTTTTAAGATCTATCATTTTGAATAATAAATAATTCTATAAACTTCTTCTAACTTATCATGAAAATCCTCTAGAGAAAAATTATTCTTAATTAAAAAATCAGCATAAGCAATGGTTGGTGCCATATTAATTTCAATTAACTCATCAATATCTCTTTTTTCACCATAAAGCTTGTTTCGATCTTTTCTTTGAGATAATCTTTGCCAACGTAGCTGTTTGTCAGCATAAATTGTCACCAGATATATCTCTAAATTTTTAAATTTTTTTCTTAAATACAAATATTCTTCCCAACTTCTTAAACCATCGATAATCACAATCACATTTTTTTCTAAAGCTTTTTTTATTTTATCTTCATTTAAAATCGCCATTGCATCCATTCCATATTTTTTTCTGATCTCAGTTCTTATTTTTTGATGATTCTCTTCAGTATGTGACAAACCCTTTTTTTCAACTAACTCATTAATAATTTGTCCAAATGATACAACAGGAATTTTCTTTTGCTTAAAATAACAAGCTGCCTCTGATTTACCTGCGCCAGGCAAACCAACAATAGCAACAATTTTTTTCTTAGTAACTGACCAATTATGAAGTTTATTTTTAATAATTTGTTTTCCTAAATGTTTTAAAATTTCTTCATTAACTTCTTTTATTGATCGAGTACCATCAATTTCAATCAATTTACCTTTACGACGATAATAATCTAATACTGGCAAGGTAAATTTTTTGAATGCCTCAATCCTTTTTTTAATCGCTGGAATTGTTTCATCCTCTCGACTTTCGCTGTTTCGATAAACTAGACGATAAATTGCTTCTTTTTCCGGAATATCTAAATAAATAACTTTATCAATATTATTGACAAATTTTTTTGCTTGATTTAAAGTTCGAGGAAAACCATCTAAGATATATCCTTTTTTATATTCTGGTCGTTTTAAGTAATTATTAACTATTTCAATAGTTTTATCATCAGGGACTAACAAACCCGAGTTAATTACTAATTTGATATATTGGCCTAACTTAGTTTTTTCTTTAGCTAACTGGCGAAAAATATGGCCAGTTGAAAGATAAGGAATATCAAGTTGTTTTGATAATAAATTACCTTGCGTTGACTTTCCTGAACCCTGAATACCGATTAAAACTAGTTTCATAAAATTTTATTTTAAAAATATTAATCTAATTTTTTTGTTTCTTTATGTTCTGTATGCTTTCTACATTT
>CAYUCK010000011.1:0-22627 GCA_964443335.1 uncultured Gammaproteobacteria bacterium | reverse complement strand
ATAATTCTTCAAAAAAATAAAATAATCTTAAGATCTAATAAAATTTTTTGCTTGATTTTTTTAAAATTTAAAGTTATATTTATAATCTATGTCATATCAACCTCCAAAGCAAATTCTTCAAAAATACGCTTCCGTGATGGTGGATTTTGCTTTAGGGAAGGGAAAGGGAGTGAAGAGGGGAGAGGTGGTTTATTTAGTCTATGATGCGGCTGCTTTGCCTTTGGCTTTATCTATCTATGAGCGGATTTTGGAGGTTGGTGCTCATCCGATTGTCAAGGAAGCTCGCGAGGATTTTGAAAAAATCTTTTTTGATAAAGCAAATGATGATCAGCTTAAATTCACCCCCAAAAAATATTTAAAATCATTAGTTGACACGATCGATCACAGGCTTTATCTTATTGCTCCAACTGATCCGTTTTTACTAAAAAATGTTGCCCCTGAAAAAATTATTTTAGCTAATTCATCAAGACAGATCCTTAAAAAATGGATTTTTGAAAAAGAAGACAAAGGTAAATTAACTTGGTCACTTTGCCTTTATGGTACTGAAGGATTGGCTAAGGAGGCAAAGTTATCGCTTGAGGATTTTTGGCAGCAGATAGTTGCCGCTTGTTTTTTGGATGAGACCGATCCAATTGCCAAATGGAGACAAGTATTTGCTGAGATTGAGAGTTTGCGGAAAAAAATGAATAAGCTTGGGGCTGAAGGTTTTCAGATTGTCTCAAAAGACACTGATTTGTATATAAAATTGGGCGAGCAAAGGATTTGGCAAGGAGGAAGAGGAGCCAATATCCCATCATTTGAAATTTTTACCTCACCTGATTGGCGAGGCACTGAAGGCAAGATTTATTTTGATTATCCTTTATATCGATATGGCAATCTAATTGAGGATATTTATTTGGAGTTTAAAGAGGGTAAAGTCATCAAAGCTAAAGCTAAAAAAAATGAAAAACTTCTTCAAGAGATGATTTTTAAGCAAAAAAATGCTGATAAGATTGGTGAGTTTTCTTTAACTGACAAAAGATTTTCCAAAATTGACCGCTTTATGGCCAATACTTTGTATGATGAGAATTTTGGCGGTGATTTTGGCAATAGTCATATTGCCATAGGCTCATCATATCATGATTGTTTTTCCGGTGATAAAAACAAGATGAGAGAAAAAGACTGGCAAAAGCTTGGTTTTAATGAGTCAATTGAGCACTGCGATATCATCAATACTTTGGAAAAAGAAGTTTATGCAGTTTTTAAAAATAATCAAAAAAAACTTATTTACAAAAATGGAAATTTTATGATATAAATAGCTTATGAGGTTATTAAACCTACTTAAGGAAAATAACATTATAAGGATCTCTCCTGATTTTACCTTATCTCAAGCCTTAAAAAAACTTTCCACCTCTCATGATGCTGCTTTTGTTTTTGATGAAAATAAGAAATTTCTCGGATTGATTAATCCTTATTATACGGTGATAAAAAATTCTCTGCCGGTTAATGCCAAAATTACTCATTATCTTTTTCATCCACCAAAAATTAAAATTAATTATCCTCTAACCAAAGTAGTTGAATTTTTTATCCTGACAAAAATCCATTACTTGCCGGTTTTTGATGACAAGGATAATTTTATTGGAATTATTTCAGCAAGGCGGGTGTTAAACTATTTGAAATCATTGCCTGTTTTTGATATTAAGGTGGCTGATTTTATTAAAAGAAAAAAAATCCCCATTTTTATTTATCCCAACACTACAGTTCCTGAAGCTTTAGCAACTTTTAAAAAAACAAAAGTTTCTAAACTTATTGTTGTTGACAGTGATGGTCGATTAAAGGGAGTTTTAAGTTATTATGATTTGATTGATTTTTTGGTTTCGCCAGTTGTTAGGGAAGAGCGAGGAGAAAGACAAGGATTTAAAAAACATCTTTTATCAAAGCCAGTCAGTGATTTTTATAAAAGTTTTGTTTTAACCATCACTAAAGAAGATAATTTGAATAAAGCTATCAATTTAATTTTAGATAAAAAAATTGGCAGTGTAATTATAGTTGATCAAAAAAGAAAGCCTTTAAATATTATCACTACTTCAGATTTGTTAAGGCATTATCTAAATGAATCAAAGGCTGGTTTTTTCAAAAATATTTCCTCTGGTCTAAAATCAATTCTTCCAAAGAGATGATTTATGAAAAAGCTTATTCTATTCTTCATTTTGATTTTAGCGCTTTTTCTAAGATTTTTTAATCTTAATTGGGATAATAATCAGCATCTTCATCCAGATGAAAGATTTATGACTATGGTTTCAACTTCAATGAAATTGCCAGCTACACTTGATCAGTATTTTAATCAAAAAACATCTTTTTTAAATCCAGAAAATCTTGGCTATAAATTTTTTGTCTATGGTAGTTTTCCTTTGGTTTTAAACAAATATTTAGCTGTGTTTTTAAATAAAGATAATTATGATGATTTAGTGATTGTCGGTCGGTATCTTTCGGCATTGATGGATTTTTTTTGCGTGATTATGATTTATAAAATTGGTAGGTTATTGTTTGATAAAAAAAATGTTTTAATTTCTGCATTTAACATTCCGGTTTTAATGGCTTTTTTTTATGCCATCTCTGTATATCCGATTCAATCAGCTCATTTTTTTACCACAGATACTTTTTTGAATTTTTTTATGTTGGCAAGTTTTTACTTTGCTTTGAAGTCGATTAAAAATCATGAATTGGGGTTTTTAATGACTTTTTTTTCCGCTTTATTTTTTGCTTTAGCTTTAGCATCAAAAATCTCAGCTTTATACATTTTGCCTTTGAATGTTGGAGTTATTTTTTTATCGCATTTGAAACAAAATAAAAAATTTATTGGCTTATTGATGCATTTTATTCTTCATGTTGTATGTTATCTAGTATTGGCATATTTTTTCTTGCGAATTTTTAATCCTTATTACTTTCAAAATCCTTCGTTTTTTGATTTTTCCTTAAATAAAAATTCTGTTGAGAGTATAAAATCGCTAAAACAATTATCAACAAAAGAAGCTTGGTATCCGCCAGCTGTTCAGTGGATTAACAAGCCGTGGTGGGGGTTGTTGACAACGACATTTTTCGTCGGTCTGGGGTCGATAAATTTTATAGTAATGGTGGGAGGAATAATATTTTTAATATCAAATATCAAATATCAAAAATCAAAAATATTTATTAAAAACCAAAAAGAGAAAAATATAAAAATTCAACAATTGAACAATTTAACAATTTATTTAATTTTATTTTGGGTTATTGGCTATTTCATTTATCAATCAGCCCAGTTTGTCAAATCAATCCGCTATACTTTATATCTTTATCCCTTTTATGCGATTTTTGGAGGAATTGGTATAGCACTTATAAATCAAAAGTTAAAAGTTAAAAGTCAAAAATTATTAACTTTCGCTCAAAGTTCATTTTTTTACCTTTTACTTTTGTTTTGGCCTTTGCTTTTTTTTACTATTTATCTTCACAAAAATACTCGGGTTGAGGCCTCAGAATGGATTTATAAAAATTTGCCCAGTCAATCAGTGATTTTGGGTGAGTATTGGGATGATCCTTTGCCTTTGTATGTTGAAAATAATTATGGGAAAAATTTTATTGTTGAGCAGCTGCCGATTTTTGATCCTGATGTCCCTGAAAAATGGCAAAGGATACGGCAGTTATTAGCAAGAGCTGATTATTATATTTTATCCTCAAATCGTGGATGGGGAAGTATTCCAACTGTTCCTGAGCGTTATCCTTTAATGAGTGAATATTATCAAGCTTTACTAAACAATGATTGTCAAGGGCAGATAAAATTAACTGGTGTTTGCTATAAAAAAATTAAGGAGTTTTTACCATATTATTATAAATTTATCCGCTATCCAGATTCTTGGATAGAGGAGACATTCACTGTTTATGACCAACCAACTGTGCTAATATATAAAAAACAGAATTAATCTATTTTAAATTCTCTCCAACAGTAACCAACCCAACTGAAGATTTTAATTTTATTTTTTTGTCTAAAATATTTGAGGGCATTTCAAATAAGCAAGCCAAAATTTTTGATATTTTTTTATCAGAATTAAAGTAAAAACGATTAAATTCATTAATTTTTAATTTTTCAACAATATTTTTTCCAATACCATATAGTAAGAAATGAGAAAAAGGCCAAGACCAGTGAATAATTTCTTTAATTGACAAAATTTTAAAACCGGTTGATTTTAAAAGCTCTATTATCATTTTTTTATCATATAATCTTTCATGATCAGCCCAAATGCCAGCTAGCCACCAGATATTTTTATCAATGTGAGTATTAAAAAATTTCATTAACGTCCAATTTATAGGATCCCAAAAAAACGGAAAATTTTTTTGAGGGACAGTGATGATTAGCTTTCCTTTAGGTTTAAGTATTCTTCTGATTTCTTTAAGAGCATTTTGATCATTTTTTAAATGTTCTAAAACTTCAGAGGCGATGATTAGATCAAAGTAATTATTAGGATAATCTGTTTTATATATTGTTTTAAGTTTTAGCGATATTCTTTCATCATTGGTAATTATCTTCTTTGCTTGATTAAGATAGTTTTTATTTATATCAATTCCGTGAATTTCTTTAATAAATTTATAAAAAGTTAATGATTTAATATAAAATCCACGACCACAACCTACATCAAGAACTTTTTTTGGTTTATATTTTTCAATATTCTTAAAAATTATTTCTGCTCTTTTAGCAAAGGCAGGATCAATTTCACTCGATAAAAAATTCTTCAATATTTTTTTCATTGATTTTTATATCTAGAATCTTTTTAACTCTATCTTTATTTTTTAAAATTTTGTTTTTTTCCTTGCAAGCGATGATGATTTTATTGGCAAGATCTTTTGAATCCTCTTTTTTAAAGAGAATACCGAAGCCAGTTTTTTTAATTAAAAATTTCAATCCTGGAATATCTGAAGCAATTGATGGTGTTCCAGAAAGCATAGCTTCTGCTTGAAGTAAATTAAAACAATCTGAACGTGATGGAACGACAATAAAATCGATCATCTTATAAAAATAATTGAGGCTATTTTCATTTAGCAAGCCTAGGAAGGTTATGTATTTTTTTGTTTTTTTTATTTGTTCTAAATTCCTTTGAAAAAAATTTTCATAAAATATATTTGTTGATCCAACAAAAACAAAATGAGCATTAGGAAGGAATTTGATAATATAAGGTATGGCTTTTAATAAAATATCAAATCCTTTTTCCTCAACAAAGCGACCACCGAAACCAAAAAGAATTTTTTTTCTTTTTTTTAAGAATCTTAGCTTTTTGTACAATTTGCTGTTTTTACTAATTTTACTTTTTTTAACAATGATAGGTAAAATAATTGGAGAAAATTTATCAAGAAAATTTTTTATTATTCTTGAATTTTTAGCATAGTCCAGAGTATAAGTACTTACTTTATCGGCCATTCGAAATGAAATTAAAGAAAAGAAATCAAAAATTTTCTCAATAGCTTTATTTTTTATGCCTTTAGGAAGAATTAAATCGCCCTGATGAAAGATATAAAGTCTTTTCTTAAAAATTTTTGTAATTAAAGAAATAAATAAAATATTAGAATATGGTGAATTAACCAAAACACCATTATAGTTTTTAATCCAAGAAAGAAATTTAAAAATTGTTGTTGGCGAGTATTTTAAGCGGCTAATTGAAAAAAGGTAAGGTTGGCGATAAACAGTGGTTTTAAATATTTTTTCCTCGCTTTTTAAATTTTTTTTATGTTTTGTTGTTAAGATATCAAAAGTTAATTTTTTGCTGTTAATTTGGATAAGGTTGTATATTGATTTAGAGATACCGGTCCAATGGGGATAAAAATAATCGCTAACAATGAGAATTTTTTTGTTTTTTTCCCCCAATTTTTCTTTTAACAAATCAATTATTAATTTAAGAGTTGGAAATTTATATTTATATTTAATATTCTTATCTAATAAATTATAAATCCAAAAAATTTTTAATTTTTGATTTTTAATTTTTAATTTTCTTACCACGTCCCAATTGTCCTCAACAAAAATATCAAGATTAAGTTTTTTGATCATTTCTGCTTTAAATTCATAAGGTTGTTGATTTTTCTCATTAAAAAACCATCCAGAAAAAAGATTGTCTGGGTCAATTTTTTTTTGCCAATAATAAAAATCTTTTTTTAAAAATTCGTATCTAGCTGATATTACATACGCTTTAATTTTTTTATTTTTTATTAATTCTTTTATTTCATCTATTCCAGGTTGGGGGAATAAGCTGGTTTTGTGAAGAAAAAGCCAGATGAGTTGCTCAATTTTATTTTTTGGATAATAAAATTTATCAACATTTCTTTTTAAAACGTACTTTTTAAGAAAGTATATTATTGGTCTGACAATTCTTGAGGGATTATAAAGTAAAACTCCATCTAAATCAAAGCCTACTTTTAAAACTTTATTTTTCATTGAAAATAAATTATACTAAATTAAATATTTGATATTAAGATATTTGACATTGGATATTAGGAAGGAAGTTTTTGAATTTTTTTATTTGTTTATTAATTATTAATTGTCATTATTCATTATTATTTAATAAATGTTAGATGTTAGAAGTTAGATGTTAGATGTTTTATGTTGCCAGTACTTTTTCATTTTGGGCCAATAAAAATCTATACTTTTGGAGTGTTTTTGATGCTAGCTTTTTTTTGGGGAAGCTTTATTTTATGGAAAAATATTAGATTAACAGCCCTAAAGGAAGATGAAGTTTTTGATGGTTTGTTTTTAGGATTATTTTTTGGCCTTTTTTTTAGCCGACTTTTTTATGTGATTTTAAATTTTAAAGATTTTGGTTTTAGTATTTTGAAATTTATTTTAGTTAATGGTTATCCTGGTTTGTCTTTAATTGGATTTTTAATTGGGTTTTTTTTATTTTTGACAATATTTTTTTCTTTTAAAAAAGCTAAAATTTTTGAAATTTATGATTATTACATACCACCATTATTTTTGGCATTGGCATTAGCTAAACTAGGTAGTTTTTTTTCAGGTGAGGAAGTTGGGACTGTTACTAATTTTTTTCTTAAAACAAAATATCTTGGCTTTTCTGGTTATCGTCATCTGACTGCTTTTTATGAGGCGATTTTTTACTTTTTAGCTTTTGTTGTCAGTCAAAAAATTCTTTTTGAAATAAGAAAAGCAAGGTTTTTTAAAGGCTTTCTTTTTTATATAGGAATTTTTTATTTTTCCTTGATTACTTATTTGTTTGATTTTCTTAAAGAAAATCATTTATTTTTAGGCAAGTTTAGTTTTAATCAAGTTACCTCAATAATTTTCTTATTGACAACTGGCAGTTATTTAGTTTATTATTTTAGGAGCACAATTTTAAGTTCAGTTAAATCTTATGGTAAAAAAATTTTCGGAAAAATTCATTTTAAAACAAAAAAAGAGATTGGAAGAAGAAAAGGAGAAAAGTTTAAAGGAGATTGAGCAGTTAAAGCAAGAAGATCCTTTTGCTGATCCTGATCACGCCTCAGACAATGCTGCGGTTGATACTGATGTAAGGGAGCAAATTGGCCATGAGACAATTGAAGCTCAAATTAAGGATCTTGAAAAAAAAATTGAGGATATTGATAAAGCTTTAAAAAAAATCGCCAAAAATCAATATGGTTTTTGCGAGCGATGTGGTACTCTTATTCCTCAAGCCAGGCTTGAGCTTGTTCCTGAGGCAGCTTATTGCATCGATTGTGAAAAAAAATTAAGAAAATAATTTCTCTCATTGATAAAAAAGGAAAATATTCTTATACTGATTTATTATGGGTGAAGTTTCATATTCAGTAGTTTTTAATTTTTTTATTTTTTTACTTTTACCTTTTATTTTTGGGGCTTTAGCAAAAAAAATAAAACTGCCACCTCTTATTGGTTATGTGGTTGGAGGATTGGTTTATGGTAGTTTTTTTAGTAATCAAGCAAATTCAGCAACAATTGCTAATATTGCTTATTTTGGAATTCTGCTTTTGCTTTTTACAGTTGGATTGGAAACTAATTTTTCAAGAATTTTATCATTTAAAAGAATAATTGTCATTGCTGGAACATTGCAGATTTTGTTGTCAATTTTTTTTATTACGATAATTTCCTTGTTTTTTAATTTTTCACTTTTAACTTCATTTTTAATTGGAATTGCTCTGTCTTCATCAAGTACGACTTTAGTGGCAAAAATTATCCAAGATAGGGGAGAGGAGGCATCTTTTTTAGGTGAGATGGCCATTGGCATTCTTCTTTTTCAAGACATCGCTTTTATACCTTTTATGATTATTTTTACTTCAATTACCAGTGGTCAACAAGCAAGTTTTTTACAATTATTTTTTGAGATTATTTTAAGTTTAATTAAATCGGGATTTATTATAGTCGTTCTTTTTTATTTAGGTCAAAAAGTTGTCCCGCCTTTATTTGCCAGAATTGCCAAATCAAATCGAGAGCTTTTTAATCTTTTTATTATTTTGTTTATTTTTTTTGTGACTGCCTTTTCCTTGCTTCTGGGTATTCCCAGTTTGATTGGTATTTTTGTTGCTGGTATTCTTTTGGCACAGACTATTGAGCATCATCAGATTTTTAGTCAGATTAGGCCATTTCGTGATCTTTTGGCAGTAATTTTTTTTGTTTATATTGGCACCAGTATTAAAATTTTTTCCGAATTAGATTTATTACCAAAAATTCTTCTTTTTACTTTATTGGTGATTTTGATTAAAGCGTTAATTATATTTTTTATTTTTGTTTTGCAAAGATTTCACTCAAAAATCTCATATAGTTTGGCAATGTATTTATTTCAGATTGATGAGGATGCTTTTATCTTGATGTCAACCGCTTTTTTAAATCAATTAATCTCGAAAGAAGATTATAATTTTGTCATTACTGCGGTTTTGATCACTTTGATCTTAACACCGATGATGATAAAAAATAAGGATTATTTTTACAGTAGTCTGCGAGCCTTAATTAAAAAATACTTGCCATTTTTAGATAAATATCTAAGTCATCGCTTAGATAGCAATATTTCACCAGTTGATGAGTTAAAGATTAAAGATCATGTAGTCATTTGTGGATATGGCAGAATTGGCAGCTATATTGGTCGATCACTGATGATTGCCAATATTCCCTATATTGCCATTGATTATAATCGTCATGTTGTAGAAAAAGCTAAAAAAGAAGGGGTCAATATCATTTATGGTGATCCATCAGATATTGATATCTTAGATTATGCCCAGGTAGATGAGGCAGCAGTTTTAATTTTGGCTGTCCCTGAAAGAAAAACCCAAGAAGCGATTATTATCAATGCTAAAAAACTAAATAAAGACATTTTTACTATCAGTCGTGTTCATCGAAGAAAAGATCAGATAAGAATGAAGGATGTTGGAGTTGATTTGGTAGTTCAACCAGAGTTTGAGGCTTCTTTGACAATTATTAAAAAAATCTATATGCTTCATCGTTTAGAAAAAGAGGAAATCGTCAATAAAATTAAACGACTAAAAATTGATCATGGCATTGTTTAAAATGCTTAAGAAGACCCAATTAAAAATATATTTTTTAGGATTTTTCGGTTTTTTTTTAATGGTTTTTCTTGTTAGAGAGATTAAAACTTCTGTTTTTTTAAAAAATCAAGATCGAATCAACATTGTTTTTTATTCTTCAAAGTCAAGATTTATTTCTTTTTCTAAAAATGATCTCAATTACTTAGTTGGATTTTCTTCTAAAAGTCAAATTCTTGTACCGGGTGGATATAGGTATTATAAGATTGGCGCAATAGGGAAATTGATAAATTTGGAAAAAAAACCTGATCTTTATAAAAAAACTTTCTCTGGAGCTTTGATGACTTTTGTTGATCTTTATTTTTACCCAAAAAAAGTTGAGATTTATTACCAAGAGGAAAATGAACTAACTTTTCCCAAAATCAGTGATGTTTTTTGGCATAATTCCAATGCTAATTTTTTAGATAGAATATTTTTATCTTTTAAAATTTTAACTTTAAATAAAAATAATTTTCGTTTGATTAGTCTTAACGATAAACTAATTGAACAAGAAGGCTTAATTAAAAAACTTCAAGGATTTTTTTACAAAAAAAGTTATCGGCAATCACAAGAAACAGTTCAGATAATTTATTTTAAAAGTTATTCTACTGCTGAGTTTATCAGTAAGATTATTTCAGGTGAGGGAATTAGAGTGGTGGATATTAGTTTTCAAAACAAAGAAAAAATTGATAAATGTCAGGTGATTTCCAAACAAAAAACATTGACAAGCTTAGCTCTTGCCAGTTATTTTGGTTGCCAATTTAGGTTTTCTGAGACTGACATTTCTGATATAATATTAAAATTGGGATCACTAGAAAAAGAGTGGTCAGTTAATTAATATTATGATTATTTGGTTTATAATAATTTTTATTGTTTCATTTCTCTTAGCTTGGAGATCAATGACTGATTTTCAATTACCAAAAGAGATAAAGTCTTTACTAAAAATAAGAAAAATTAAAGGTAGGATTGTTTTTTTTAAAAATGAAGTAAAGCATTATCATTAGTAAAATTACTCTTCCATTTCATCATCATTGTCGCTGGTTTGAAATGAGATGTATTCTTCTTTTTCTTCATTATTAGTTAACAATTCAGCTAATTGATCTAAATCATAATCAGTGATCTCTTCGTTTTCTTCTGTTTCTTTGTTTTCTTCGCCAATGATTTGTTTAAGATCACCTTGATTATCAGTTGGAAATGTAGTGTAACGTAGGACTTTTTTGCCTTTTTTTATCTCTTTAATAAAAACAGTGACATTTTTTAAATCTGCCTCTTTAATATAACAATCAAAGACACTGCCTGCTTTAATAAAAATGGTTAACTTTTTTGATAAATCGTCAGGAAGACAGCCAATATATTCCTTGTCTTCGGTGCGCACCTCAATTCGTTTTTTTTTGGGAATAAGATTGACTTTTTGCCCAATAAAAAGATTGGCAAGAGTAGTTTTTTGACCACAGTTAACCAAGGAAATAGTTTTTGTTTTTCCAGGAACATCGGCAAAAGTGTATGGGTCGAGGTTTGTTTTGACTGGTTTAATCGATGCTTTTTTTGTCTCTAAGACTTGAATTTTTTCTAATTGTTCGTTAGCCAAAACGTTGCTGGGTTCAATTTTTTTAACTTGTGTGTATACTTTTTTAGCTTTTTTTAAATTACCATTTTGTAAATAGGCAAAGCCTAATCTTAAATAAGCATCAATATTTTTATTATCAAGTTTGATAATGTTTTCGTTGATTTCGATAGCCTTTTTCCAGTTGGCTGCAATAGCGGCATCAATTGCTGATTGTTCAAGTTCTTCAATGTTTGTCATAGATTAAAGATTAGTATATTTTAAAAAAAGCAAAAGTCAAGTATAATATAAAAACATCAAATATCAAAATTTAAATATCAAAAATTAAAAAAACAAAAAACTATGTCAGGACATTCAAAATGGGCAAATATTAAAAGAAAAAAAGAAGCTAATGATAAAGTCAAAAGCAACATTTTTTCTAAACTTTCTCGTCAAATTACTGTGGCGGTAATTGAGGGTGGGGGAATTACTGATCCTGAAGCCAATGTTAAGTTAAGATTAGCGATTGAAAAAGCTCATGCCTCTAATATGCCTAAAGAAAATATTAAAAGAGCAATTGAGCGGGGTGTAGGTCCACAAAAAGATCAGCTAAAAGAAGTTGTTTATGAGGGATTTGCGCCATATGGAGTGGCTTTGATGATTATGGCTCATACAGACAATCCCAATCGTACTTTATCTGAGATAAAAAATATTTTAAATCGTCACGATGGAAAACTGGGCAATGTTGGCTCAGTAAGTTATTTGTTTCAAAAATGCGGTCAAGTTGTTTTTGATAAATTTCAAGTAAGTCAAGAAAAAATTTTTGAAATTAGTGAAAAAATATCTGCTTTTGATATTGAGGAAGATGAGGCTAGATTTTATCTTTATATCCCATATGAAAACCTAGGTAAAATTAAAGAAATTTTAACAAATATTCCATACATCAGTGTTGAAGTTGATTTTAAACCTCAATCACCAATGATCATTGATGAAGATGAAAAGTTAGAAAAAATTCTTCAATTAGTTGAGACTTTAGATGATTTAGATGATGTTCAAAAAGTTTTTACAAACCTTAAATAAAATGTTTGGTTTTAAAAAATTGTTTAAATTTTTTAAAAAAAAAGCGATAAAAATCCCTAAAAGATTGAGGTTGATTATTGCTGTTTTTTTTATGAGTTTTTTGCTTTTATTTTCTACTTTTTTTTATTTTAGTCAAGCCCCAATCTTTATTTTTTTATTTTTTTTGTTAAGTTTTTTGTCTAGTTATTTTGCTTTACTTGAAGAAATAGAAAAGATGGACTGGTTTGGTCTTTTTTTTGTGCCAATAAGCATGACAGTTCTTTTTTATTTATTTTATTTTCTTTTTCCTGTTCGTTGGCTGACTCGGTTGCCATTTATTATTTTTTATGGAATTTCCTATTATGCTTTGCTTTTGTGTTCAAATATTTTTAATGTTGGAGTAGAGAAGAACTTAAAGCTTTATCGGGCTGCTTTTTCTATCAATTTTTTTTATTTGACTTTTTTATCGCTCATTTTCTTTCAGATTTTATTTTCTTTAAAAATGATTTTTTTTGTTAACGGTTTGATTGGTGCCTTGTGGGGAGGGTTAGTGAGTCTACATCTTTATTGGACAATAAAATTAAAAAGACATTTGGAGAAGGAAGTAATTGATTTTGCTTTTTTTACAGCAGTGATATTGGGTGAAATTGCGATCCTTTTAAGTTTTTTGCCAATGCCAACAAATATTATCGCATTATTTTTAGCAACGACTTTTTATAGCTTAGGCGGGATAATCTACAATTATATTGAAAAAAAGCTTTTCAAAGAAACAATTAGAGAATATATTTTTGTCTGGATTTTTGTTCTTCTGATAAGTTTATTGTCGATAAATTAAAAAACTTTTCACAAAGCAATAGGGAAGAGGGTAGAGCAAAATTCACGAACGTGAATAAATATCCTATAGTAATGATAGTTATACAGACGTTAAAAAACTATAGGATATTTTCTAGATTCAATTAACTTTAAAATTAAATTAGTAAGTAAATCAAGTATCTTCTTTAAATTCATTTCATAATCAAGGCTAAATTTAGTTATTTAGATTGTTGATATACTCCAGAGAGTATAGAGATGATATGTGGATAAATTTAGAAAATTAGCCTCAAAATTAATTATTTAGATTGTTGTAACAATCTAAAATAATTATTAAATCCACTAAGCAATAACATTTTTAGCCTCAATTTTATAATTTTAGATTGTCATATCAATCTAAAATTAACATAATTGTTACTATTGTCACTGTTTTAGTTTGTTTGATAATTATTATTAATTACTTTAGCCTCAAAAAATGAATTTTAGAGCATAAAAACAAGCTAAAAAATATAAGAGTCGTCAATCATTTTAAGTTGTCCAGAGAAGAGTTAATTAATCTTCAAATAAGCAAAAAATTGTTAAGATAAAAATGTATTTAAAATAAATAATAATGCTGATAAAAAAAAGAAGTAGGAAGCTTTGTCCTCTTTAAATATCCTTGGCAAAATTTTAATCAATACTTGGGGCCCAAGAATTTAATAGATCAATACTGGGAGAAATGAGTCTATGTAACGTCGTAAATTGTATCTTTTACGATGTTTTGGAGAGTGGTAAGAAGAGAAGAGTTTGGATTTTTATTATGTGCTAAAATTAAAATTTGTTAAAAATTTTTTTTAATAATTTTTTAATAAAATTTGTAAAAATTGATATTTATTCTCTTTTTAGATAACTCATTTTTTTGCAAGCTTTTGACAGGTATTCCTATACTTGCGATTATTAGTTTTAGGTTGTTATAAAAATCTAAAATACTCCTCTACTCTTTGGTCTTTATTGTTGGGTGAGAGTTATTAATTAAAAAAAGTTAAGTTATATTTAATTGATAAAAAATAAAAAATTACTTATAAAAATTTCAAATACTTAAAATTATCCTAATCTTTTTATCATCAAATATTTTTCTAAAAGCCAGGTTAGGTAGTATTTAGGTGATAATACATAGTCTTGAGTAGGTAAAAAACGCCGGATCTGGCCAGAAAAGCCGGTTTTAAATAAAGTTAAGCCTTGCCAGGATTTGGGAGTGCGATTTGGTCTTTGCTTATCATAAACTCCCCAAAAATTATAAAATCTGCAGCCGCGTCTTTTAGCTTCTTTTATTGCCTCCCATTGTAGAAGATAAGTGACTGGTATTTTGGTATGTATTGAGGCACCTTGATGATAAAAGGCAGCGTTTTTAGTGAAAATTATGATTGATGAGGCCAAATAATCAGAGTTAGTTTGAAAGATTGGATTATTGGATTGATTTTGTTGAAGTTTGGCTTTTAAGAAAGAATTAATTTTTGCTAAAAAAATCAAAGCATTACCAGATTTTGAAAAAGTCTCTAATTCTTTTTTAATAAATTCTAGGGAAAATGGTGTAAATTTTTCTCGCTTGGCAGTCTGTTGGTAAAGATTATAAAAGATCTTAAGAGCTTTTTGATCTAGTGTTTTTTCAATATTGACACCTTCTCGAATCGCTTTTTTAATCAAATAGCGATGGGTTTTTCGCATTTGAGACAGCAGGTCATCTTCAGTTTTATCTGATAAGTCTAATTCCCAAGTAGTTTCAGCGTTCATATAAATTGGTGCATTTTTAAAACCTAAGCGTTTAAAAATTTGTTTATTTTTCTCGTTATCTTCTAGAATCGGAGCAATCCTTATAAAATCAAAGCCTTCGATTTTAGCAAGGTTAATTAAGTAATCGAGTAATTGAGTAATTAGGGATTGAATTTTTAAAGTTTGATGTTTGATGTTAGATGTTAGATGATTATTAATTACTGGTCCGTGAGGCACAAATAAAAACCTACCTCTTTTGCTTTTTATTTTTATTACTTGGCAAATAGCCTCCAGATCGTTTTTCTTATTAAAAATACCCAAGCGCAAGATTTGATAGCCAAGAAGTTCTTGAAGCTTTCCCCATTGCCAAGAATGCAGGAATGAGAAAAAACAGTTTTTATCAAAAAAATCTTGCCAAAGCGATTGGTCTGTCATTTGTTCTATCTTGAACATAAAGATTGATTTTTAAATTATTAAATTCTCCTACTTCTAATTTTTTTAGACGTCGTTTGATATTATAATTAAATAAAATAAATTTTAAATTTAAAAAAAATTTTAATTAAATTTTAATTAATTTTTTTCTTATTAAATTTTTTCGATTAATTTCAAAAGCTTCTCTGTTCTCCTTTTGATATATCAAAGGCTTTCCTAAAATTAGACCACAGTTTGAGCAAATAAAGCTCGTTTTCAAAGAAAAATAAGGATGAATTAAGTTTGGCAACATATACAATCTATCAACATAACATCTTTTTAGCCATCCATTGCCGTCTTTTTGATAATAACCGATTTTATTTTTGCAGTTTTTACAAAATAAAACTAAAATTTTTGAGAAACCTCCCCCTTTTTTTTGATACTTGTCTTTTTTAATTTTGAATGGTAAGGATATTGTTTTCATTTTTTAGATAAAAAATTAATTTTTTCTTTATAATAAAGGGTTTTCTCTTTAATCTTTTGGAAAATTTTTTTTATATTATCAATGTGGTAGATTTCATCAGGAAAGATTATCGATCTTGAAATTGATACAATTAAGTAAGATTCTTTTTCTCCAAAAAGACCCTTTAAATCTTCAATTTTTCCTCCTTGTTTGCCAATACCTGCTGTTAAGATAAATTGATCTTTTCCAAGAATTTTTCTTGATAGTTTTAATTGATTTAGATATGTAGCTCCTAATTCAAATATTACATTATCTGAAGGTATCAATTTAATTTTTTTATAAAAATTAATTAATTCTAAGTACAAAGGCAAGTTATTTTTTAATTTGAGATCTTGGATTTCATAAGCTGAAGGATTGCTATCATGTAAATAAATTGATATTCCTTTGTTTTTTAAATTAATAAATGGTTGAAAAGAATCAGAACCAAACCAAGGAACAAGCATTAAGTAATCAAAGTTTAGATAATCAAAATAAAATTTTTTAAAATTTTCTACTCCTTCGCCTATCTCAGCTCTTTTAGTGTCAGCAAATATTAGTATGTCATTGGATTTGTTTTTTATGTATTGATTTATTTTATAAATTAAATCGATTCCATTTTTACCCAATGCTTCATAAAAAGAATTGTTTATTTTGTAACCTATTACATGATCGATAGTTGAATCAATAATATTTTTTGAATACAAAAAGACGTTTTTTTCATCTTTTTTAAAAATTTTAGGCAATTTATTAATATCAACATCTAAACCAATAATTAATTTTGTGTTTTTTTTGTTTATTATTTTTAGGAGTTTTTGATTGATTTTACAAGGCATATTTCATATATAATTATAGACTATTAAAATTAAATTTTTTATAAAAAAATAAAATGAGTAGTCAATTCGAGCGTTTTTTTTAAGAATCTCTGAGAATCCAGATTTTAGTAGAAGACTATCTCATTTATTATTAGAAGAAAAGAGAGACAGAATTAATGGTGATTTTTTTCTTTTTAGACAATTTCATGGAGGTCCTCTGGATTTAAGAAGATATGGAATTGAATATTCTTGGTTGTATTCTATTGAGATAAAAACAAATTTATTTAATTATCGTTTGGTTAATTTTGATTTTGTTAAATTTGGAAATCCTAATAATACAGGTGTGAAGTTAGATTTTGTGCCTGATGATGAATATAAATTAGGATTAGAGCCTGCACCAATTATAAAAAATAGTTTTTTAATTAGAGTTAACCCTAATCAATTATATTTCCCAATTTTTCCAGATAGAAGAGGTACTGCAAATATGGAAGAATTTAAAAAAATCATTGATGCTTTATCTAGATTTTTGAATTTAGAAATTGATTATAAGAAAAATGATTTAGAAAGATATTTATATTATTATAATTTACAATCTAGTATGATGGAAGAACAAGGCAATTTTCTTTTGAGAGAAAGGCGAATTGGTAATTACATTATTTGGGATGTGTTAGAAAAAGATTTAGCAAGTAAATTTCCTTTTTTTCAAATTTTTTCAAAAGATCGAGATTTTAACGATTTTATTGGAAAAAAATTACTAATAAGGATAGATTCAGGGTGTCAAATTGGTCAGGTTTATGATGATGGTGGTTGTGATTGTCGATCACAATTTCTGCGAGCTATAGAAAATGGTTTTTTGGTTTTTCATTTACCAATTCAAGATGGTCGTGGTTGGGGCATGGTAACAAAAATGAAAACAGAGGAACTTAAAAGGGGTGGTCTTGATACAATTAGTGCAGCAAGAGAATTTTTTAATGGTGATTCATATGACATAAGAGATTATGGAATTATTGGAAAATTTCTTAGAGAACTTCTTATTAATTTAGGTATAGAAGGTGTTATTTTGAACACTGACAATAGAAGAAAATTAGAAGCATTAAAAAATTCAGGTATTGAAGTTGAAAGATTTCCAACCCAAACATTAGGATTTTGTATTGATGAAAATAATGAAAGATTAGCAAAACACATCCGTGCTAAACATGCCACCAATGATTATTTTGGTTGATTTAGAAAATTTTTTAATAATTTTATTATTTTTTTTGCTTGTTTTATATCAACATTAGTTGGTAAATTAATAATTTTTTTACAGATTTTTTCAGCTTGAGGGCAACTACCCCACCTATACCCTACTTTTTCAAGAGGAAAACCATATGGGGCAATTGGCCAGTTGTACCAGCTGCCTAAAAAAACGCCTTTTTTAGCCATTTTTTCAATGATTTTTGAAGGGTTTTTGACCAAAAGTGGATATCTGATTAAAGATTGATTATATAGCTTTAATTGAGATTGATTTTTAAAAGTTTTTTCATAAAAATTAACGATTTCTTTTCTTTGTTTTTGGATTGATTTGAAGCGTTGAAACTGATTAATAAGTAAAATCGCTAATGCGTTAGGATATGAGTGATTAAAAAAGTTATCAAAGTTACATTGCTTCTCTTTTTGACTTATCTCGTTGGTTAGAAGATGAAGTTTATTGGCTAAAAAATGAATAAGTTTTCCTAAATGTAAACTATAAGTTAATTTTACTAAAAAAACTATAGGTTTATAAAACAGGAGTTTGAAGATAGTACTATAGGAGGGTGGTGTTAGTGTCATGTTTTTTAGTTTTTTGGTAATTTTTTTATTACTGCCAACGACTGCTCCGCCAAAAACAGAAGAAAGGCTTTTTGATCTTCCAAAGGAAAGTAAATAAAAATGATTTTTTATTTTTGATTTTTGATAGTTAATATTTGATATATTTATTCCGTGCGATATATCCTCAATTAGCACTAAATTATGTTGTTTGATAACAGAAATAACTTTATCTTTTTGGTCTGGTGTGATGCCGAAAGTATGCTGGAGAATTATGACTTTGGATTTTTTTGACAACTTTTTTTCTAAGTCTATAGGATTTATTGAAAAAGAGTAATTTTCAATATCAACAAATATTGGTTTTAAGTTTAGGGCTATAATAGGCAAAACAACTGCAGAGCAAGTAAAAGCTTGAACCAGAACTTCATCGCCAGGTTTAAGATCTAGGGATTTTAAAAGGTTATACAAAGCACTGCGACCGGTTAAAAATAAGGAAATATCAAGCTTGGAACTTGGCAGATTGAGAGATGTTTTTAAGATTTTATTTTTAATAAAGTTTATTTCTTTTCCCTTAATCCAGCGCCATGGCTGAAATATTAGTTTAAAAGAAAGCCAAGCATCGGAAAGATTCTCATTTGGACCAAAGTTGAGATTAATCATTTAACATCTAACATTTAACTTCTAACACTTTATTTAATAAATTTGGTTTTTGCAATAAATCTATTTGATAATTTTTGTTATTTATTTTGATTTTAAAATCACAACCAAAAGAGGTAACTAGTCTATCAGATGGAATATGACCAAAGCCACCTTGACGTCTGGATAATCCTCTATCTCTTCGCCATTCAATTGATGGATCAAGAGGAAGCCATGAACCATCAGGTAAAAGTATCTCAAGCCACGCATGCATAAATAGATCGTCAAACATCAGACTTCTAACATCTAACATTGAAAGAATTTTTTTCCAGATATTATTTGAGACAATAAACCCAACCACTAAGCGACAAGGAATGCCCTGAGATTGTAAAAGTGAAGCTAAAAAAGTTGAGAATCCGCCACAGTCAGTAATTTTCTCAGTTAGGGCTTGGTTATAGGAATAAAGCCCATCGGTTGGTTTGCCGTAGGTTAAATAACTTAAAGTAAAATAATGAAGTTTTTCAATAATTTTTTTTAATTTTTTTTCTTTGCCAACAATAGTTTTTGCGAGTTTTTTTATTTTTGGATCTTCACCATTAATAAAACGATTGGGAGCAAGATAGATTTTTGGAATGTTGATTTTTAAGTATGAATTAAGACTAAGTTTTGGATTAATTTCAGTTTTGATTGAGTGAGATTTTAAATTAAAGGTAAATGATGGTAGTTGAGTGCTTTCTTCTAATAATAAAATTTTATTCCCCCATTTTTTATCTCTAATAATTTCATATTTTTTGCCTATATTTATTTTTAAATTCGATATTCTTTGGTAGTGATTTGAATCAGGTAAAGAAACAACTAATAATTTTTTCTCATTTTTTTTTAAGTTTATTTTTATTTTCATAAAAAACTCTAAAATATTTTATTAAGTTTTAAAATTTATTTTTTCTTTGTTGAATTTTGTTAATTTATATTTTAAAATAAAATTCTGTTTTTTTAATCATAATTACATGAGGAATTCTGTATAATGGAAATTTTAGAATATTTCTTAATATTTTTTTTATTTACTACTTTTTCATTTTCCTTACTTAATAAATTATTTGATAAAAGTAAATTACCCGTTTATCCATTTTACTTACTTATTTTTTTGCTTATTAATTTTTTTAAATTAGATTTTTTTAACAATCAATTTTTAAAGCCGAATTTTGATTTAGTTTACGATATATTTTTGCCAATTATTCTTTTTGAATCAGCAATTAATATAAATATTCACCGTTTTAGAATTCAATTTAAAACTATTTCTTTTCTTGCAACCATTGCTTTAATTTTTAATGCTGTTATAGTTGCTTTAATGTTAATGATTTTTTTTAAAATTGAATTTATTTATGGATTAATTTTTGGTACTTTAATCTCAGCAACTGATCCAATTGGTGTTTTAGCAATTTTTAATAATCTAAAAATTCCTCATCGATTGAAACTTTTAATTGAGGGAGAAAGTATGTTAAATGATGCAACGATAATAATTTTTTTTGAATTATTACTCTTTTTATTTATTGATAACATTAAACACCAATCAATTGCTTTAGTAGTTAGTCAATTATTTGTCACCAAAATAATACTTTCTGTTTTCTGCGGTCTTGTCCTTGGATTTGTTTTAATATTAATAACTAAAATTTTTAAAAGTAATCACCTAATTTAATCTATTAACTTTTTTATTAACACTAATTTTTTATCTTTTTGGAGAAAAAATTTTTAATTTGTCTAGCCCAATCATTGTGATTTTTGCCGGTATTTTGTATAGTAACTTTTCATTACCGATCATTGGAAAAGAAAAATTTGAGAAAAATAAATATTTATTTTCTTTTTTTGTTTTATTTATTAATCTTTATTTTTTTTCAGTCATCGGCTTAAATACTAATCTATCAGAGATATACTTTAAAATTAATGATTTTTTAAAAATTATTTTAATTATTTTGATTTCAAGATCAGTTACAGTTTATTTGAATTTTTATATAACTAATAAAAATAAATTTTTTTATGATGAACCAGATGTTTATCCATCATGGCAGCATATTATTAATTTTGGTGGTTTAAGAGGTTTGATACCTTTGATTTTAGTTAATCAATTATCTGATTATTTTAACTATAAAAAATGATTTTTATAACTTCACAGTTTATGCTTTTATTTTTACTAATTTATTTAATCCATTTATTGTGTTTTTTTTAATCAAAAAGTATGAAAAGTCTTTCTATTCAAAAATATATTTACTTAGAAATAAATTTGAAAAGTTAAATGAACTACTAAGAAAATTAAACTATTTATTTTATGATAAGAAATACTTTCCTAAATAAAAAAATAAATTAGTTACTAATGAAATAGAATTTTAGAAAATAAAATTAATGATTATTTGAAAAATATTTTAATTTCTAATAATTATGATATTTATAAAGCTTTACATTATTTTGGAGCTGAAATAGAAAGAAAATCCTTTTCTGACGCTTATAAAAATAAAAAAATAGACTATATTTCATTTAACAAATTCATTACTGAGTTAGATTTACAAGTTGATGCTTTATTTTATCCGGAAAAATATGCAAATCGAGTAATTAATGAAAAAGGAGTAATTATTGATAATAAAGTTTCATTAAGGTTATTTATTTTAAATTTCCTTAATAAATTTAAATTTAAAAAACACAAAGATATTTTAATAGAAGGAAAGATTAAAGAATATAATGAAAGAATAATTTCTTCAATGAGAGTGATTGAAAATATGGAGTTTTTTATAAAAAATATCAAAAATAAAAAATTAATTAATTTATTCAAGAAAATTATAGAAGATCATCAATATTGGATAAGATATAATTTTGAAAAACTTGATCAATTGGAAGAAATTCAATAAACGTTTAAAATTGACAATGCTCATATGGGCAAAGCTCGGCGTTACAGCAGATTTTTTGATCATTTAAGATTTTAATTATTCGCCAAAGATTGCGAAGAAGTGAGCTTTTTAAATAAAGAAAATCTCTAGGTTTGATAATTTTTTTTAAAATTTCTGCCGCCTGAAAAACATCTTTAGAAAAAAAAGCTTTGTTTTTTGGAAAACCAAGTTTTATTAACTGGTCAATTGTATATTTTCTGTATTCCCCTACTCCAATAACAATATCGGGTGGGTACCGAAGCAAAGTTTTTGCAGTTTTTTTGTGCTCCGATATTGGATCATAAAGCTCACCCATAACTCCTAATATGGCAATTTTTTTCCCTTGATTGTATTTTATTGAATAAAAAGTTTTAATTCCCTCATCGGTTGATTTTGGGTTGGCGCGAAGTGAATCGTTTAAAATAATTGTTTGTTTTGGCCCTTTTTCAACATTCATTCGTCCTCTAAGTGGTTTAAGTTTTAACATTGTTTTTAAAAAAATTGAGTTAAGATCGGTTTTTTTGGGAAAAAGAATTTTTAAAATAGCATAAGCAGCTGTGATATTATATGGATAATGAAGACCAATGAGTTTTGTTGAAACAAGTTGGGGGCGGTTTAAATCAGTTGAGTCTAGTTTAAAGCTTGTTCCCTCAAATGAGACTTTGATTGAGTTTTTATCAAAATAAAACTGACAATGATTTTTATCTGATCCATAAAAAATCACTTTTGCTTTGGTAAAGCCAGCCATTTTTCTGACATTCTCATCATCATAATTTAAAATGGCAAAGTCATTTTTTGTGAGTTTTTCAATAATTTTTCTTTTTTCAAGATGATATTTTTTAATGCTGCCAAAATGCTCTTTGTCAGTGTGAACAGTTGACAG